>NZ_LT629778.1:2133541-2438333 GCF_900105485.1 Pseudomonas granadensis | reverse complement strand
TTTTCATCAGCGCACTTTGCGAGTGGGTAAAGGTGTGCAGGATGTAGCGACGGGCGCCGGTAAACGTGCCTTGGTAACTCGGTTCCATCTTGCGTTTGAGGGCGACGCGGGTTTCTTTCGGGGTCAGCCCGGCGTACACCGGAACCGTCGGGGTTTCTTCGGTGAACAGAATCCAGTCGCGCTGCTTTTTCGGCAGTTTTTTCCATGGAATGTCGACATCGATACCCATGGTTACGAGGATGTCGCGCAGGTTCTGTCCCTGCCACGCCAGAGGCCAGGACGCCACGGCGCGCTGGCGGATGGTCAGGTTCGGATCCGGCACCATCAGCGCCTCGGTGACTTCATAAACCCGCCCCAACCCATGACACTCCGGGCAGGCGCCCTGCGGGGTATTCGGCGAAAAATCCTCGGCGTACAACATCGGTTGCCCCGGCGGATAACTGCCGGCGCGCGAATAGAGCATGCGGATCAGGCTCGACAACGTGGTCACGCTGCCTACCGAAGAACGCGTACTCGGCGTGCCGCGCTGTTGCTGCAAAGCGACGGCGGGCGGCAGGCCTTCGATGGAGTCGACATCCGGCACGCCGACCTGATCGATCAGACGCCGAGCATAAGGCGCCACCGATTCGAAATAGCGCCGCTGCGCCTCAGCGTACAGCGTCGAAAACGCCAGCGATGATTTGCCCGAACCGGACACCCCGGTGAACACCACCAAGGCGTCGCGCGGAATGTCGACATCGACGTTTTTCAGGTTGTGTTCGCGGGCGCCGCGAACGCGGACCATGCCGGCGGGCGCTTTGGAGCTGCGTTTGGAAGTCATCGGCCTGCCTTGGTGAGGGGGTGTTCAGCGCTCAACTGCTGAGTACCGAGCGAATCGTCTGCAGCAGGGCTTGCGGACTGTAGGGTTTGCCGAGCAGATGGGTGTCGGGGCTGAGCTGGTGATTGCGCGAAATGATGTCGCGGGTATGTCCGGAGGTGAACAGCACCGCCACCGGCGGCGTCTGCACCTTGGCCCAAGCGAACAAATCCGAGCTCTTGATCAATCCCGGCATGACCACATCAGTGAAAATCAGATCGACTTCAGTGCCTTCAAGCAGTGTCTGCATCGCCACATCGCCATTGCCGGCCGTGACCACGCGATAACCTTCCTCGCGCAACAACTCGACCACCGAGGTGCGCACGGCATCGTTGTCCTCGACCACCAGAATCGTCTCGTTGCCGCCGCTCTGCTGGCGTTGCAGGTTCGGCGATTCGTCGAGGATCGGGCGCAGACTGCGCGGGAAATACAACTGCACCCGCGTGCCCTCGCCGATCCGGCTGTCGATCTCGACATGGCCGCCGCTCTGTTTGACGAAACCGAAGACCATGCTCAGGCCAAGCCCGGTGCCCTGACCATCGGCCTTGGTGGTGAAAAACGGCTCGAACACTTGCTCGAGAATGTCCGGCGGGATACCCGCGCCGCTGTCGCTGACCGCGACCCGCACGAAGTCGCCGGGACTGATGCCTTTACCGGCACAGAACGCGCTATCGAGCTGGACGTTGGAGGCACTGAGGCCGATCACGCCCTCGCCTTGCATGGCATCGCGGGCGTTGATCGCCAGGTTGAGAATGGCGTTTTCCAACTGGTTGCGGTCGACGTAGACATGCCACGGTGCTGGCGGCAATTGCACGTCGATCTGAATGGTTTCGCCGAGGGCGCGCTGGAGCAATTCGCCGACGCCCTCGAAGATCTGCTGCGGGTTGCATACCGCCGGCGACAACGGCTGGCGCCGGGCAAACGCCAGCAGTTGCGAAGACAGCTTGGCGCCGCGCTCGACCGCTGCCAGCGAAGCACCGACGCGGCGCTGCACATTGGCATTGTTCGGTTCATGCCGCGCGAGCAGATGCAGGTTGCCAGCGATCACTTGCAGCAGATTGTTGAAATCGTGAGCGACGCCGCCAGTCAATCCGCCGATCGATTCGAGCTTCTGCGACTGGCGCAACTGCTCTTCAGCCGCGAGGCGCGCCTCGACCTCTTCGGCCACACGCTGTTCCAGATTGCGCGTGAACTTGAGCAGGGATTCTTCGGCGTTCTTGCGTTCATGAATGTCGATCAGCACACCCGGAAAGCGCAGCGGCGCGCCGTCTTCGTCGAATTCGCAAGCACCGCTGGCCAGCACCCACAGGTAACTGCCATCGCTGCGCAACACCCGGTATTCGGCGTTATACGGCTCACCGGTCTGCACCGAATGAGCAACACGCTCCTGCACCCAGGCGAGGTCATCGGGATGAATGCGTGAGTCGGCAATGTCCTGGGCCAGATTGCTCAGGTCCTGGTCCGGTGGATAGGAGAAGGTCCGGGTGAAGCGTTCATCGGCCGACAGCCGGTTGTTTTTGATGTCCCAGACAAACGAGCCGAGCAATGCCCCGGCATTCAGCGCCAGCCGCACTCGCTCGTTATCGGCGCGGTAGGCGTTCTCCGCTTCCTGACGCAGGCGTTCGGAGATCACCAGCTCGGTGGTTTCCACCACCATTGCCATCACGCCTGCGGGCGCGCCTTCATCATTGGCCACCGGGCTGTAATAGAGATCGAGCCAGACGTCTTCCGGGACGCGGTCGCGCAACAGCACCAAAAGTTTATTGCGATAGGACAGCGTGCCGCCCGCCAGGCAGGTATCGACCACGTTGCGATTGAATTCGGCGACTTCCGGCCAGCCCAGTTCGACTGGCGCGCCAAGCAGGTAAGGATGGCGTCCCCCGGCAAACTGCGAATAGGCGTCGTTGTAGACCATGTAACCGGCGCGCCCCCAAAGCATCACCATTGGCAATGGCGAGGCCAGCATCAGTTGTACGGCGCTGCACAGGCTCGCCGGCCAGCTACGCAACGGGCCCAGCTCGGTGTGGCTCCAGTCGAACGCCCGAATACGCTCGGCCATTTCGCCTTTCCAGCCGTCACAACCGTAGCTCTCGGATAAAAACTGCATCGATTGACTCGGAGTCCTGTGGTGAGTGCCCGATCTGTCGCGACGCCGGAACGACGCGACGCTCGTGTGTTTCGAGCATCTTCGGTCGCATTGGTTTCATCAGAGATTAGCCGATTTGTGGGCGTGCAGCCGACTAGACGCCGATCAAGTGCTTGAGCGGGTGGTAGCCGGTTTTCATTTTCGCGGCGACGTCGAGAATGGCCTTCTCGATCCCGTTCAGATGGGTGCAGGTCAGTTCGATGGCAGCGCTCTGGTTGCCGGCCTCGATGTGCTCGATCAGACGCAAATGTTCGTCGTCGCGGCAGACTTCATGGCTGTCGTCATCCAACGCAGCAGCGTATAGCGAGGCGCGGGAAATCAGTTTCTGGAACCAATCGAGCAGCACCGGGTTGTTCAGGCTGCGCGCCAGTTTGAGATGGAATTCACCGAGCAGGTAAATCAGCCGTTCGTGATCGCCCGCCGCGTGGGCTTCGTCTTCGAGCAGCAGGTGCGCGCGCAGGTCCTGCATCGCCGCCGGGTCTTTACGCCGGCACAGTTCGGTGACGATGCCGATCTCGATCAGACGGCGGGTTTCGAACAGCGAGCGCAGCTCTTCGTTGCTCGGCAACGACACCGATGCGCCCTTGTTGGGCTCCGTGGTGACCAGCCCTTCGGCTTCCAGTTGCTTGAGCGCCGCGCGCACCGAGGTGCGGCTGACATTGAACAGCTCGGCCAGCGAGGCCTCGCCCAGTTTCATCCCCGGACGCAGCGAACGCTTGCTGATCGCCTGGTAAACCCCTTGGTAGACGCGGTCGACCGTGGTCTCCGGTTTCTTGTCGGTCATACGAACACTCCTTTGGCGTCGGTTGGCCCGAGGCGCAGAATATCGACTTTGGCGTCAGGATACAGGGGTTTCGATGGGGAAATGGCGCTGGGACTGACCACTATTGATCGCAGAGCGTCCATGGCGGCATTCCCACGCAAAGCGTGGAAACGATCACCGGTAGAGGTTCAGTCGGTGCCGTATTTCGGCGAACGCGGGCCGTACAGCAGGCCTGCCGGGTGGCCAGCGGAAAGCAGACGATTGCTCGCCACACCGGCAATCGGGTAGCCGGCGTCGGTGGAGCTGTTGATGATCTGCTTCACGGCGGCGGTGATCAGCATGCCGATCAGACCGCCACCACCGTTGTTGCCACCCTCTTCGCTCGACGCGCGCGCCGTGCCGGTCCACAGCGTCGTGCCGCTTTTCAGGTCGACCAGTTTCGCCGTCGCGGTCACTGCGGTTTCGCTGCTGATCACCATGTAGCGAGTGCCGTATTCGGTCACGGTGATGTACAGCGCTGCGTCCGCACCGAAGATTTCCTGCAGTTTGTTCGGCGGTGCCTGATGGATGTCATCGGGCGTGGTCATGCCGTTCTGGCGGAAGGTTTCGTCGACCAGGGTGATCGGCAAGACGTAGTAACCGGCCTCGGCCAGCGGGAACGTCACTTGCGACAGCAGGCTGTAGGAAGCCTTCACGTCCGGCGAGGTATTGAGCGGCGGCAGGACCAGAATGGTTTTCGGACGCGCCTGTTTGTAGGCCGAGTAATCCACGGTTTTCGGCGCGACGCAGCCACCCAGCACGGTCAGGGCCAGACCGGCGATCAGCCATTTGCAGGTACGCGAGATCATTGGGTGACTCCGGCCTTGGCATTTTTAAGCAAAAAGTCCATGTACGTGCCGGACTCGGGAAACAGTGTTTTTTCCGTGTTGAATTGCTGCACCATCTGATCGTCCTTGCCCATGCTCAGATAGAGCAGGCCCAGGTGCGCGTGGTAGCCCGGCGGCACGGCTTTACCCGTCGAGCGGATTTTTTGCAGGTCACGCTCCAGCGCTTCGGCCTGGGCTTCCTTCGGTTCTTCGCCTTTGAAGTATTCGTAGACCTGCGGCTCGTAGCCTTCCCACTGGTACAGGGTTTTCGGCGCGGCACAACCGGCCAGCAACGTGCTGGCGGCCAGGGTCAGCGCCAGCAACGGGCGCGACAGATTCAGCTTCATGGGTGTTGCTCCTTGCAATGGGCGTCGATCAGTTGCCCGGTTTCCAGGCACCGGCGTTCATGCCGTCGACCAGACGATTGATCGCCTCGCGCATGGCCAGATCCAGTACTTTGCCGTTGAGGGTGGAGTCGTAGGCAGCGGTGCCACCGAAGCCGATGATTTCGCGATTGGACAAGGCGTACTCGCCGGCGCCCTGGGTCGAATAGACCACTTCGGAGGTGCTGATATTGACGATGTTCAGGTTGACCTTGGCGTAGGCAACCTGGGTTTTGCCGCGACCGAGAATGCCGAACAACTGGTGGTCGCCGGTTTCTTTGCGGCCGAATTCGGTGACGTCTCCAGTGACCACGTAATCAGCGCCTTTCAACCGTTGGGCCTGACCCTTGATGGTGGCTTCCTGCTGGATTTCGCCCATGTTGTCGCGGTCCAGCACGCTGAAGCGGTTGGTCTGCTGCAAGTGGGTGATCAGGATGGTCTTGGCTTGGCCGCCGAGACGGTCGACGCCGTCGGAGAAGATGCCGCGCATGTAGCTGGAGCGGTTGTCGAATTTGCCCACGGCCATTGGCACGCGAACGCCGGTCCAGACTTGATTGGCGCTTTCGACCTTGGCCACCGGCAGCGCGCGGGAGCTTTCCGTGGCGCAGCCGGACAGCGTGGTGGCCAGGGTGCCGAGCACGGCAATCGCAACGCCTGAGACCAACATCCGGGAGATCATTCTCACTGAGTATTTCCTTCTTGAAAAACGGGGTGTCCCGGCACGGCAAAGCGCTGGCCAGCGGAAGAGGGCCGGCATTATGACAAAGTGCCATCACTCATGACAGGATTTTTTGGCGTCAATAAACAGGCTGGGCATCCAGGGGTAATAAAAGCCATGTGAGAGTGAGCTTGCTCACGAAGGCGGTGAATCAGGCGACGACTATGTTGAATGACAGGTCGCTTTCGCCAGCAGGCTGGCTCCCACAGGGTTCGCTGTTTGGCCCGGGGTCGGGGTTGATCAGTGGAAATCCCGGCTCTGCACGCGTATGCCATTGAGCAGCGGGCTCAGGTCACTCAGGCGACCGGCGATCAAGTGCCGCACTTCGCCCTCGCGTTCCCAGCGGCCATCGACCCTCAGCAATTGCGATCCAACAAGAACTTGCCGTTGACGCTCGGCCAGATCGCGCCAGACCACCACATTGACGTTGCCGAACTCGTCTTCCAACGTCACGAACGTCACCCCGCTGGCAGTACCGGGACGCTGGCGCCCGGTCACCAACCCGGCCATGCTCACTGGCCGGCCATGTTCGACATCCAGCAGTTCCCGCGAGCTGCGGCAGCGCAAGGCTCGCAATTCACCGCGCAACAGTGCCAGCGGATGCGGCCCCAATGTCGTGCCGACGGTGGCGTAGTCAGCGTGCAGATCCTCGCCGACGCTGGGTTTGGGCAAGAGCACTTCCGGCTCTTCCTGACTGGGCAATCCGGCAAACAGCCCCAACTGCTTCTGCACCCCCGCCACTTCCCAGCGCGCCCGATGCCGATGCCCGGCCAGGCCACGCAAGGCCCCGGAGTCGGCAAGCAAGGCTTGCGCGCGGCTGTCGAGCGCCGCACGCTCGCCCAGGTCGGCGACGTCGGCAAACGCCCCGCGCGCCCGCGACGCTTCGATGCGCCGGGCGTCGTCCTCGCGAAAGCCCTTGATCATGCGCAAGCCCATGCGAATCGCCGGTTGTGGCCCGGTGGTGGTTTCCAGACTGCAATCCCAATCGCTGGCACGTACGTCGACCGGGCGAATCTGCAATTGATGGCGGCGCGCATCCTGCAGAATCTGGTCGGGACTGTAGAAGCCCATCGGCCAGCTATTGATCAGCGCACAGGCAAACGCTGCCGGTTCGTGGCACTTGAGCCAGCAACTGGCGTAGGTCAGCAAAGCGAAACTGGCGGCATGGGACTCGGGGAAACCGTAGCTGCCGAAACCTTTGATCTGCTCGAAGATCTGCGCAGCGAATTCCGGCGTATAGCCATTTTTCTTCATACCGGCAGCCAGGCGCTCCTTGTGCGGTTCAAGGCCACCGTGGCGCTTCCACGCCGCCATGGAGCGGCGCAACTGGTCGGCCTCGCCGGGGCTGTAGTCGGCGGCAACAATGGCGATCTGCATCACCTGTTCCTGAAACAGCGGCACGCCAAGGGTGCGCTTGAGCACCACTTCCAGTTCTGGCGAAGGATAGGTTTCTTTTTCTTCTTTATTGCGACGACGCAGATACGGGTGAACCATCCCGCCCTGAATCGGGCCCGGCCGGACAATCGCCACCTGAATCACCAGGTCATAGAATTTTTGCGGACGCAGGCGCGGCAGCATCGACATCTGCGCCCGTGATTCGATCTGGAACACGCCGATGGTGTCGGCGCGGCTGATCATCGCGTAGGTCGGTTTGTCTTCGGGGGGAATCGTCGCCAGGCTCAAATCGCGCTGGCGATGACGGCGCAGCAGATCGAAACAGCGGCGGATCGCGCTGAGCATGCCAAGTGCCAGGATATCCACCTTGAGCAGGCCGACCGCATCGAGGTCGTCCTTGTCCCACTGAATAATCGTGCGCTCGGCCATGGCCGCGTTCTCGACCGGCACCAGAGTGTCCAGCGGCTGCTCGGAAATCACGAAACCGCCGGGGTGTTGCGACAGGTGCCGGGGGAAGCCGATCAGTTGCCCGGTCAGGCTCAAGACCCGGCGCAGCAGCGGGCTGTCGGGGTCGAAACCGTTTTCGCGCAAGCGTTCCAGCGGCGGCGTTTCGTCGCTCCAGTGGCCACAGCAATCGGCCAGTGCATTGATCTGGTCCGGCGGCAGGCCCAAGGCCTTGGCCACGTCCCGTACGGCACCGGCGGCGTGGTAACTGCTGACCACCGCGGTCAACGCTGCACGACCACGGCCATATCGACGGAAGACATATTGCAGGACTTCTTCGCGACGCTCGTGCTCGAAATCGACGTCGATGTCCGGCGGCTCGTTGCGCTCCCTGGACATGAAGCGTTCGAACAGCAATGTGGTGCGCTCCGGGTCGATTTCGGTGATGCCCAAGGCAAAACACACCGCCGAGTTGGCTGCCGAACCACGGCCCTGACAGAGAATCTGTTGCTCGCGGGCGAAACGCACCACGTCGTGCACGGTGAGGAAATAGCTTTCGTAGCCGAGTTCAGCGATCAGTTGCAGTTCCTTGTTGATCTGCCGTAGCACCTTGAACGGTGCGCCTTGCTTCCAGCGCCAGGCGATGCCCTCCTTGGTCAATTGGCGCAACCAGGAAGTGGCGCTGTGCCCCTCGGGCACCAGCTCCTTTGGATATTGATAGCGCAATTCGCTCAGATCAAAGGTGCAGCGCCGAGCGAGGGCGATTGACTCATCAAGCAAAGCCTGCGGATACAGCTCATGCAACACCTCGACACTGCGCAAATGCCGCTCGCCATTGGGGTGCAAGCGCAGGCCGGCCTCGGCCACCGGCAGGTGATGGCGGATCGCAGTCATGGTGTCCTGCAGGGCGCGGCGGCCACGGGCGTGCATGTGCACGTCGCCACTGGCCACGGCGCGAATCTGCAACTCGGCGGCCAGATCCAACAACGCCAACAGACGCTGTTGATCATCCTGACCTCGGTGCAGTTGCACGGCCAGCCACAGCCTGTCGCCGAACGTCTGTTTCAGCCAGCGCCCTTCTTGCACCTCAGTGACAGAATCAGGCACCCACAACACCAGCAGCCCCGACAGCGGTTCGTTGAAGTCCTCGCGCAAGACTTGATACTGGCCTTTCTGCGTACGCCGCCGCGCGCGGGTGATCAAGCCGCACAGCGCCTGATAACCGGCAAGGTTCTCCACCAACAGCACCAGCTTCGGGCCGTTTTCAATCCGCACTTCGCTGCCGATGATCAGTGGCAGCTCAACCGACTTTGCCGCTTGCCACGCTCGTACGATGCCGGCCAGTGTGCATTCGTCAGTGATCGCCAAGGCCTGATAGCCGTGCTTTTTCGCTCGTTGAAACAACTCGAGCGCACTGGACGCACCGCGCTGGAAACTGAAGTTCGACAGGCAATGCAGTTCAGCGTAACCACCGTTCATGCAAACCAGCCCTGCAGCCACAACGGACCGCCCTCACCCACCGCCCGCCAGGCCCAGCCTTGCTGGCCGGCGCGGCTCTGGATCAGGTAATAATCGCGGCGCACATCATCGCCATCCCACCAGCCTGACTCAATGCGTTCCGGGCCCATGAGAATCCGCGCCGAGCCTTCCGGCACGCTTTGCGGCTCAGTGAGTAGCCAGCCCGGACGCTGCACGCTCGGCAGGCCTGCGCACGGCTGTTTGTCGAGGCCGAACTGCCAGGCGCACTCGGGGCGATGATCGGCCTGGAAGCGCAGACCCTGCACCGCATCGTCACCGAGCCGCGCGCGCAAGCGTTCGCGTAATTGCTCCCACGGCAGGGTCTGCTGCGGGCGGTCGTCGAACAGCTCCTGAAACTGCGGCACGAAACTCGGCAGATCTTCTGCACGCAGGCGAAAGCCGCGCACCGGCGCCTCGACCTGCACCTGTTCCAGCCGCCCGCGGGCCAGTTCGAAAAGCATCGCCGGATCCCGTTCGGCGCTGAGCAGGCCGACCTTGATCAGCGTGTCCGGCAAGCCGGCGTGTTCCAGGTGCAGATCGAAACGCTGCACGCCGCTGTCGCGTCCGCAAAGGAACGCCGACAGATCGCCGGTCAATCGTCGCAACGGAAACAGCAGTGCCTGATGCGATTGCACGTCAAAGTTGAGTTCGATGCGCACATCAAAACGGTCGGGTGGCAAGTAGAATTCCAGCGCCAGCGGCCGCGCGCCGAACAGCGTATCGAGGTGTTTGAGCATCGACGCTTCGAAGCGCCGCGCCAGCGCCTGACGCGGCAGGTTTTGCACTTGATTGAGGTTGCGCAGGCCCATCCGGGACAGTGCCGTGGCCACGCTCGGTTCGAGGCCAACCCGGTCGACGGGCAATTGACCCAGATGATGCTGCAAGGCCTCGCCGTCTGGCACCACCAGCCCATCGTAGGCGTTGGCCAACACTCGGGCAGCCACCGGATTGGGGGCGGCGACGATGCGATGGCGAAAGCCCAGATCGGTCAGTTCCTGGCGCAACCGCGCTTCGAATTGCGCCCAGGTGCCGAACAGGCCCAGGCTCGACTCGATCTCGAACACCACCGTACGTGGGTAGTGCACGCTGACCTGTGCACTGAAGCGATAGGCCCAGGCGGCGAGAAACTGCTGCCAGCGCTCGACTTCGGCGGCCTGGTAATCAACCGTGGCAAAGCCTTTGCTCATGGCCTGGGCCGCGGTCATCGATTGCCCCGCACGCAAACCCAGTTTGCGCGCCGCCGGGTTGACCGCCTGCAATACCCGGCGCTGAGCCGGGCCGTTGAGCAGCACCAACGGCTCATCGGCATCGGGGCGTTGACGCAGTACAGCGTCCAGAGCCAATTGCGGAAACAGAATGCATACCCAGCGCATGGCGGTCTCAGTGCCCCACGGCAAAGGCAATCGGTGCCGAACGCGCCAACCCGCCACGACACTTGAGAATGCGCAATTGCGCCGGCTTGGCGTCGATGGCAATCCGCAGTGCCGCCGGTGACGGGTTGACAGCTTCGCTCAACGGCCGCCAGGCAAAGGCCAGCGTCTGGCCGGACTCGGCAGCCACCTGCAAACGTCGCAAAGCGCGATCATCAGCCTTGTGCGGCCAGCACAGCACCGCGCCACAACTGCCCGAACGCAGGCATTGCTCCGCCGCCCACAAGGCATCACGTTCGCTGGCCTGAATCACCGACAACTGCCGCAGGTCGACCCCGGCGCTTGCCCACGCCTGCGGATACGGCACGAACGGTGGCGCGACCAGCACGATGCGCTCACCCGCTGCTGCCAACCGCGCCAGCGTCGGCCAGACCAGTTGCAACTCACCGACACCCGGGCCGGCCAGCAGGATTTCGCTCAATGCTCCTTCCGGCCAGCCACCGCTGGGCAGCGCTGCATCGAGTGCGGCATGCCCGGTCGGCTGTGGACTGGCCGCCGGTGGCGCAGGCCGGCCCTTCCAGACCTGGCCGCCATTGAACAGCGTATCCAGTGCAACGACGGCGCCCATCAGCCTTGCCTCACCAGACCGCAGAACACCCCTTCGATGGCCAGATCCTGATCGTCACGCACGACAATCGGCTGATACGCCGGGTTGCGCGGCAACAGCCGCACCGAAGTGCCCAACCGCTCGAAGCGTTTGATGGTGACTTCACCGTCAAGACGCGCCACAACGATCTGCCCATTCAGCGCCTCGGGATTGCGCCGCACGCCGACCAGATCACCGTCGAGAATGCCATCCTCGATCATCGAATCACCCTGCACCCGCAGCAGGTAATCGGGGGTGCGAGAGAACAACGCGGGGTCAAGCATCAAGCGCCCATGCACCTCGGCATCGGCGCCAATCGGCGCACCGGCAGCCACCCGGCCAAGCACAGGAACATCGAGCATTTCGGGACGCGACGGTTGCCCGAGCAGTCGGATACCACGGGCCTGATGCGGGTTGACCTCGATAAAACCGGCTTCAGTGAGCGCCAGCACATGCTTGCGCGCCACACTGCGCGAGGCAAAACCAAAAGCCTCGCTGATTTCAGCGAGGCTTGGAGACTGACCGTGCTCGGCGATACGTTCGCGGATAAAGGTCAGGATGGCGGTACGGCGAGGAGTGAGATTGGTCATGGAGTACATTTGTACTCCTGTAGGAAATACCTGACAAGCACCGCCAGTCAGGTAGGCCCAACTCACCTTGTGCAGCCAGGAACGCAGCCGTGACGCGGAGCGTGGGGACGAGCAAAAAACCAGATCAAGACCAAGATCACAGGCCCCTCACCCTAGCCCTCCCGAAACGTCGGACCGCCCGTAGGGAGAGGGAACTGACCTAGGTGGATGCGAAAGGTGCGCCGACCTGAAATACCGAGTCGTACGCAGTTTCCGAAAAGCCCACAAATCGGCCCCCTCTCCCTCGGGAGAGGGCTGGGCGGGCGGCGTTCCGATGAGGGGCGAATCCACTGAAGATCTCAAGCCATACGGCACTTCTAACCACTCAACAATGAGCGTTAGCTCGCGTGCTCTTGATCTTGCCTGACCAGCGACATCGGAAGGCTGAGTGGAGGGATTGATCCGGGGGTGGGAGCGCAGCGACCGTACGACGAAGTCGTACCCAGCGGAAGGAGGTGCAGCGAAGCAAACCGTAGCCGCTGCGCCCGGATCGATCCCGGAGCGAAGGGACCCGAGCCTGCGAGGGCCGAACGCAGGAGCAAGCGTTTTGGGTTACCTTTTTGGCGTTTGAAAAAGGTGACCCGCCGTAAGGGCGGAACCCTAAGCCGCCGTTACCGCAGCACCGGATATGTACCCAATAAAACCAGCACCTGAAAGATAGCCATCGCCAGCAGGCTGGCTCCCACACTGATCTTCAGTGCTCACAAAACGGAGCCAGCCTGCCAACGACGAAGCCGAAGCCTCAGCGCATCACTTGGCCTCAGCCTTGAGCTTCAAATAAGTCTGATGCATATCCACCGCCCAACCATCGATAACCTTTTTAACGTCATCAGCCTTCATCACCTGCGAAGAATTCTCCAACGGCGTCCCGGTACCTTTGCGCACCACCTGCGCCACGACACCGTTACTGCCGCCATCGAGAAACACCGCCTCGGTGGCCAAGGTCGTTTCCTGATCACGAATACCACTGGCAGTGCTCACAGCCGCAGCAACCAGCGCAATCGGAATCACCTCATAGGCATGCAACCCCTCGGTCTTGCTGCTCACCGCCGTAATCGCCGGACGCACCACAATCACCCCCGGCCCAGGCCCGGTCGCCAACGGCAACGACTTGCCGATTTCACGCTTGAGCGCCTGATCGTAATAACTGGTGATGCCGTTGAGCGTCTGCTGCGGAATTTTCGCGGTCGGCTGCGGCTTTGGATAGAGCTGGCTCGGCTCGATGTACACGCTGGTGAACTTGTTGATATCCAGTTTCGGGTCCATCCAGCGCATCACTTCAGCCCCGGACGGCGATTTGGCCTCCTTGAGCTGGCTGTAGTCCTTGAGAAACCCGGAGTATTCATCGGGAGCGACGGTCTTGCTGGAACAACCCACCACACCGAGGATGGCAATGCACAGCGTGCCCATCATCACTGCTAGCTTCATGCTGTAACTCCTGTCAGAAGGCCAAAAACTTTGCCTGGGGGAGTTACAGGTATAGCTAAATCCTCGGTAATTGCGCTGGCAAAGCACAAAATTCACAGACGGCTGCGCAACGCCTCATACGCCCCATTTGACAGACGCCGGTCATCCGGCAAAGCTGCAACGAGCTGGAACGCGCACCCGACGGCAAATGCCCCTGGACTACGGAAGTCGCAATGCCAAGCATAAAAACAAAGCCGCACGACCTGACCCTGATTCGTCCCGCTCTTCAACCTCACGTTATCTGTTTCCCGTCGCCATCGGCGTACTGCTGGCTGCCGTTGCGGGGATCGGCTGGTTTCTGTTCAGCCCCGCTCCCGCGCCAGTGAAACCCATACCGGCGAGCACGCCGGTTGCCACGCCCGCGAAGTCACAGCCGGTCGTGGCGAGCAACCCGGCGACGATGGTCGATGAACAGCAATGCCAGGGCTGCCACAGCGAGCAGGTCAAGGACTGGCAGGGTTCGCACCACCAGTTGGCGATGCAGGCGGCGAACGCCGAGACCGTGCTCGGCGACTTCAATAACGTTACCTTCAAGGCGGAAAAGGAAACCACACGTTTCTCGCGCCGCGACGGCGGATTCTGGGTCAACACGCCCGGCATCGACGGCAAGAATGCTGACTTCAAAGTCGCCTACACCTTTGGCATCGCGCCGTTGCAGCAGTACCTGATCGAGGTCGGAGAAGGTCGCTTGCAGGCGCTCGGCGTGGCTTGGGATAGTCAAAAGCACCGCTGGTTTCATCTCTATCCCGGTCAGGGCGTCAACTTCAAGAATCCGCTGCATTGGAGCAAGCCCAGTCAGAACGCCAATTTCATGTGCGTGGAGTGCCACACCACCGGCTTCAAGCGCAACTTCGAGGCGGACAGCAACAGCTTCAACAGTCAGTGGAACAGCCTCGGCGTCGGCTGCCAGGCGTGCCACGGTCCGGCGTCGAATCATGTGCAGTGGACGGCGCAAAAAACCGATCTGATCCATCACGGCTTTGACGTGAACCTGAAAGACAAAAACGCCACCGTCGAGATCGAAACCTGCGCACGCTGTCACGCCCGTCGGGCACCGCTGGACGATGGTTTTACCGTCGGCAAGCGCTTGATGGACGATTATCTGCCCAGCGTCCTCACCCGCGAACTGTACGAGCTGGACGGCAAGATCAAGGATGAAGTGTTCGAACACGGTTCGTTCCTGCAAAGCAAAATGTTCGACAAGGGTGTGCGCTGCAGCAATTGTCACAACCCGCACAGCACCGAACTCAAGGCGCCGGGCAACGCGGTGTGCCTGCAATGCCACAACAGCGCCGGCAAGACCTCGGTCGAAGGCGTCGACGGCAAAGGCCTGCAAGCAAAGAACTACGACTCCAGCGAACACACCCGTCACACCATGGGCCAGCCCGGTTCGCAGTGCGTGGATTGTCACATGCCCGGCAAGTTCTACATGGGCAACGACTTCCGTCATGACCACAGTTTCAGCATTCCCAACCCGGAACGGGCGCAGAAGCTCGGCACCCCGGACGCTTGCCTGACCTGCCACGAGGGCAAGGCCGGCGACAAGATCACCGCGCAGTTCAAGCTGTGGGGCACCTCCAGCGCAGCGCAAGCGCCGCGTTATGACGAGAGTCTGTGGCTGATTCGCAACGGCCAGCCCGGTGCCGCGGATGCGCTGTATGCGCAGTTGCAACGCAGCAATCTGCCGGCCATTCAGCGCGCGACGTTGCTGGCGGAACTGCCGCTGTACCCGAGTGAACAGGCGTTGAAACTGGCGACCCAGGATCTGCGTCACACCGACCCGCAAGTGCGTGAAAGCGCGGTACGGGCGATCAGTGCTTTCTTGCCGTCGGCAGAGCGCGCGCCGTTGCTTGCACCGTTGCTGGGCGACCCGGTGAAAGCCGTGCGCATCGTCGCGGCGCGGGACCTGCTCGGCGCATCGCGCAACACCGGTCTGGGCGCAGCGCAAGCCAACTGGAACGCGGCGATTGCCGAATATGAAGCGGTGCAGCAGAGCCTGCTGGAACGTGCCGAGGCCAATCTGAATCTGGCGATGCTGTACCAGGCCAGCGGCCGTACCGCCGAAGTCGAAGGTTTGTTGCGCTCGGCACTGCAACGTGACCCGGACTTCTATCCGGCGCTGGTCACGCTGGTGCAATGGCTGGAAGGCAATGGTCAGGTTGCTGAAGCGCAGAAACTGCTCGGCGACAGTCTCAAGCAACACCCGGATGCTGCATTGCTCCAGCACACTCAAGGCTTGTCACTGATCCGCGCTGGAAAGACCACTGAGGCGATGGCGCCGCTGAAAAAAGCTGCTGAATTGGAGCCGCAGAACGCGCAGTACGGCTACGTGCTGGCGGTGGCGCTGCATGAGAGTGGCAAGGTCGATGAGGCCTGTGCACTGCTGGAGGGGTTGCTCAAGGTGCAGCCGGCGAATCGCAATGCACGGTTGTCGCTGATTCAGTGGTACCTCGACAGCGGGCAGGAGCCGAAGGCGCAGGTGCTGTTGCAGGGGTGGAAGAAGATGAATATGGGGGATCCGGCGTTGAAGTGATCGGCTGGAGATTGCGTCCCCTCACCCTAGCCCTCTCCCGGAGGGAGAGGGGACCGAACGAGGTGTCTGGCGAATCTCGCCGACCTGAAACAACCGGTCGATTATGGATTCACAACCATTCGCTCACGTCCGTGAGACGCTCGAATATCCCCCGATCAGTCCCCTCTCCCTTTGGGAGAGGGCTAGGGTGAGGGGCTTTTGATCTTCAACCCCCATTCACCAGGACGTCTCTCCACTACGCATCGCAATCTCACGTCGGCTATTGATCCGCATCGCCTTGATCAGCGACACCGTCCCCACCAGCAAAATCACCGCGCCAAACAGAAAGTCGATGTTGTACAGGCGGAAGTCCTGCACCGGCCCGAGCAACAGCCCGCGCACCAGCGCCACGCCCACCAGCGTCGCGAGGAAATCGATCCCCGGCAGGTCGCGATAAAACACCAGCATCAGCGGCAGACACAGCACCAGCAACAGCATCAGCACCACGACCTTGAACGAATCCTTGCGCTCGACACTGAACGCACATTCGTGGGGTCCGTAGGGTTTGTAATCCTCGTCGCGGATCATCGAGGTGTTCTCGTTGATGTAGTCGACGCGGTTGTACTTCTGGATCGGTGTGAAGGTATTGGACATCTCCATCAGCGTGGTGATGTTCTTGAACCGCAGGTCGATGCGTTCGCTGCCCTTGAGGTAATACAGCACCGGTTTGTAGCCGTAGCGGTAGGTGTCGAAAGGGAACGCAGTGGCCTGGCCCTGCACGCCGATCGGGCGCGGTTCGAGTTCGGCGTAGGCGCTTTTGTTGCTCGCCGACAGGTTGCGGCTCAGCGGCTGCACCTTGACCTGTTCGAGGAAGATCGGTGTGGCGCCGTAGGTCCACTGCAACGGTTCGAGGCGCAGGCGCAGTTCGTTGCGGCTCAGGTCGTAGCGGTTGAAGGTGCGCTCGGACACCACCAGCGCACCGCTGAGCATGAACTCGCCGCGCAGGTTATTGGTGACGCGCAGGGTCAGTTGATCCTTGCCCAGCGCCGCCGCTTCGGTGGACGGTGGCACGCCGCACCACGCGGTGCTCTCGCCGACACCGCCGAGCTGGCCGTCGCGGTTTTCGTTGAACAGATAAACGTAACTGGCCCACAGCGTCAGCAGCAAAAGCAACGCCGTGAGACCGAGGATTTTTTTGCCCGGACTCACTGATCAGACTCCCTTCTTCGGTTCCATCGTCCAGCCGAAAACCCGCTGGCGAGCGCGACTCTACCAAAAGGCCATCAGTGACCCAAGGGAAAATGCCCAATCGTTGAGGAGCGTAAGGGTTTCCCCGGTCTCAGCGTTTCGACTTGTAGGCGTGAGCCTGCTCGCGATAGCGGCGTGTCAGGTCAGATGTGTTGACTGATACAGCGCTATCGCGAGCAGGCTCACTCCTGCAATGGACCGTGGCAAGGAACAGAAACTACAGAAACACCAGATCAGCCCGCGGCAAACCGCCACAGCCCTGCCCCGAATCTGATCCGCACAAACCAGCCATTGCTGAGCCTGTTTTGTTTTCCGCGCAGTTCCTACAGTGCAGCCCATGCCAGACCAGGAGGCCTGGCGCGATTTGCAACCGTGGATGAACTGACCATGAGCACAGCAACAATCGGGCAGGCCTATAACTACAAGGTCGTGCGCCAATTCGTCATCGCGACGGTTTTCTGGGGTGTGGTGGGCATGGCGATGGGCGTGTGGATCGCCTCGCAACTGGTCTGGCCCGAAATGAATCTGGACCTGCCATGGACCACCTTCGGCCGCTTGCGCCCGTTGCACACCAGCCTGGTGATTTTCGGTTTCGCCGGCAGCGCGCAGTTTGCCGCCAGTTATTACGCGGTACAGCGCACCTGCCAGGTGCGGCTGTACTCAGACGCTCTTGCCGCTTTCACTTTCTGGGGCTGGCAATCGGTGATCGTGATCATGCTGATCACCTTGCCGCTGGGCTACACCACCACCAAGGAATACGCCGAGATCGAATTCTCCGGTGCGGTGTGGATGGCCGTGGTCTGGGTGGCGTACGCCGTGGTTTTTTTCACCACCGTGGTGCAGCGCAAGACCCGACATATCTATGTCGGCAACTGGTTTTTCGGCGCGTTCATTCTGGTGATCGCCATGCTGCATGTGGTCAATCACCTGTCGATTCCGGTCGACTGGTTCAAGTCCTATCCGGTCTATTCCGGCGCCACCGACGCCATGGTGCAGTGGTGGTACGGGCACAACGCCGTGGGCTTTTTCCTCACCACAGGCTTCCTCGGCATGATGTATTACTTCGTGCCAAAACAGGTCAATCGGCCGGTGTATTCGTATCGCTTGTCGATCGTGCACTTCTGGGCGTTGATCACCCTGTACATCTGGGCCGGCCCACATCATTTGCACTACACCGCCCTGCCGGACTGGGCACAGTCGCTGGGCATGGCCATGTCGCTGATCCTGCTGGCGCCAAGCTGGGGCGGGATGATCAACGGCATGATGACCCTTTCCGGTGCCTGGCATAAATTGCGCACCGACCCGATCCTGCGCTTTCTGGTGCTGTCGCTGGCGTTCTACGGCATGTCGACGTTCGAGGGGCCGATGATGGCGATCAAGACCGTCAACGCCCTCTCCCACTACACCGACTGGACCATCGGCCATGTCCACGCCGGCGCGCTCGGCTGGGTGGCGATGATCACCTTCGGCGCGACTTACCACATGGTGCCGAAAGTCTTCGGCCGGGCGCAGATGCACAGCACGGCGCTGATCAACCTGCACTTCTGGCTCGCGACCATCGGCACGGTGCTGTACATCGCCTCGATGTGGGTCAACGGCATCACTCAGGGCCTGATGTGGCGAGCGATCAACGAGGACGGCACACTGACTTACTCCTTTGTCGAAGCGCTGCAAGCCAGCCATCCGGGGTTCATCGTGCGCTTCGCTGGCGGGGTGTTTTTCCTCAGCGGCATGTTGCTGATGGCCTGGAACGTCTGGCGCACGGTGCGGGTGGCGGATGTCGCACTGGCGCAGCGTGAAGCGCAGGTTGCTTAAGGTGCCAGTGATGGAAATGTTCTTCGATGTGACGGGCGTAGTGTTTCTGTGGCTGGCGGTGGAGTACTGCTTGGGCCGGGAGACGGCGGACACTCTGGATGAGGCAAGCATGGTGCCGTTTGCGGATGATCCGGAGGTGGCGCGGCGGGTGGAATTGGCGACCGGGAAATCAGTGAATGCGGTGGCGCCTGAAGAGGTCAAGCCGGGGTGGGTAAACCTCGATATGTGAGGTGTGTCAGCCCGGCTGCCCTCACCCTAGCCCTCTCCCAGAGGGAGAGGGAACTGACCGAGTTGTTTGTTCGGGTTACGCCGACCTGAAATATTCAAGGTGAATTGATCGTTCCCACGCTCTGCGTGGGAACGATCAATATCAAGTTGAACTCAGGCTTTGAACAGCACTCGATCGGCTCCCTTTCCCCTCGCCCCCCTGGGGGAGAGGGTTGGGGTGAGGGGGTAAGCTCTTGATCTCAAACGCGATCCCGCGGAATCAAACCCTGCAACTGCTGCGCAAGAAAATTCGCATCAAACACAAACGTATCCGGATCCTTCAACCCGTTGGTCTTGCGCCACTGCCACTCGCCATTGGGCAGTCCCACCAGCGAAATGCTGCCGTAACGCGCGGCCGTCAGCCCCATCACCGCCAGTGAAATCTGCCCGCCGCTGCCCATCACATCCGGCACGAACTCCACCGGTTTCCCGGCAATCAAAATGCTCAGTTTCTCGGTCTTGAACGTCGACGTCTCCACCGGCACGCTCGGCCCGAATGCGACGTAGGCCTCGCGATTCACCTCCAGCAGATTCGGCGCCTGCACCGGCTCCAGCCATTGCTGGATATCACCAAACAGCGCGGTAATGCGCGTGGCCCACGCCGCCGATTGCGTCTCGAACAGTTGCTTCTTGTGCGCTTCACTGTCGGCGTAATGGCGAAGCATCTCGCCCAGTTGCTGTACATCGTCCATAGCGGTGTTCCTCGGAAAGGACCTGCGAACCTCGATAGTGGCAGATCGAAGCCTCGGCGTACGTTAAAGCTGCAGCGAGCGTAACACTTGCATGGAAAGTCAGCGGTACAGTCAGTCGGCGCTGGCTTCGGCCCGCAAACAAAAGGACACTCCAGCCAGACCCGAACTCTCGACACACCTCACTGCCCGAGGACATCCAATGCGCACCATCGGCCTGATCGGCGGCATGAGCTGGGAATCCAGCGCCGAATACTATCGCCTCATCAATCAACAGGTCCGCGATCGCCTCGGCCCGTTGCGCTCGGCGCAACTGCTGATGTACAGCGTCGACTTCGGCCCCGTCGAACAGGCCCAGCACGCCGGACGCTGGGATGATGCCGCGGCCATCCTGGTCGATGCCGCGCGCCGGCTCCAGGCGGGTGGCGCCGATTGCGTGGTGCTGTGTACCAACACCATGCACAAGGTCGCCGAGCAGATTCAGGCAGCGATCCATATTCCGTTTCTGCACATCGCCGAACCGGCAGCCCAGGCGGCACTGTCGATTGAGGCGCGTACCGTTGGCCTGCTCGGCACGGCGTTTACCATGGAACAGGATTTCCTCAAGCAACGTCTGATCGCGCAGGGGTTAACGGTATTGGTGCCGGACGAAGCCGAGCGCAAGGACGTGCACCGGATCATCTACGACGAACTCTGCGTCGGCGTGATCAGCGATCAATCGCGACAAACCTACCAGCGGGTGATCGAATCGCTGACCGCACACGGCGCGCAGGCAATCATCCTTGGCTGCACCGAAATCGGCCTGCTGATCAAACCCGAACACAGCGCCCTGCCCCTGCTCGACACCACGGAACTGCATGCTCGGGCGGCGGTGGCGTTCGCGCTGAACGATTAAGTCAGGTTTTCGATGCGCCGCGCAGACGGGCCATGCTCAGCGTATCGACCCACTGCCCGTCGCGCACCGCGTAATCACGAAACAGGCCTTCGGTCTCGAAGCCGAACTTGCGGTAGACACCGATGGCCGCCTCGTTATCGGCGTACACCGTCAGCTCGACGCGGTGCAGGTTCATCCAGTTATCGGCCACGTCCAGCGCCGCCGCCAATAGTTTCGAGCCGACACCTTTGCCCTGCCACGCGACCGCAACGCCCATGCCGAAACTGCCGGCGTGCGCCCGACGCATCGGCGAATACGCCTCAAGTCCGAGACTGCCGACTACCACACTCTGATGCAGCGCTACCAGTTTCAGCGCGCGTGGGTTGTCGGCCTGAAGCCGCTGGCGCCAGACTTCTACGGACTGGAACGGCATCTGCAACACCTGCCGCGCCACGGCCGGGTCGTTGTACAGCGCGGTAATGCCTTCGAGGTGGGATTCGTTGGAGCGTTCGAGGTGGATGGAGGGGTTTTGGTCTGACATGGGGATCGGTCCGTGATCGAGGAGTGGCTGATCACTGTAAACCGCTCGCAATCTGTCTGGCGAGCGCAAACATTGTGGGAGCTTTGGTTTGAAGGCGGGCCTGAAGATCAAAAGCAACGTCAAAAACCCCTCACCCTAGCCCTCTCCCGGAGGGAGAGGGGACCGACCTTGGTGGATGTGAGAGATATGCCGACGTTCGATACCGAGTCGAACTAAGGTTTTGAACGGCCCATCAATCGGCTCCCTCTCCAGGGGGAGAGGGCTGGGGTGAGGGGCAAATCCAAAGCCATGCGACGCTTCTCACCACTCAATAGGCCGAGTGTCAGCTCGCCTGCTTTTGATCTTGATCCACCGGCGACATCGGAAGGCTGAGTGGAGGGATTGATCCGGGCGTGGGAGCGCAGCGACCGTCTGGCGCAGCCAGACACAGCGGAAGGAGGTGCAGCGAAGCAAACCGTAGCCGCTGCGCCCGGATCGATCCCGGAGCGAAGGGACCCGAGCCTGCGAGGGCCGTACGTAGGAGCAAGCGTTTTGGGTTACCTTTTTGGCGTTTGAAAAAGGTGACCCGCTGTAAGAGCGGAACCATAAGTAGCCGTGACCGCAGCAACGGATATGTACTCAAAAATCAGAAAAACCAGCCATCGCCAGCAGGCTGGCTCCCACAAGTAACCGGTGATCAAGGCTGAAACCATTCACGCCGCTCAGCAAAGGTATGGCGAACAAGCTCGGTAAGTGTCTGCACCTCCGGCACCCCCTCAGACTCAGCACTGACCGCCAGCCAGGCCTGCAACTGCATGGGCTCGGCAAACAACCCAGGCAACGCAATCACCCCCCGATCGAACCGGCTCATGTACCCTGGCAACAACCCAATGCAAGCGCCGCAGCGAATCATCTCCAGCATCAATTCATACGACTGCATCTGCACCACCCCCGCCAGGCGCTGCTCGACCAGTTCATTCCACGGACGAAAGCTGTCGATCTGTCGATCGTGCTGCCACTGCACCAACATGAAATCGGCAAGATCGTCCGGCGTTTCCGGGCGCGCGGTCACGCGGGAATAGCGTTTGGCGATGTGCGGCAGGTAATCCAGGCATGCCAGTCGCTGCGGTTCGCTGATGGCAAAGGCCGGACCAGGATGCGGGGTTGAGCCGTGGGCAAGCCAAAGAACAATGTCAGCGCTGACCGCACGCAGCGACAATTCACTGTCGAGCGCAATGATCTCCAGACGCACACTGGCGTTGCGCCGCAGCAGCGCGATCAGGTCGCGGCCGAGAATGTCGTGAAGGATCGATTCGGCCACCGCGAGACGAATCAGCGGCTGTTCGATCACCGGCAATTTGCGCTCAAAGGCCAGGGTGATCAGTCGAGCCTGAAGTTGCTGGCCTTCGCGGGTCAGGCTCAAGGCGCTGCCCTGAAAGCTGAACAGACTGTGCTGCAATTGCTGTTCGAGTTGCGCCAGTTGTTTGCGCAGCAGCGTCGAGCGCACATTGAGACTCCGCGCCGCTTGCATGAAACAGCCGCAACGGGCGCTGACCAGAAAGTATTGCGCGACTTCGCTGTCGATGGCGGCGGCGTGACCGAGCCAGGTTTCCTGTTTGTGTTCAGGCGAGCGGTAATCGCTGGTGCCGGCGCGTCCTGCGGGTTCGGTGAATGACATTGATGACTCCCTGTCGATCTATGTGGTGGTCGTTACACAAATCCCTTTGTAGGAGTGAGCCTGCTCGCGATAGCGGTGTGTCAGTCGGACATTTCTTAACCTGACACACCGCTATCGCGAGCAGGCTCACTCCTACAGGGGGGGTTGTGGTGAAACCGAAATTAGTGTTTTTCCTCCAGGACTTTGTTGAGTTCAGCGCCGTCGATGCTCAGCGTGGCGGTGTTGAGCATGCCGTCCAGGTAGGCCTGGGCGATCTGCTCCTGGCGCTGCGCACGCAGGGCCTGGGTCAGTTGATCGCGCAATTCGTCCAGCGTCGCGGTGCGGGCCGGTTGCTGTTCGATGAGTTTGATCACATGGAAACCGGCGGCGCTTTGCACAGGATCAGACACGGCGCCGACTTTCAGCCGAGCGACGGCGCCACGCACCTCCGGCACCAGTTGCTGCAACGGTTGCAGCCCGCTATCACCGCCCCGCTCCGCCGTGACGCGATCCTGCGAATACTGCGTCGCCAGGGCGGCAAAATCACCCGGCGCGGACTGCGCTTTCTTGCTCAATTCAGAAGCTTGTTTGCGCACCGTTTCCAGCGGCGCAGCATCGCTGACGCCAAGGAAAATCTGACTGACCCGATACAGCGCCGGCGTCTGCCAATTGGCCTTGCCTGCCTCGTACGCCTGCTGAATTTCAGCCGCACTCGGATAGTCCGCCGGCACCTGACTCACCGAGCGCAGATAATCGCGGAAGACAATTTGCTCAGTCGCCGCCCTGGTCTGCCGTACGATCTCCGGGCGCTGCGCCCAGCCCTGCGCGTCGGCCTGTTCCAGCACCGCTTTCTCGGCCAGGCGCGTGCGAATCCAGCGCTCCAGCGCCTCGCGATTGCCGCGCAGTTGCTCGCGAGCTTCAGGCGCAACGGTCGCCAGCAATGCCTGAAGTTCCTCTGGGGTGACCTGCTGATTACCTAACCGCGCCACCGCAGCCCCCCCAGCAATCGCGGCGACAGGAGAGGATTGCTGGGCGGCAACCGGGTCAGAACCCGGGCGCAGCACCAGCGCCACGGCCACCACCAACAGCGCCACCGCAGCGGCGCTGATCACCACGGCAGGCTTTTTCACAGCGCGACTTCCTCTTGCTCGGCGACTGGCGCTTTGGCGGTAGCGGCCTGTGTGGCCTGACTGAAATCACGCAGGTAGACGATGAATTCCTGCAACAGTCGATCCCACAATTCGAGATTGCCGCGCAGGTGATCGTGGCTCACGCCAGCGGCCAGCACCACGTCCATTTCCATCACCAGAAACTCGCCCTGCAACGACAACCGCGCGAAGCGCCGGGTGGCGTTCCACTGCTCGGCCACACCCGGCGGCAACTCGCCTTGCACGCGCAGCGCACAGCTGAAGGTGAAGTCGACGTAGCTGCCCTGCTCCACCGCCGGGTTGCCGAACCGCACGGCGTAGCCGATGCCCTGGCTGGCGCTGAGCAACTGGACGATGCCGTTCTGCTCGGTCTGGTTGACGCGATAACCGGCGGCTTGCAGCACCTCGGTCAGAGATTGTGGCGATACATGGCTGATGAGTTGAGTCATTGCTTCTTCCTTGCCTGTCAGTGGGCGCGCGCGGCTTGCGGCGCATCGAATTGAGTCTTGTAGAGCTCGTCGCCAAAGCCCTGGGCCAGTTCATCGAACTTGACCCGCGCACCGCCCGCAAAGGGCTGGCGAATCTTCATCACCTCGGCCACGTCGATGTTTTCGTAGGCCGTGAGGATCTGCTTGGCGACGCCGTACATCTGTTGATTTTTGGCTGAACATTGCTGCACTTGTGTGTCACGTTCGCTCAATTGCGCTTCAAGCCTGGCGCGTTCCGCCTCTTTGCCACGGGCCATGACCAACAAGTCGTCATAGGCTTTCTTGAACTTGCCGGTCTGCTCGACGCTGGCCGCCACTTGCGCCTGCGCCTGGCTATGCAGGCTCTGTTGCTGGCCGGCGAGCTGTTCGGCAAGGCCTTGGGCCTTGGCCAGTTCCGCCGTCAGCTGCTTGATCTGCGCCTGCGCCGCCTTGGCTTCGTTCTGCGCCGCCAGTTGCGCGGCGCTGGCCTGGGCCTGCTGACTTTGCAGAGCCTGAAGCTGCTGAGTGGTGCTGCGCAACTGCGTGCGCAGGCGTTCTTCCATGCCTTCGGCATTCGCACCAGTGGCGATCAACAGACCGAGCCCGAGCAACACGAATCGCGATTTCATAAGCCTCTCCCGGCGCTTTAGAAGCGCGTGTTGATCTCAAGCTGCAAGACGTCGATGTCGTACGGCGCGCCGTACACCGCCTCGGTGCTCATCCAGCGACCGGTGGCGTAAACGTTCTTCGCCAGACCGTAATTGCCGCCGAGGAAATAGCCCTTGGCGTTGGTCCCGCCGAGGTGGAACGACGAGTCGTTGAAGCCGTCCGGCAAGGCATCCGGCTGGATGTATTTGTAGCCAGCGAACATGTTCCAGTCGCCCTGCTTTTTCAGGTCCAGCGCACTGCCGAGGGTGAACTGCACCATCCACGCGTTGGCGCCGCTTTCGAGGTCGCCGTTGCTGTCGAGGTTGTTGACGATCTGCCCGGCCGAACGCCTGCGCATGTCGCCTTCGTTGTAGGCGAGGTTGTGGATGTAGTTGCCCTGGCTGCGCAGTTTGAAATCTTCCGGCAGGTCGGCATCCCAAACCATATTGAGATCGAGCAGATTGAATTCGGAGGCGAGGCCGACAAATTGCGGTTGCGGCGTGGTCGTCGGGTTGAGCGGGTTCGGCGTAATGTCGCGCAGCAGGAACACGCTGTTGCCCTTCTGCATGAACGCCGCGCGGCTGCCGTCGCTGTCGCAGCCGGGCGCGCCGGCCCAAGGTTCGCAAGGTGCCGAGCGCTGGCCTTCGATATCGTCGAAGCGGTAGTAGGCCAATGCGCCCTTCAAGCGGTTGTTGCTGTTGATCGCCCATTTGGCACCGATCTGCGCACCGTACAGCCACTTGTTGTCGCTCTCTTCCTTGTCGAAGCCGTTGCTGCTGGCGGTGTCGTTGGTGTAGTCGACCGGGAACGCGCCGACGGTGCCGAACACGCCCCAGTCGCGGTTGAGCTTGTGGTCGAACAGCGCTGCGACGCCGTCGAAATTCAGGTCATTGGAATAGAGCATGTCGGTGGACATGAACGGGTTGGCGAAGCGCCCGCCGGTCAGGGTCAGCTCATCGCTCGGCTTCCAGTTCAAATAACCCTGATCAAGCCAGATGTCTTTCTTGGCGAAACCGCCGCCGAGGTTTTGCGTGGTCGAGACCGGGTTGTTGTCCGAGCCGGTGCCGATGCGAATGCCAGCGGTCCATTGCGGCGAGATCTCGGCTTTCATGCCCAGGCGCGCGCGAATGCGAAACTGGTTGGTGCGGTCTTCGCGGGTATTGAGCAGCGGCGGCAGGCTGGTGCTGCTGTTGGGATTGACGTCATACGGGCCGTTGTTGTTGAGCTTGGCGAAGTCGACGATCTCGTTGCTGTTGCTGTCCGAGTAGTAGCGCGATTCGTTGCGCAGACGAATGTCGCCGTCGAAGCTGATGCGCGCAGCCCATTCCGGGAAGCTGTTGGGCGCCGCCCAGTTTTCCTGTTTGGCGGTGGCCATGACCTCGGCTTTGACCTGATCGCGGATCTGGTCACGCACCGCCGCCGGCACGTATTGCACACGGACATCGCCCGGTGCGGCGACCGGGCCGGCCGCAACCGCCGTGGTCGCGGCGGCCTGCCTGGCCTGGACGGCCTCGTTCTGCGCCTGAGCGATCAAAGCATCGGCCTTGTCCTGTTTCAGAATGCCCTGCTCGACCAGCAAGCGGATCAGATTGATCGTGGCGTTCTCCGAGGGTGCCGGCGCGGCCACGGCCTGACCGACCAGGGTCGCAACGACCATGCCGACCGCCAGGGACAATCGATTCACATTGGAAATCATCTGCACACAACTCCTTTTGGCCAAGCTCGAAGGCCTGGCAATAAACAGGCTGGGTTAACCCGGACGCCGCCCTTGCAGGGACAGGCGCACGGGCAAAGTGATCGAGGCCGGAGGCCGTTCGCTAAGGGCCGGCGCGCCACGCAGCGCGGCCAGCACCTGGGTATCGATTTGCGGGTTGCCGCTGGACTTGATCAGCTCGACGCGGGTGATCTCGCCGACGCTGCTCAGCCACACATCCGCCTGCAACGAGAACGCGAGGTTGCGCAGCTCGGGGTTTTCGCGTAGCAAGCGCTGGAAGGTGAACGCGAGGAACTGGCTGTACGTGCCGGTGCCCAAACGCCCGCCGCCGGCCCCGGCCATGCCGCCGCCCTTGCCCGCGCCGATGTTGAAGGCGTCGCTGCCGCTTTGCGCATCGCCGTCCATTTGCATCGGGTTGGCCAGATCGTCCGCCGGCGATGGCGGCGCTTCTTCCTCGGGCTTGACCTCTTGCGGCTCGGGCGTTGGCTCGGGCTCGACGACTTTTTCTTCCACCGGGGTTTCCGGCTCCGGCGGTTTTTCCGGCGGCGGAGGTGGCGGTGGCGGCAACGGGATGATCGTCGGCACCTTCGGCGCTTCGCGGCGCACGCCGGCCATGTCGTTGGCCCACTGCCAGAGGAACCATGCAGCCAAAGCAGCGATGAGCAGACCGGCGCCCCACTTCGCATAACGCAGCGGCGACTTCTTCACCGGCAAGGGCTCGATCGGAAGTTGTGCAGTCATGACTCAGCCCTGACTCGGTTTGCCGGTGACGAGACCGACCTGGGACAGTTCGAGCCGGCGCAACAGATCCAGCACTTCGATGACTTTCTGGTACTGCACCGTCGCATCGCCGCGCACGATCACCGGGAAATCCGGGCTCTGCGCTTTCTCTATGCGCAGGCGCTCTTCCAGCTCGGCGAGGGTCACCGGGTAGGCATCGAGAAACACCTGACCGCCGTCATTCACCGAAATCGCCTTGGTCTTGGCCTCCGACAGCGACACCGAGGCACTGGCCTTGGGCAGGTTGATCTGAATCCCGGAGACCTGCGCGGTGGCGGTGAGGATGAACATCACCAGCACCACCATCAGCACGTCGACCAGCGGCGTGATGTTGATGCTGTCCACTGCAGCATCTTCGTCATCGTCGTGGGAGGCATTTACGGACGCCATGTCAGTGCTCCTCAGGCCGGTACGGAATGGTTGGCGTGATGGCCGCGCGCATGCGTGGATTCACTGAACTGGCTCTCGCCGTGCATCTCCGCCAGCCGGGTGATGAACTCGTCGACGAACACGCGCATGTCGGCGCTGACTTCCTTGTTGCGGGTGATCAGGCGGTTGTAGCCAAACAGCGCCGGGATCGCGACGAACAGGCCCATGGCGGTGGCGAGCAAGGCGGCGGCCATGCCCGGTGCGATCGCATTGATGTTGACGTCACCGGCCATCGCCGTGCCGAGGAACACCACCATGATCCCCAGCACCGTGCCGAGCAGGCCGATGTACGGGCCGCCAGCGATGGCGTTGGACAGGGTCGAGAGTTTCGAACTCAACTGCTGGTTTTCACGGGTGCGCACACCGTCCATCGAGCAGCGGATGGCCTCGATGGTCGCTGCCGAAACCGACGAGGTATCGGCGCCCTGCTCGCGACGGGTGCGGATCTCTTTGACCGCCACCAGATACAGGCGCCACAGCGACGAATGTTGCAGGCGCTGAGCGAGTTGCGCGTCGTCGGCGAACATCTCCAGGCGCGTGCCGACCTTGGCAAAATGCGTGCGGAAGTCTTCGTTGGCCGCGGTGACACGGCCGAGGGTGCGGTTCTTGCGCAGCATGATGATCCACGACTGGAACATCATCAGCACCAGCACGGCGATGATCACCCAGGCGTCCACCGGCACCGCGTTGAGCAGGAAACCGAGGCTGCCGAAACCGAAACCGGACTGTTCTTCATCGACGCCGTAAGCCACCAGCTTCGACTCGGCACCCTGCGAGGTGGCATCGGCCCACAGCAGCGCGGCCGGACGGGCGACCTTCGACAGGCGCAGCTCGTCAATAGCGCCTACGAACGGCTGGAACGGCCCTTCGTGCAGATCGGCACCGATGGCCATGACCGAGTTGAACGCCGGCATCGCCTGGGCCAACGCAGCGCTCTCGCGACCGTTGATGTACAGGGTGACTTTCGAACCTTCGGCGGTCAGCGCGACGTGTTGCCATTGCGCCGGCGTCAGCGCTTGGGTGGCAGCGGCGCGTTGGCCATCAATTTCCACGAACGGCAGACCTTGGCTAATACCGATCAGCAGGCTTTGCGTGCCTTCGCGGCGAGCCAGAATCAGTTGCTCGCCACTGGCCTGATCCAGACGCAGCCAGGCGCTGAAGGTGAACGCACTGCCAGCGTTGTGTTGCAGCGACGGACTGGCCGGCAGCAGCAACGGCTGACCGCTGAACTGCAAGGCACGCCCGACCACGCCGTCAATCGCCGCACCAGTCGCGCTCTGCGCGGTGTTGCCGTAGGCGGTGGTGTCTTTGGCGGGGGTGCCGGTGGCTCCGTCGAAATGGTAGAGCGCGGTGTAATTCGGGTCGAAGGTCAGTTGGCCGTTGCCGGTCGCCGGCGCCTTCTGATTGCCGTAATACATCCAGATGTCCTGACGCTGCCCGCCCTCGACGTTTGGCACGTCGACCCAGATCAGCGCCATGCCCATCAACGCGTCGAAGCTTTCGATCTGATGGTTGAGCACGGTTTTGTCATCGGCGGCGACAAAGCGCAGGTCCGAGCCGTCCTCTTTCACCCCGTCGAAGGTGAAGTTGCCGGTGTGCAAACGCACCAGCAGCGCCGTGCGACCGAGCGCCTGATTGATCGCCGCGCCCTGCGGCGTGGTGTCGACGGCGATCTGTTTGCGGTAATGCCAGTCGTCCTGCCACCAGGCCTGAGCCGTGGCCGGGAGCACGAAGCCCAGGCAGATCAACAGGGAAAGAATGAGGCGCTGCATGAAAAGTGCTCCTGGTTAGAAAGTGGCCTGAAGGTTGAAGTGCAGGCGCGATTCCTGTTTCGAGGTGTTCGGCCCTTCGAGTAGCGGGTAGCCCCAGTCGAGGCTGCCGGACAGCCATTTACTGAGGCTGGCGCGGGTGCCGAGGCCGACACTGGCCAAGGCGTAGTTGGCGTCCTGATCCGGCAGTTCGTCGCGCAGATAGAGTTGTGCGCCTTCGGCGAAGGCGTAGAAGCGCCAGTCCTGCATCCAGGTGCCGGCGAATTTCGCCAGCGACGGCGTGCGCAGTTCCTGACTGAGCAGGTAACCGTCATCGGCGGTGCGTTCGGCAGCCAGATAGCCGCGCACCGAAGTCGCGCCGCCGGCGGAGAATTGTTCGTTGGAAACCAGTGGGCCCGAGGCCAGTTGGAACGCCGCTTTGGTCGCGCTCTGCCAATCGCTGTCGAAGGTCCAGGTGTAATTGGTGTCGCCCTTGAGCACGGCGAAACTCGGTTTGGCGCGGTAGCGTTTGTAGTCGAAATCTTCGTCGGAACTGCCGTAGCCGAAAATGCTGCGCGTGGCCGCGACCAGACTCAAACCGAGGCCGAGCTGGCTTTTTTCGCTGTAGCGATAGCCGTTGTAGGCGAAGGTAAATGGCGCGTATTGCAGCGGCACTTTGTCGCTCTCGCCGGACAGGGTCAGGCGCTCGTCGAAGTCCTTGAAGTCGATACCGGCCGACAGCGAGTTCGACCAGTTGCCGCTCGACGGCAGCGTATAAATCGCCGAGACGCCGTAGCTATGGCCCTTGCCAAGCACGTTGCTGCCACCGATGGTCGCGACGTTGCTGTCGGACTGGTAACCAGAGAACTGCACACTCCAGCGCTCGGTCAGCGGCGCGGTGTAGGAACCCGACCAGACCTTGGCGTTGTCGGTTTCCTGCGGCGCGGTGAAGAACGTCAGGTTGACGCTGTGGCCGAGTTGCCAGAGGTTGTTGTAGCCGAGGCTGGTGACGGTGCGCAGCTTTTCGGTGTCGGCGCTGTAATCGTTGTTGAGGCCGACGCTGGCGGCCCACGGGTTCTGGTCCTCGACCTGCAGATCGACGTCCATGGTGCCGGGGCGCTGACCTTCGCGCACCAGCGGCATCACTTGGCGCCCCGGGGTCTTGTTGAGCTGCGCCAGTTCGCCCTGAACCTTGGCGAAGTCCGGCACCTCGCCTTCCTTCAGCGCCGGTACGTTGTCGCGAATGTCCAGTGGCGAATAGTGCCTGGCGCCGACCACGCGCACCCGGCCGACCTTGGTTTCGCTGACTTGCAGATAGACGATGCCGTCAGCCACGGCTTGCTCCGGCAGCTCGACAAACACCGACTGATAACCGCGCTCCTGATAAGCCTTCTGCAACGCGTCGCGCGCACCTTCGATATCGCTGAGGGCTTTTTGCGGGCCGAGAAACGGATACACCGCTTCCTCGATCGCCCGCGCATCGAGCACGGTATTGCCACGCACGAAGTATTCGTTGACGTCGACCAGACGCGGCGCGGCGGCGTTTGCTGCGCCCTCTTTGGCCAGCGCCGGCTGCACGCCCGCCGTCACCAGCAGCCAGCCGCACAGCGCCAGCCGTGACTTGAAAATCGGTTCCACACTACCCCCTGAATTCGCGATGACCTGTTGGCGCTACAGCGCCCGGTGTGTTGCCGCTGTTAGTTGCCGACGTGCGGGGCGCAGGCGTGTTTGCCCAGCCAGGTGTGCAACAGCGCGAAGTTCAAGGAGAACTCGGGCATTTGCAGCAAGGCACCGCAGAACACTTCGCCGATGATTTTCTGAATGAGCAGTACCGCACGCGGCTCGTTGAGCAGCGTGGCGATGTCGCGACTGAGGGCGCTGAAGCTCCAGACTTTCTGGTTCAGACCGAGGCCGACGAACCAGCGGAACAGCAGGTTGTAATTGAGCTGTTCGTAGAGCTGCTGTTCGCTGGGCACCGAATACAGCAGTTGCAAAAGCAGGATGTGCATCACCGTTTGCGCCGGAATCAGCATGCCCGGCTCGGCGTTGAGGTCGTGCAGGAGTTCGCGGTGGGCATCGAGCAAATCGTCGATCTGCGGGCGCAGCAAAACCAGCGAATGCCCCGGCGGAATGTAACTCGACACCTCTTTCAAAGCGCCCTGCCAGTCATCCTGCGAAACAATCCAGACCCACGGCGCGCCGTAGCGATACACCGACACCGGCTTCTTGCGCGCCGCCTCGACGATCTTCGACAAGCGTTGATCGAGCTCCTGCATGCCCACTTTCGAATAGCGTTCCATAGTCCCCATTGCCTCACTCCCGGCGTCCCGCCTCGGCTTGCAAAGTGCACCCCGAAGGGCCCCTCAAGCGCGTTACATAGGCATGACCGGACTGGCTATGTGCTACCGAACTTTTGTCATAAAAGCTTCATTACAGGAGATGGGCTGGCGGGGATTTCAGGCGTATGAAAACCAATGTGGGAGAAGCCAGAAAACGAAAGCCCCTCACCCTAGCCCTCCCGAAACGTCGGACCGCCCGTGGAGAGAAGGAACTGACCGCGGTGGATGCGAGATTTACGCCGACCTGAAATACCAAGTCGAACGCGACTTTTGGAAATCAAAAGCCCCTCACCCTAGCCCTCTCCCTGAGGGAGAGGGAACTGACCGGGGTGAATGCGAGCGCTACGCCGACATGCAATACCGAGTCGAACGCGACTTTTGGAAATCAAAAGCCCCTCACCCTAGCCCTCTCCCAGAGGGAGAGGGAACTGACCGTGGTGATTGCAAGGCGTACGCCGACATGCAATACCGAGTCGAACGCGACTTTTGGAAATCAAAAGCCCCTCACCCTAGCCCTCTCCCGGAGGGAGAGGGAACTGACCGGGGTGGATGCGAGTGCTACGCCGACCTGGGATACCGAGTCGTACGCGATTTTCAAAGCCAAAGCAGATCGGCTCCCTCTCCCTCGGGAGAGGGCTGGGGTGAGGGGCGAATCCACCGAAAATCTCAAGCCATGCGGCGCTTCTAACCACTCAACAATGAGCGTTAGCTCGAGTGCTCTTGATCTTGCGTCACCGGCGACATCGGAAGGCTGAGCGGAGGGATTGATCCGGGCGTGGGAGCGCAGCGACCGTCTGGCGCAGCCAGACACAGCGGAAGGAGGTGCAGCGAAGCAAACCGTAGCCGCTGCGCCCGGATCAGTCCCGGAGCGAAGGGACCCGAGCCTGCGAGGGCCGAACGCAGGAGCAAGCGTTTTGGGTTACCTTTTTGCTGGGCCGGCACTCCGGCGTTTGAAAAAGGTGACCCGCCGTAAGGGCGGAACCCTAAGCCGCCGTTACCGCAGCAATGGATATGTACCCATAACCAATCAAGAAGCGCCTGAGAGAAAAGCCATCGCCAGCAGGCTGGCTCCCACAGTTTTGATCGAGTACATCAGGCATAAACAGGCCAGCTATCGACAATCCTGCCACCCCGCACAGCCAGCAAATCGCCAAATTGCAACAGCACAGACTCCGTTTGAGCAGGACGCAAAAACACCTGATCCTCAACCCCAAGGCCCACAGCAGGCGACCCATTGACCATCTCCTGATTCGAACTACGCCCATACACCCCATTACTCTGCAACCCCATGGGCGATTCAAACTCCGCCATCCAGTTACCCCCATAAATGAAGAAAGTCTGCCGCTGATTGGGGTCCCACCACGAAAACAGCCTCGACTTGCCATCCAGCGCCGGAATATTCACCGCGCCGGTACTCTTCAACACCGGCGTAGCGATATACGCCGCCGGCACATGCCCGCTCAACGACGGCAAATCATAGTGAGTCGGCTTGAGCATCGCCGTCCCCACCGAGACCTCACTGCACAGCGTCTCGTGTTCATGCATGCGATAACTCGGACTGCCCGCCGTGTTCAGGCACAAACCCTCCCGCCACAAACCCGGAAACTGCTGCCGGGTAAAATCGACATAACGCTGATAAATCACCATGACCCTGGCGAACAACTCTTCAGGCGAACCGAGAATCCCCGGCACGCCCATGCCCACAAACGGGTCGTAGCCCATGAACCCGGCAAATTCCAGGTGCTGCGGGTGGGCACTGATCAGCGTCAGCATTCGCCCCAGCGCCTGCACATCACTGACCCCGCCACGATGCAGACCGACATCCAGCTCGATGTTCACGCGCATCCGCGTACGCAAACCCTGCGCCAAGGCCAGATATTGTTCTAACCGCTGCGGCCCATCGAGCAGCCATTGCAACTGCCGAACCGGATCGAACGCGCCTTTGTGCGCGCGGTAAAACAGCTCAGCCGAACGGACAGGCAGCGGCTTGCCGAGCAAGATATCGGACTCGGGAAAGGCCACTGCATCGTGATTGAGAAATGGCTGATGAAACGACATCAACCGCGGCGTCCCGGCGCGTTGCGCTATGTACTTCAACAGCCCCGGCGCCGGCAGCGACTTCTCCACCAGCCGCAACTGCTTGCCGCCACGCCTGACCGACTGCACCACCACATCGATGTTGTGATCGAGCCGATCGAGATCGATCAACAGTACCGGACGCATCGGCCCGTGCTCTTTCAGCGCCTTGTTCAGCGCCCGAAAATAATCACTGTACGGCCCGCCTCGGTCGCCCGGCCGCAACCACGCACCGACGCCCACCAACAAAGCGCCGACGCCCAAAGTGCCGAGGAGGAAATTACGTCGATTGACCGCCATCAGCTCACTCCCAGTATCGACGCCAGATGCGCATTGAGAAAACGCCCGTGCGGGTCCAGCGCCTGACGCACTTCGACAAACTCGCGCCAGCGCGGATACAGCGGTTGCAGGGTTCGCGCGTTGAGCGAGTGCAACTTGCCCCAGTGCGGGCGGCCGTTGTACTTCCAGAAGATCGGCTCGATCGCCGCGAAGAAGTTGTGATGATCCATCTGATAATGCTGATGAACCGAGATCGAGCAGCTGTCGCGGCCCTCGAACATGCTCAATGCAATGTCGTCAGCCTTGACGTAGCGGTACTCGATGGGAAACCAGGTGCGCAGGTCCTTGTCCTCGATCAGCTTGAGAATTTCGCGCAGGCAGGCCGGGCCGTGTTCGGCGGGCACCGAGTACTCCATTTCGTTGAAACGCACCGTGCGCACGTTGGCGTAGATATCGAACGAATCGCCGACACGATCCTCGAAACTCGCCAGATGGCGCAGGCTGTTGAGCAGCGTGCGGCGCAGGTCGGGGAAGTCGCTGGCGTACTTGTCGAGTTTCTCGATCAGGTTGACGAACTCATTGCCGCCCTCTTCTTCCGGGCTGATCGGTGGCGTGGGCGGGTCGTTGGTTTCGTTGAGGGCAATAGACAGGGCGTAGTCGGAATGGGTGACGACGAGCATTTCCCAGTGCTGGTTTTCGCGAGTGTTCTTGTCAAGGTCTTCGAGCAGTTCTTCGGTTCTGGCGATCCACTGATGTTCGCGCAGGCGATAGGCCGGGCGGTTTTGCAGGCGAATCCTCGTCGCCACACCGAGCGCGCCGAGCGAGACCCGCGCCGCGTTGAACACCTCAGGATGGCGCTGACGGTCGCAGTCCAGCACCTCGCCACGGGCCGTGACCAGTTGCATGGCGCAGACCTGTGCCGAACAGGACTGAAAGGTTTTCCCGGTGCCGTGAGTCGAGGTGGCGATGGCGCCAGCGAGGGTCTGGTAATCGATATCGGCCATGTTGGGCAACGCCTGGCCGATGTCTCTCAGCGGCACGCCCATGCGCGACATGGGCGTGCCGGCACCAAACTCGGCTTGCAGGGTTTTCCCGTCGTGGTCGAGCAAGCCGCTGAAATAACTCAGCGACAACAGCGTGCCGTCGGTGGGTACCAGCGCACTGAACGAATGCGCCGAGCCGACCGGGCGAATCCTGCCGGGTGCCTGCTGAATGGCGCTTGTCAGCTCATCAAGATTCTTCGGCGCCAGCCGCGCCGCCGGCAGGCAACTCTGCGCGCCTGACCAGTTGCGCCAGGGAATCAGGCGTGGCGCGCGCAGCAACTGGCCCAGCGCCGGGTGGCTCGCCAGTGCGCTGAACGCACCGACGATGCTCGCCCGTTGCAGCAGTTGCCGGCGCGTCAGATCCAGGGTCATGGCGGGCACCTTATTGCGGCAGCGGCTGATCGGCCATGAAGCCGATCAGTTGCAGGAATTGTTCTTCCGAGCACTCGACACACTGGCCCATCGGCGGCATGGCGTTGTAGCCATTGATGGTGTGGTCGAGCAGCGTGTCGGTGCCTTGGCGAATACGCGGCTCCCAGGCCTGACGATCACCGGTAAGCGGCGCATTGGCCGCCGGGTTGGCGTGGCAGAGCTGGCAACTGTTGGCGTAGATCTGCGCCAGCGCCGGGTCGGCGGGCGTGATGTTGCGGTGGGTGGGCTGCGGCTTGGGTTCTTCGCCGCAACCGTACAGCGCCGTGGCCATTGCCAGCCATAAACAGAGTCGGATCGCCCGCATGAAAAGCCTCGCGTTGGGGTGGCGCTTGTTGTTAGGTGTCCACCTTAAGCCAGCGGTGACAGAGGGCTGAGGGCATTGCCGGACAATGAAGGGGGCAAACGGGGCCAGCCGGGGTTCACAAGCAGGGCGAAACAGGTCTAGGCTTGGAACGACAATTCCAAGACCTCCCCACATCCCAATGTGGGAGCGAGCCTGCTCGCGAAAGCGGTGTGTCAGTCCCTGATGATCCGACTGAAAAATCGCTTTCGCGAGCAGGCTCGCTCCCACAGGTATCGGTTTTAACCTGCACATTGATTTCATCACGGGGTAGCGACATGACCACAGCAAACATCCTTGACAATCTGTTCCCTTCTGTCAGCGACATCCCGGAAAAATACCGTCTCGACGCTCAGGTCGAGCAGCGCGAATACCTCGTCGACGGTGAATTGCGCCGCTGGGACGGCCCGCTCGCGCAAGTGCGCAGCCCGGTCTATCTGCAAGGCGCCAACGGCGACGAACAAGTGATCCTTGGCAGCACGCCACTGCTCGACGCTGAAACCGCCCTCACCGCCCTCGACGCCGCCGTTCGCGCCTACGACCGTGGTCAGGGTCTGTGGCCAACCATGCGCGTGGCCGAGCGCATCCAGCATGTCGAAGCATTCCTGCGGCGCATGCGTGAGCAACGCGAAGCCGTGGTGAAACTGCTGATGTGGGAAATCGGCAAGAATCTCAAGGATTCGGAAAAGGAATTCGACCGAACCTGCGATTACATCGTCGACACCATCAATGCGCTCAAGGAACTCGACCGCCGCTCCAGCCGTTTCGAGCTGGAACAGGACACCCTCGGCCAGATCCGCCGCGTGCCGCTCGGCGTCGCGTTGTGCATGGGCCCTTATAACTATCCGTTGAACGAGACGTTCACCACGCTGATTCCGGCGCTGATCATGGGCAACACCGTGGTGTTCAAACCGGCCAAGCTCGGCGTGCTGTTGATCCGCCCGTTGCTCGAAGCCTTCCGCGACAGCTTCCCCACCGGCGTGATCAACGTGATCTACGGCAGCGGCCGCGAAACCGTGAGTGCGCTGATGGCCAGCGGCAAGATCGACATCTTTGCCTTCATCGGCACCAACAAAGCCGCCAGCGACCTGAAAAAACTGCATCCCAAGCCGCACCGCTTGCGTGCTGCGCTGGGTCTGGATGCGAAAAACCCGGGGATCGTCCTGCCGGAAGTCGATCTCGATAACGCCGTCAGCGAAGCGCTCACCGGCTCGCTATCGTTCAACGGCCAGCGCTGCACCGCGCTGAAAATTCTCTTCGTCCACGAAGACGTGGTCGACAGCTTCATCGAAAAATTCAACGCCAGACTCGCCACCCTGAAACCGGGCATGCCGTGGGACAGCGGCGTTGCGCTCACGCCGCTGCCGGAGTCGGGCAAGGTCGATTACCTGCACGGGCTGGTTGCCGATGCGCGCAGCAAGGGCGCCGAAGTGGTCAACCCGCATGGCGGTGAAGCCCGCGCGTCGTTCTTCTACCCGGCGGTGCTGTACCCGGTTAACCCGCAGATGCGCGTCTATCAGGAAGAGCAGTTCGGCCCGGTGGTGCCGATCGTGCCGTATCGTCACCTCGATACCGTGATCGACTATGTACTGGAATCGGACTTTGGCCAGCAGTTGAGCATCTTCGGCACCAACCCGGTGGCGGTCGGTCGGCTGGTCGATACGTTTGCCAACCAGGTCGGGCGGATCAACCTCAACGCCCAGTGCCAGCGCGGCCCGGACACCTACCCGTTCAACGGCCGCAAGAATTCCGCCGAAGGTACGCTGTCGGTGCACGATGCGTTGCGGGTGTTTTCGATCCGTACACTGGTGGCGACCAAGTTCCAGGAGAGCAACAAGGATCTGATCAGCGAAATCATTCGCGGGCGTGATTCGAGTTTCCTGACCACTGATTACATCTTCTGATCCACCTCATCGGCGCCTGAGCCAAAGTCGACAAGCGCCCGGCCCATCAGTGTCTACACTGATGCCAGCACTGTGCTGGATGCCGGGAACCGGATCATGCTCGATTACTTCGCGTTAGGCGTGTTGGTGTTCGTTGGGCTCGTGCTGTTCTACGGGATCATCGTCCTGCACGACATTCCCTATGAAATTGCCGTGCACCGCAATCACCCGCATCAGGATGCGATCCATGCCACGGGCTGGGTCAGTCTGTTCACGCTGCATGCGCTCTGGCCGTTTTTGTGGATCTGGGCGATGGCCTATCGCGAAGATCGCGGCTGGGGTTTTGGTGACGGCCAATCCGTGCAAAACCATGTGGTTCGCCTGGAACAACAGGTGATCGAACTGCAAAGTCGCCTTGAGCGACTCGAAGCAATGACCGCCACTGCCACGCCCGCCCCGCACAACCGGGAGGGCTGAGCCTCATGGACCTGTTACTGATCCTCACGTACGCCGCGTTCTGCGTCGCCCTGTTCAAGATTTTCCGTATCCCGCTGAACAAATGGACTGTGCCCACGGCCGTGCTCGGCGGCATCCTGCTGATCGGCGCATTGATCTTTACCATGAACTACAACCACCCCTACTCCGAGGTGGCGCGCACTTACTTCGTTTCGGTGCCGGTGATTCCAGTCGTCAGCGGCCAAGTGATCGACGTGCCAGTAAAGGGTAACGAACCGCTGGAAAAAGGCGATGTGCTGTTTCGCATCGACCCCACGCCGTTTGCAAACCGGGTGAAATCGCTGAAAGCGCAATTGGTCGCCGCCAAGGGAGATCGCTATCGCATCACCGAACTGATCCGACGCAGCTTCGGCACCCAGCGTGAACTGGACGCCGCCATTGCTCGCACCGATGACTTGCAGGCGCAACTGGATAACGCGCAATTCGAACTGGACAACACCATCGTCCGCGCGCCAAGCAAAGGCTTTGTCACCCATGTTTCGTTGCGGCCGGGGATGATGGCGAGCAAGTTGCCGTTGCGCCCCTCGATGGTGTTCATTCCCGAGGAAGGCCAATACTTTGCCGCGTGGATGCGCCAGAACAGCCTGCTGCGCCTGACCGTTGGCGACGAGGCGGAAGTGGCTTTCGACGGTATTCCCGGCAAAGTCTTCGCCGGGCGGGTGAAAAATGTCATCGGCGTGATTGCCGAGGGTCAGGTGCAACCGTCCGGCACGCTGATCGGCTACACCGGCTCACCGCCGGCCGGGCGGGTGCCGGTGATCATTGAAATCACCGATCCGGCCTTCGCCCGGTACAGCAAACTGATGCCCGGCGGCGCTTACGGGCAGGCCGCGTTGTACAGTCAGCACTTCCACCATATCGGTGCGATGCGCAAAATCCTCCTGCGTATGGCAGCATGGATGAATTACATTTTTCCGTTCCACTGATCTGAACCGAGATGACGAGAGGCTTGCACTGAGTACTTACAGCACCCATCGACTTCCGCCCTTGCTGCGGCGGGTCTTGCGCCCCTTGCTGGACCCGTATCGCCGTTACCGCCACGCCCGACTGATCCACGCAGTGCGCGTGGCCCTCGGGTTGCTGGCAACGATCCTGCTGACCACCGGCATCAACCTGCCCCACGGTGAATGGGCCTCAGTGACCATGCTGGTCGTAATCGGCGGCTTGCAGCACCATGGCAACATCGGCAAAAAAGCCGCGGAGCGCGCCACCGGCACGCTGATCGGCGCCGCGGTCGGGCTGGCGCTGGTGGCGCAGCACGCGTGGCTGGGGATGCCATGGCTGACCTATTTTGCGATGGCGGTGGTCTGCGGATTCTTCTCCTATCACGCCATCGGCAAGGGCGGTTACACCGCCCTGCTCTCGGCGATCACCGTGTTCATCGTCGCCGGGCATGGCGACAATCCGATCAGCGATGGCTTGTGGCGCGGTGTCGATATCCTCATCGGTATCGCCCTCGCTTTGGCATTTTCGTTCGCCCTGCCGCTGTACGCGGTGTATTCGTGGCGCTACAACCTCGCCGATGCCCTGCGCGACTGCGCCACGGTGTATGGACGGATCATCAGCGGACAACCGGTAGCCGCCGACGAGCATCTGCGTTTGATGAGTCGCCTCGGCGCGGTGATGGTGCAGTTGCGCTCGCTGATGCCGTCGGTGTCCAAGGAAGTGAAGATTTCCATGACCGAACTCGATGCGATCCAGCGCAACCTGCGCATGTGTATCAGTACGTTGGAAATCCTCGGCAATACCCGCCCGGATGCCAACGACCGAGAAGCCATGGCGCATTTGCAATCGGCGCTGAAGGCCGAGCATCGGCAGATTCGCGTGCAACTGATCGGCATGGCCCGCGCCTTGAAAAGCGGCGCGACGAGTCGCCTCGACAGGCCGCTGGAGTTGCCGGAGTCCAACCTCGATGCGCCGGTCTACAGCGCACTGGACGGTTACCGCTTGTTGACCCGGCAACTGGCGGCCAACATCGGCGAGATGCGCCAGCGCCTGGCGAAATCCGCCCCGCGCTGGAACATTTGAGCCTCACTGCGCGGCCAGTCGCCGCGCCTTGAAACCCCAGCCTTGTTGCATGCCGGCGGCGGCGAGCAGAATCGCGGCGACGCCGACCCATTGCAGGATTTCCAGGCGATGGCCAAAGGCAAACCAATCAACGAAGATCGCCGCGATCGGGTAGATGAACGACAGTGCACCGGTCAATGCCGTCGGCAACTTCTGAATCGCGTCGTACAGCAGCACATACATCAAACCAGTATGGACGATGCCCAACGTCACCAGACTGGCCCAGGCGCTGGGCGCTTGCGGCAACGCGCTGAAATGCGCGAACGGCGCCAGCAGCAGAACCCCGGTGCAGACCTGAATCAACGCAATCAGATGCGGCGGCGTGCCGGTCAGGCGCTTGATGATCAGTGCAGCAATCGCATACAGCAACGCCGCGCCCAAGGCCAACACGATGCCCAGCAGATAGTCACTGCCACTCTCGCCTTGGGTGCCGTGGGCACTGACGATCGCCAGCATGCCCATGAACGAAACCGCCAGCCAGAACAGCTTTTGCACGGTGATCTTTTCGCCGAGAAACAACGCCGCCAGTCCCACCAGCATGAACGGCTGCACGTTATAGACCGCAGTGCCGATGGCAATCGACGCGCGAGAATACGAAGCAAACAAAAGCACCCAGTTGCCGACGATCGCCACACCACTGAGCACGGCGAGCAAAAAGGTGCCGCGGGTCAGAATGCCCGGACGCAGAAAACCGAACGCTGCACAGATCAACAGCAAAGTGCCGGCGCCGAACACGCAACGCCAGAACACCACGTCGAGTACCGGTTGCCCGGACACCAATACAAACCAGCCGATGGTGCCGGATATCAGCATGGCGGCGGTCATTTCCAGCGAGCCGCGACGCAGGGTTATGTCCATGTTCATTCTCCCGAAGGGTTGGCGAAAGCATGGCAAAAGTATGCCAAGCACGCCGGGCGCGGCTCCAGCGCAAAAGACAGGCTAAACTGCGAATCTGCCTTTTTTATCGAGGGTCATTCATCGAAATGGCCTGATAGCGGAGTTGGCCCATGACCGATGACATTGATCAGATCCTTATCGCTGCCTTGATGGAAGACTCGCGCCGCTCGCTCAAGGCGTTGGCGCAGATCAGCGGATTGTCCTCGCCCAGCGTCGCCGAGCGCTTGCGCCGCCTCGAAGAACGCGGCGTACTCAAGGGCTACACCGTCGAGATCGACCCGAAGCACTTTGGCTATCAATTGCAGGCGATCGTCCGGGTGCGGCCATTGCCGGGGCAGTTGCAGGAGGTGGAGCGGCAGATTCTGTCGATCCCTGAATTCACCGAGTGCGACAAGGTGACCGGCGAAGACTGCTTTATCGCGCGCCTGCATGTGCGTTCGATGGAACAGCTCGACACCCTGCTCGACCGGCTCAATACCCTGGCGGAAACCAACACGGCGATTGTCAAGAAAACCCCTGTCAAGCGCCGATTGCCGCCGATGGCCTAGATGTTTTCTGCCATTATCTGGCGTAGATTGTGATTTTTCGCGGCTAAGGATTGGCGCTATGAAAATTCAGGCAACGCTGCTGGCAGCCATGCTGCTTGGCGGTTGCGGCACGATTCAGACGGTGGCACGTAACGATCAGGCTGCCGTTGACGGGCTGAAGGAACAAAAGAGTTACTGCGGCGCGGTGCCGAGAATCTACAGCGGCCTCGCCTATGACTTCTGCACGCTGAACGCTCCCCTGGCTTCAGGCATTGACCCTGATGAGCACCGCAACGCGGCCATTCCGGTGGTACTGGTGGACGCCGTCGTCTCCGGCGCGCTCGATACCCTGCTGCTGCCCTACACGATCTATCGCCAGCAAGTGGATGGCAGCATCGTCATCAACTGAGCCGGCACTTTCCCGCAGACAACAAAAAACCCGCCGAAGCGGGTTTTTTGTTATTACCTCATTGCTATCAGTCGTCGCGGCTCATGATGCCGAACAGTTGCAGCAGGCTGACGAACAGGTTGTAGATCGATACATACAGGCTGATGGTCGCCATGATGTAGTTGCGCTCGCCGCCGTGGATGATGGCGCTGGTCTGGAACAGGATGCACACCGACGAGAACAGCACGAAACCTGCGCTGATCGCCAGTTGCAGGCCGCTGATCTGGAAGAAGAAGCTCGCCAGCGTGGCGCCCAGCAACACGAAGAAACCGGCAGTGATGAAACCACCGAGGAAGCTCATGTCCTTGCGGGTGATCAGCACGTAGGCCGACAGACCACCGAACACCAGCGCGGTCATCGCGAACGCCGAGCTGACCACTTCAGCGCCGCCCTGCATGCCCAGGTAACGGTTGAGGATCGGGCCGAGCAGGAAACCCATGAAACCGGTCAACGCGAAGGCAGATACCAGGCCCCACGCGGAGTCACGGAGTTTGTTGGTGAGGAAGAACAGCCCGTAGAAGCCGATCAGCACCACGAAGATATTCGGGTAGCCGACTCGCATCTGCTGCGCGACAAAAGCCATCACGCCGCTGAATGCGAGGGTGAGCGCCAGTAGGCCGTAAGTGTTGCGCAGGACGCGGCTAACCTCTAGCTGCTCAGCCTGCACGCTGTTATTAACTGCGTAATCCTGTTCGCGCATGGCGACACTCCTGTTGGTTTGAAACGTTCAGTCGCAAAGATCATAACAGACGCTCTGTAACAAGCCATGCAGAGAGTTTGACAGTGTGTTTCATTCAGGTATTATGGCGCCCGCAACGCAACGGAGGTGTGGCCGAGTGGTTTAAGGCAACGGTCTTGAAAACCGTCGACTGTAACAGGTCCATGAGTTCGAATCCCATCGCCTCCGCCATCTTATGTACGACAAGCCCTGATTATTCAGGGCTTTGTTGTTTCTGGCAGGCTCAAAAATTTTCTCCTTGAAAGATGCGTTCCATAACTTTTAGGGACGCGTTCCATAACTTTACCGATTTACCCCCTTCTCCGGCGTTCTGCCGAACTAAATTCGCATCCACCTAAAAATCTACTACTGTTTACCCGGCAATCCCTCCCTCGCGTAACAAGGAGATGGCGATGTCGAAATCAAGCGGCGGCAAAAGTGGTTCAACACCTGCAAGTAAATCGGGTGGCTCGAAAGCCCCACCGGTAGCAAATCTGCCAAGCAAAACAGGGAAGCCCTCGGGAGACGGCCGCGGTAACGCACCACCTAAAGGCAAGTAAATTTTTGCGATGGGGCTGGCTGTTCTCATAGTGCTCGGCCCGCCTCATCCCTTTCGATCAGAAATTTGCTTCACCTGCTACTCTGGGTTCTTCCATGGAGGACTCCCAATGCATAATTTTGACCTGCTCCCTTCCCTGCTTTACAAAATCAACGAAAACCAACTCGCGCTCGAAGCCGCCATCATGGAGCTTACCTTGTGGGCCGAAAAACTCGGTGCGACCGAAGTCTCGGACAACGTCCGCGGCTCGCTCTCGGCGATCGATAGGAACGAAGAGTTCATCAAGATGACCCTGGCGGTGATGATGACGCCGGACTGACAGCTCGTCGGCTCAACCTCGCCCGTCCGCATCGGCTCGATTACTGTATATGCAACCAGTAATAAGCAAGGCATTCCCGTGGACCCCCTCTATATAGAAGACACCGACGATTGGCTTGGCACCCCTACACCGCTCGAAACCTGCCGACACCAGCTCAGGATGTACGAAAACGAATTCGAAGCGCTCACTCTCAAGCTGCAGCGGGCACTGGAAAATATTCAGGGACTGATCCAGGACAATGACGCGCTCATACAGGAGCGGAACTTTCTGAAGGCAAAGCTTCAATATGCTGAGGGGGATTTGCTAAGCGAAAAGCGCAGATTCGCTGACGTCGAGCACAACAGAAACCATCTATTCAATGAAAACCAGCGCCTGCTCAGGGATGCTCGAGATCGGGAGGAGTTGGCGGGTCATTGCGAATATTGCGCTGAAAAAGGTTTGTGACGAAGCCAGCGCTGGTGGGTCTACGCTGAACCAGATCCAGCGAGGCTATGGCAATGTGCGGACGACTTTCCCAGTACACCGGCATTCACGACTTTGTGGCGGCACTGAGCATGCCAAACGCGCTCATCAACTCTACCGGCGAACAGCCCTTTGAGCGGTACAACGCCGCGCCGACCACTCAACTTGCCCTCTTCCACCAGGAGGGCCAGTTCCTGCACGCGGACATGGTCCGCTGGGGATGGCGACCGCACTGGGCAAAAGACCGCGCGGCGCCGATCAATGCCCGCGTCGAGAAAGTCGCCCACGGACCTTTCTTCCGCGCGATCTGGCCGCACCGGGCGATCATTGCGATCAACAACTGGTTCGAGTGGGTCGACGAAGGCGGGCCAAAGAAGCAGCCCTACCTGATCAGGCACCGCGACCAATCCCCAATACTCTGCGCTGCGATCGGCCAATACCCCAACGAGGAGCACGAACCCGGCGAGCACGACGGCTTTGTGATCATCACTGCTGATAGCGCTGGCGGCCTGGTCGATGTCCACGATCGGCGGCCAGTCGTTCTCCCGCCAGAGCTCGCGCGGGAATGGCTCGACCCGGCCACGCCGAAAGAACGCGCCGAACAGATGGTGCTGCATGAGGGCGAGCCATCCGAGGCTTTCGAATGGTTCAAGGTGGACAAGGCCGTCGGCAACGTTCGCAATGATCAGTCCGAACTGATTCTTCCTATCGGCTTTTGACTGCGTAACGGAATTCATCGGACCTTGACGATACGCATCGCTCAACTACTCTCCTCCCAGACCGCACCCAGGGACCGGGTGGCCGGACACACTATGAGGGCGCGGTCTGTGTGCCATTGCAAACAAGGAGCGACAAAATGTCTGGATCGACCCAAACAATTGATGTGCTTATCGCTGTAGATGCCGATTATCTGATTGCCAACCCTAATGCATTAGTCGCTAATGCGGTTTCCATGCTGGTAAATCGTGATGCGATCGATAGCCAAGCGAGCGGAATCTACGCGGACGGGGGTTACGAACTGTGGATCGACGTCAAGCCGGGCGACAACGTTCGCTGGCGCGCTACTACGTTATCGCGCAACTTCGACCGTGTTGCACTTATCACCGGCATCAAACAAACCAGTAACCCCAGCAATGATCCCAAAGAGACTGGCTCCATTTCAACGCCAACCTCGTACAACATCCCTCATATCCCAGTGCCCTATCTGGAAAAAAGCGCTCCGCATGGCATCGGCAAAACCGATGTCACATATACATTTTGGCAGGCTGTGGCGGAAGACGGTGGGAAGCTCGCCTACCAGATCACTTTCGTGCTTTTGGACCGTGACCTGAACCAGATAGGCGAACCACACACGTGGGACCCTTTCATCACCGTCAACGATCGGTAACGTGAACCGTTGAGACGCTGCGCACAGTCTGGCCGGTATGCTCTTGTCTTCTTAGACGCACCGGCCAGGACTGGTCGCAAGATATAATCAAGTCGCCCGCTATGGGTGAGCCTTTGAGATTCACTTCAGAGCATTCTTGCGACTAAGTCTAGTGTCCCCGCAGCTTGCTGGTACCTATGAGTCGGGAAGACAGGCAGCAAGCTCCTATCGCGTTATTGCCCGCCAAGGGATGGCTGTCATAGAACTTCCTTGAAGAAAATGTGGTGCCCGAGTATCAGCGACTGCTTCGCCTTTGCCGCCCAAACCGGCGCTTTGATGCTAGTGGCGTAATAGTGAGTGGCGCCGCCGGTGGGATCCGGCACTTTGCCGTCGATCACTTGGTCAGCAGCAATCCGGCACTGGGCCAGCTCGCGGAACGGGATCTGCTTCACGCCGATCAGGAATTGATAGTTCGGGTCGGTCTTGTTCCAGCAGCTGAACTGCCACGGTTTTTGACAGACGCCAGCGTAGCCTTCGCCCCACCACGACTTTTCCTTTCCATCGAATACGCGGTTACGGATCGTCCATGCCACAGCGATCTGCCCGGCGGTGCCTTCCCCGCGCGCCTCGCCCCATAACGTTCGGGCGAGGATGTCGCGGTCTTTTTCAGTTGCGGTCATGCTTTTTCTCCAGGCAAAAAAATACCCGCTCAGTGGCGGGCTATTGAGACTGAGGGAGCGCGGGCCAATCAGGAGCAAAGGGCCAGCCCTCGCGCTCTGGCGTTTTGCTCAGAGCGATCAGGTATCGTTTCCAGGCTTTCCAGAGCGCCCGGTCTTCTTCGGTGATCTCGTCCAGGTCTACCCCGGCCTGCAAAGGGCTGATTACGGTGTTGGCCTGCTCGATTAGCAACCGCAAAGCCGCCATGGAATCCCGATTCTGGTCATCAAGTGCCACTTTCTCGATTAACCATGCCGGTATCTCTTCTACTAGCGTTTCGCCGGGATCAATCGGCCATCCGGGCTCAACGCCTCGCCATGAGTTTTGCGTGATCGCGTAAGGCATGCTCATCGCTCCATCCCGTAACCACAAACATCGATGGTCGCCGCACCACCAGCAGCGGCGACCGCGTATGTAATAGCCATGTTTCCATCCATCACGAAGTCAAACTGAACCCGCGCACCCGCGTCGGCGATCATCATCGGAGCAGAGCCTGCAGCCGGGACGGAAATAAATACGACCTGGCCGGCGGCGCTCACGCGGAGGACAACCGATTGGCAACCCTGCGGAACGACTGGGCCTAGTCCTACCGCGGTGTAAGCCGCGGCTGTTCCCCCTGACAGACGCCGGAACGGTGTGATGCTGGTGTTGGTCGTGTAGAAAATCATGTTGGAGGCTGAGAGCTGGAAACCGTAAAGGGTCCCGCCCGCACCTGTTCTCAGTGCACAAATAAATCGGCGCGAAGAATCACCCGCTTTCGTTCGAGCTCTTCCGAAATACGGCGCGCTGTAGACTGTTGGCGAAAGCTCGATGGCCGCAACACCCGCGTTTTCGTAGAGATACGCGTAGTAGAAAACGTCGGGGTTCAACCCACCGATACCTGAAATCGTGATGGGCGCGGAAAGCCTCAGGTTTTTGCCGGTGCTCGGAATGAACGCCGCTCCAGGCGAAAACGTAATTGAGCTGCTGCTGTTCCAGGTTGGAATCATGCCATCGATGTAACCGTCGGATACGCCGCCTTGAGCCGGAGTGATGGTTTTGTTTACGGCAACCTGCAGCTTGCTGAATGCCGCAATGATGCTGTCCGTTGCGACCACTGCACCAGACGCGCCAGCGTCCAGCCCGGTAAGGACCGAAGCTAGTACCCGCGGGTTCGTGAGGTATTTGTTGGTGATGCCTTCGGGGATACCGTCCGAGTTGGAGATGTTCAGCGCGGCGCGCACGCCAGCCTGCGTCGGGTCATTTCCCAACACCGCCAGCACGCCCCCAAACTGGTTGGTCAGCGCTCGAAGGGCATCCGCCGAATCCTTGGGATAACCCTGCATGGGCGCAATGGCATAACCACCTGCCGCGTTCGTCGCACCGATGTAGTCTGGCGAGATCGAAAGCGTGGTGTTGCTCGCGATGTTCGTCACCTCGTACCAGCCACCGTCCGGGCCGCGGAAAGCATCGCCGACCCGGGAATTGGTAACGAATGATGTGCCCGTGCCGTTCACGGTATTGGAATTTTGGACGACAGAAACCGTTCCCGATTTATACCAGGGCATGGACGTATCCTTTGAAGATGAATTAAGCGGCTTGTTTTGCGAAAACGGCCGGGAGAAAAAAGGCGAGCGGGTTCGATGCGGCAACGGTGATGGCGTACAGCTTTCCGTTGGGGAAGTCCCACCAGCAATAGAGCTCTCTGGGAATCGCGCTGCCCGACGTCATCGGCATGCCGAACGTATTGAGCAACATGAATTCGTTCTCGGGGAAGTTGAACGGAACGCTGTAGAAGATCCGCGTCAACCCCTGCTGGCTGGTGTCGTACGTCACATAGGTCCAGTTCTGAAAGGCGCGTGTAAACGTTGCGTTTGGCGTTCCTGAATCGAAAAGAAGATTGCCTGCGCCGTCCCACAGGCGCATCCCGTACTGCGCAACTGGCTGAGCGCCGAAAGCGGCTACAAAATAGCGCCCATTCAGTCCCGCAGCGCTTACGTCATAGGCTCGGACATAGAAGCCTGTCCAGTTGCCCGCCGACCCAAGAAGCCGCATTCGGCAAAGTCCCGCTATCCCATTGAAGGTATCGGGCCGCACGAATACAAGCGGTGGCTCCTGTGTGGTGACTGGACGCGAGAACGTTGTGACAGAACCGAGCCCCGCCTCCTGTGTTGGGGCATACCGCCCAGACGCGATAACCATCAGTCGCGAAAATTCTGAATCCAAGGTCACGACGTTATTGTTGTTTGTGAACTCGACGCCATAGCTCATCAACTCCACCTCATAACGATCAAGCGCATTGTTCCTGAAGACGTCGTGCTCGCGGCGTACGTTCGCGTGTAGTTGTAAACGCGAGCGACGCCTTCAAGCATTTCCGTTTCAAACTGCATCTGGGACTCCGGATAGGCGCCAATCGGCACGACAATGGCTGTACCGTTTCCCGGCCCAACACCTGGCACGGCAAAATCCTGGAATCCTTTATTTGCCCCTGGTGGGAATGTCACGGGGACCGAAAGCGCTACACGAATCGTGAACGAGTTTTCATCCAACTGGAGCGCCCCATCGGCGCCCCAGATTCGTATGCCGTAACTCATGCGGACAGGTTCCCCCATTGATAGCGCTTCACGCCGTTCTCATCGAACACCTTGCCGCCATTGTTGTTGATCACCTGGCGAGCACCACCGCCGAGCGGGCTGTTCAACTCGAAGTTGCCAGCCTTGTCGATGCGCCATCCCTGTACGCCGGCGATGTAGTTGTCTGACTGAATGAAGAAACCGATCTTGGCGTTTCCGATCGAGGCGTCCTGGATGAACGCCGAGTTCATAAACACCTGGCCGCCCTGTACCGCAAACGGCACCGAAATGGCGCCGCCGGCGATGGTGTTGACGATGGCGAACCGGTCCGCACTCACCAGAAACTGGCTCTGCAAACCGGCACCGGTGTTTTCGATACCGAGTCCAATACCGGCCGCAACGTACTGACCGTTCGCCGTGACCTGCATCTTCACCGACCACATCGTCGACAACTTGCCGTCGGTGTTCGCAAAGGCGGTTGAGGTTTCCTGAATGGCAGCTGAGTTCTCGCCGACTTTCACGTTGACCTGAGTGATCGCCTGCGCAGTGGCTTCCTTATCGGTGGCGACAACTTGTCGAAGGTCCGTCACGTTCGCCGCGCTTTCCGCCACGGTCGCATCAAGCGTCGTGAGCTTTTGCGCAGTGGCGAGATTTTCGGAAGCCCTGACGCGGTCTTCGTTTGCGATCGCCGCGGTGCTGCTCCATCCCTTCAGGGCGTCGTCCATATCTCCCTTGCCGTCATCATCGCGGAATGATGCGCGCAGAGCGTCGAACGCAGTCGCCTGCGCTGTGACCACGCCATCGAGCTCAGTGATCTCGGCAGTGTTGGTCGCCACCTGCTGGGCAAGCCCATTGGCGGTTTCCACTGTCTGCCCTACGTCGAGCCAGTAAAGCGGGTTCGGCGGCGGCGTTTCGACCGGTACCGGGCCGGTGGCTTGATAGATCCGCTTGCCCTGCACCACCAGGTCGTACTCTTCATAGGTGGCTTCAGGGTCGTAGCCTTTCAGTCCGTCGAGCGCATCAATCTGCGCCTGCAATCCGGGGATCTTCTCGATTTCATCAAGCAGATCCTGACCGAGCTCCGTTTCGGTGATTTGACCGGCGATCATTTCCAGAATGGCAGCGGCGTCAGAACTGGATTGCCCCTGCACGCCAAGCCCGATCGGATACCAAGGCCCGATGTTGCCGATTTTGTCGACGATTCGCCCCCAGAAATACAGGGTCACGCCGGCGCGCAGGCCGAGCATGGAGAAATCACTCTGCGGATAGGCCAGGTCTGTCAGCTTCGTTGCTGCTTCCAGCGAGGTCGCGGGACCGTACCAGATCTCTGTGCGCTGGCTGTCCTCCGCGCCAGCAGGGAAGCCCCACTTCAGGTAGATGCCGAACAGCAGTGGCGTGGCAGTCAAGTAGCTGAGCGCCGGTGGCAACCCCTGCTTACCACTGAGGTTGGTCAGGATTGAGTTGCGCCAAATCGACGAGATGTCGAAAGCGCTTACCGCGCGGACGCGGGCCACGTATGCGCCAGCATAAATACCGACTACATCCACGTTGGTCATGCCGGTGCGCTGCAGCTTGATCCAGTTGCCGCTGTCCTTGCGCCACTCCACGTCATAGCCGACCGCGCCATCCACGGCTGGCCAACTGATCGTCATGGTGGCCACGGCCAGCCCCTGGACAACCGATGACGTCGACGACAGCGAAACGCTCGCCGGTGCCGGCACAACGGTGATCGGAATCACGCTGATCGGTCGTTCTTCCAGGCGCGCGCCGGTGTCGATGAAAGCGAACTTGCTCGGCTCGAACTGCAGCGCGCTGATTTCAAAATCCCCCTGGGTAGTGCGCTTGGTCCGCAGCACCCGATACAGCGGGATCGCCAGGTCATCGGCATCAAGCGCCCATTGCAGTTGCGCCACCGGCGCCTGACTGTAGTTCGTGGTAACTGTTACCGCTCGGCCGTTGACGCTTTGCACGGTGCGCCCTTCGGCGCGGCCGCCCGGCAGGTTGATGATCAGCCGATCACCGGCCTTGGCTTGTGTGTCGCGATCGAGGGTGATCACCCGGCCAGCCGCCACCGATATCCGACCGCCCACTTCACGCCCCGCCAACAGCGAATCCGCCACAGGGATGATGTGCCCTGGCAGCGGGATAACGCCTTCCATGCCGGTCTTGAAAGAGACGGTGCGGTCTTGGTTGTTGCTGAGGATTGCCCACTTACCGCGGCGCTGGGCCTCGGAGGCGCGGGTGCAGCCAATGGCGCTCAGTTCGGTCGGGCGATCGCCGTAGCGGCGTTGCAGATCCAGATCAGCGAACGGAATGACGTCAGTGTCGTAGTTGTTCGCCGGGTTGTCGTAGCTCACCAGCGCCCGGGTGTAACGCGTCTTCGCCGAGGCACTGCCATAGGAGAACTTGCCGTCGATGACGTTCGACCGGGTGAACACATAATCGAAGTCCTGCGCGCGCGGCATGTCAGCCTGCATCACCAACTGGCCCTGCGCCCAGTACGTCATGCCCCGATAAATGGCCGAGATATCGCGCAGCAGCGACCACGCATCGGCCTTGCCCTGCAGGTTCATGTCGCAGAGGAAGCGTGGTTCCTGACCGCCCAACCCGTTCGGCACCATCTGGTCGCAATATTGGGCAATCCGGTACAGCTCCCATTTGTCGACCATGAATGATTTGATGCGCTTGCCCAGGCCGAAGCGGTCCTCGGTGCAGATGCCGTAGGTGATCCATGCCGGGTTATTGGTCCAGGCCGACTTCATCGAACCGTCCCACGTCCCGGTATAAGTGCGCTGGATCGGGTCGTAATTGCTCGGCACCATCCAGCGCCGAGCCTTGCACTTCACGGTCACGGCCGGGATGTTGGTGAACTGCTCGGCGTCGAATTCGATGTAGAGCAGTGCGGTATTCGGATAGCGAAGTTTGGCGTCAATCACTTCGGTATAACCGGCCACCAGCATGGTGTCGGCGATTTTGTTGGTGTTCTGGTTCGGCGTCAGGCGACGCACGCGGATCTGCCAGCCGGTCGTGGCGTCCGGCAAGTCGATGCGGCGCGAGCGCTCGTAGCGAGTGGTGGTCTTACCGTCGACGGCGTCCACCAGCACCTGCTGATAGGCGCCGCCATCGGTGGCCACGTCGATTGCGTACTCGATCCGGTAGCCGCCGACATTGCCCTGGTCATCAGAGCGTTGCAGCGCCGGCCAGGCCAAGCGCATGCGCACGGCCGAAAGCTGGGTGTTGGTGATCGAGCGCACCCACGGCGAATCGCTGCGCAGCTCAATGTTCAGCGACGTCTCGTTCTCTACGGACGGAATGCCCGGGATGTAGGCCTGGTCCACCGAGCCCGGCCGCCAGTCCCACTTCACGTTCGGGAAGTTGTAGTTGCCGCTGGCATCGCGGATCGGCGTGTTGTCCAGGTAGATGTCGTAATCGGTCGGGACGCTGTCGAACTCCCCCTCGCCCACGGCGATCAGCAGCTTGGCCAGGTTGGTCGAGCGCAGGCTGTCGCTGGCTTCGGTCGGCGACTTCGGCTTACTGCTGCCGCCCTTCTCGCCGCGGATATCGATCTGTGCTGCTGCGCCCATGCTTTCCTCCAGGCATAAAAAAACCGCCTCGCGGGCGGTGTGGGTGTCCATACAGCGTGGATGAAATGCCAGTAGCGACCACGTGCTTTGGGGAGTAATTTTCTGACCTCTCACAACCAAGGAGCGGCCATGTCTATCAGAAGCCTCGCAAGAAACCTTCCGAAAGACCCTGATAACGCAGATTGCGTGCTGGGTTGGGGTGTCGTGCAAAGCACGCCATGGCGATTCGTCGACATCTACGCTTCAAAAGAGGCAGCAGACGCCGAGGCCAAATCTCGAGGGCCAAGGTTTCAAGTCGAATACGGATCTCACCGACTTGGCTCCGATGATTTTATGGGTGAGCTGGAGCAGCCTTTGCCGGCTCACTCAAGCTGAAACTCATGCGGCAGTTGGCAGAGATAAGAGCAGCGGTAAGGCCTGGCTTGCCGCAATACTTTCGCGTGTAGCCGCTTGGCGATGTGCATTTGCCAAAGAAGCGCTCGCGATGGATTTCACGCCCGCCATCCAGTACGGCTACCACCGCTTCGTCGCCACAAACCAATCCACCTTCAAGTCGATGAAGGTCTTGGATGGTGATGCTGTAGGTGACTTTGGTCATGCCTTGTCCTCCGCCAGGATCGAGGCCGAGACGATCATCCCGCCCCACCGGCGTTCGCCGATGCAGATCGGCACCGGGTTGCCGCTGGCCGTGGTGTTCTTCGCACTGCCGAAAGCGTAGGACGGAGAGTTTTCGGGGGATGCGCTTTGCTTCAGTCCAGAGGCTTGGGGGCTGAGCATTTGAATTACGCCGCCGGCGACCAATCCAATACCGGCACCGATCAGAGGCGCGCCGAATGGAGTGGTCGAAAGGAACGTACCTGCAACGATCAAGACCGCACCAATAATGGTCTGGATGAGGCCGGCTTTTTTGCTCCCCTGGATGATTGGCACAATGCGAATATCAGTTGCTCCACCCAATCCAAATTCCGCCTCGCCGACGTTCTTTCGATTGCGAAACACGGCGAAGCGCATGCCCAGCCGGTCGAGGCGCTGAATTTCTTCCTTAAACCCTACAAGCGTTGCCTTTAGCGCTCTGAATGCCTCCCATGCTTGGCCGGAGTCCAAGACACGACGGTGAACCCTGCCAAACTTCGCCGCCAAGGACCCTGACAATTTGATCGTAGTCATTGGCTGATAGTGAGCAACGGTGGAATGCATGCTTTTCTCCGAACATAAAAAAACCGCCCGAAGGCGGCTGATTGAAAATTTACTTACTGATAATCGACGTATGGGCCAATAAAAAACCCGCTCATGTCCCCGCTGATTCGGTAGAGGCTTTCTTTGCCGCTTCTTACATTGGCAGAGATCGTGCGGATGGCTGCCCCGCCACAAAGCCCAGAGCCGGCAAGACCCGCTCCGATACTTGGGTTACCCGGCGGAAGGTAAAAGGATGCGCGCTGCCCGGTGCCGATTTTAGCGGCCTTCCGGCCATCGACATACACGACTATGTCACAACCAGATCCCACCATTCCCGAGTCCCGGACGACGGTGACCTTGCCGCTTTCGCCGGCCGGCTTATTTTGAAACGCGTACAGCTCATCACGCGGCACCGGATCAGCCTGGCTAACCGGAATGGCAGAAGATGCACACCCCGCCAACAGCGCTACCGCCAGCGCTCCTACGATCAATTTCATGCAGGTCACTCCTGTGGGAAAGGATGCACTGTAGCGCGGCACTGTGCGGGCATCCAGCGTGGATGGAAAGCCAGTGGCGCACCTAGATGCCGGCATAGTAGCGTAATGCCTTCAGCTATGGCGTCGCCGCTAGCTAAAATCAATTAAAGAAAGAAAGCAAGGAAAGCAATGAACCACGTAGGAACTTTTACTTGTGAAACATGTGAAGGCGATATCGACTGCCGCATCGGTTTTTCCAACAGAAAAACACAACCACTTAGCTTTCCGTGCCCTCATTGCGATGCGCTGATTGAGATCACACTCTTCCTCAATGACTCCCCATCTTTCAAATTAAATGGCGTTATAAACGATCCCGAAAAACGTTACGGGATGTTCGACGGGAGAAATCCTTTCATTGATCTTCATTTAGACTTTCCAGTGTGGTCTACCACTTATGTTCCAGGCCACACCCCATATCTGATGGCTATACAGAAAATGAGAAAGGACCCTCAAGAAGGTGCGAGGGAGAGTGATTACCTTCATTTCCAGCAAAGACTCAATCACTTGAATGAGCTCCATGAGAAGTCTAAAGACCTCAAAAGAACATTGCGCTTATACTACGGCGAAAATAAGAAGCTCTTTGTAAAAAAAGCAGAAGAATTCACGGAAGAAAAGCTAGAGCGCACATTGGCAATGGAGGATATAAACCTCGCTCTCTATCGCTTGATCAGCACAACCTTCCTCCCGTTCATTGATCCAATCTCCACTGCCACCTTCACTAGCGAAATTAGCGACTTGGTGGTAGATATCGGAACAAAAAACAAACAAGCCTTCGATGATTTCATGGACGAGATTATCAGTACTAATTTTCTCGCTAATCTCCAGCGCGATTGCTTAGAAATTTATCCACGCATACTCAATGCAGAGATAGCACTCAGACCTGCTCTTTTCATGGACTTCGTCGAAGAACAACCGGACAACAGAATTTCGGGAAAAATCTCAACGAAGGATTTTAACGAGTACAAAGACCTCTACAAAGACATAACTGAAATACTTGGCAAACAGCTTTCATTGGTAGCCGCTATAAACAACATTATACACCGCCAAAACCACAATAAATTCAAGCCAAAAGATGGAGGTGCACTATCTTCAATTTCAAAATTCGCAGACAAAACTCTTTCTGAAAAATTCAAATACCTCGATGATTGCTGGTTCAAATTTGACGATGCAGCTCTGAACACTGGAGCAAGAAATGCAATCGCTCACTACGCGACAGAATATGATGAAAAGACCCAAATAATTCAATATTTTTCTGAAAAAGAAGGCTTGAAACAAGAGAAGCCGCAAGAGATGTTTTTTCTTGAGTTCATGAGAATGCTACTTATCGCCTTTCGAGAAATGCATTATCTGCACCACGTAATTAAGAGCTTGTTCTATTACGAGTTTATTATCAATAAAAACACTCGAAAAATTTCTTCCAACTCAAAAGACGAAAAGAGAAAACACAAGCAGTAAGGGCCCCACCCAGTCCTTTGCCTGCAAGCCCAAGTACTGGGCTGGGGTTTTACCAGCTCGAAAAACATAGAGATGCTTAAAACATTGAACATCAAAAGGAATGCATTGAAAGTTCTCGCAGTGACATTGGCGGCTGTCAGTGGCGCCTGCCTCGAAGCGACGACCGATGTTATAAAGAAGAACTTTGAGCCCGCACTTATCGCCGCTAGAAACGCGTTTGAAGACTGGGCCCACCCCCTACCCTCTAATGCAATGATTGGCATCACTCTCCAATCATTCATGCCTTCCGCGAAAAGTGATGAGCCATGGGCGGAGGCCGTATCCGCCACGATTTCTGGTAAAAGCTGCCTTGAACCAGACGGACACCAAATTGTTCGCGCTTTTGAAGAAGCACCCAACGGACACCGTACCAATGCAATCATGATGATTCGCTGTCGGCCGTCAGGACGCGTATCAGTGAGCCTCACTCCGCAAAGCGGCAGCACAGTGTTGATATACGATGGGCGTTTCAAAGACGGAGAAAAGGCAGCGTTTCCAGGGATTCCAGGAAGCTATTACGCAGGCATCCTGACAATGTACCGGCTGGATTCAGTAGTTCCGAAAGGCTCTTGGGAAGAAATGTCAAATCGACAGTAGCTGCGATTTCACAGAATTATCCGTCAATTGGCGCCTTCACTACTCGGCATCAGCTCAAGACTGATGCACCCTTGGAACTGGTATGTCTGATATCACCGTTACCTTCAAATGCCTAGGCCAGACAAAACGTGATGTAGGTTTGATTGGGCGTTACAACCTAGAAGTCACCGATATCCGCAGCGGCAAGACCGCAACGATCGCAGTCGAGCCCAGGCACTTGGCCTCGGCTCGCAGTATGAAAACAATACTGCTAGACCGATGCATGGTTTACTCGGTTACTCAGAAGACGCATGACCAGATGCTTCTTGAGATGTTTGCCCGCGCAAATGACCGAGCTGAGATCCCAAACTCTCGCTGAGTCGAAGGGCGGCCATCCCGCGTCCATGTCTGCGGGAAAGAATGCAGGCGGGGCTGACGGACATAAAAAAGCCCAGCAACGAGCTGGGCTTTGCTCATCTAAAGATTGCCCAGAGAACAGCGGCGATTATCAGCCATGTGACAATATGTGCCCACATAGGTGTAGGCGCGGTTTTAGTAACGCCACTCTTCGCTCCGCCAAACAGCTTGGATGAAGAAAGCCCCGTTCCCGGAACGCTGCTCGTTACTTTCGTCCCGCGCTTGCTCAGATTCACCGTCGCGCCTTTTCCGCCTATCGATGTGCTGAGGCCGCTCTTGCTGACATTGAGGCGAATACCTGGGGCGATTTTGAAGCTTTTCCGGATGCGAAAGGCCATGGCTCAACTCCTTGAGAAAGCGAAAAGCCATCATAAACCGATCTGGATTCTCGCCAAGCTGTGTGGGCATCCAGCGTGGACGAAAGCCCAGTAGCTCAAAACATCGGCAACATAGTAGCTTTATGCCCTTAATGCTCAAGGAGAGCGCAATGGCATACGTAACTCAAGTCACCCGTCGATACATCACAGAAACCAACTCGCCAGAACACGCCCACTGGAACACCCTCTACGAAATCGGCGACACCGTTCCGGTTTCAGGAATCTATCGCTGCCAAGGGTGCGGTGACGAAATAACGTCTAACGCCGGCCAACCATTTCCGCCCCAAAACAGGCATCAGCACGCTGATTCTTCGGTCGCCGTCCTCTGGCAGTTGATCGTTAGAACCAAAACAAGCTGAATTCCCCCTCGTCCTTTGCCTGCAAGCCCAAGGACTGGGATTGCGCCAATTCGGCGCGATTGTGAAATTAGGAGACTCAAAAGTGACAGATAAAGATGCTGCTAAATGGGGATACGAGGCGGGTCCCAATGATGCAATGAAGAAGGAGATTGGTCAGGTCGTCGTGAACCACGCTCTGTGTGACTCTCCTCTTTTAGACATTTTTCAAATTTTGTCCGGCACCTCGGTTTCAGTCACTTTCGCGTTAGTCCGAACGCTGAATATCAAGGCCGGTGCAATGATCATGGCCATTAAGGCGCTTGCGCAAATCAGAGAGCCTGAGATAAATCCTGCTATTCAAAAACGTCTTTCCATGGCGCTCTCCGAACACGACAAGCTGTCACGCTTGAGAAACGAAATCGCACATTGGCAATGGCACCTATCTCTGGAGGGTGTCGACGCTGCCCATGCTTCGAATGACTGGAGAAGAAATCCAGATAACTCTCAGGTGATCAAGAGATTCACTCTCGAAGATCTGAAAAACGCTTCGCTCGGACTGATCAATGTGTATGCAGCCTTGAACCTACTTTCTGCAACGCTGCAAAGCACAGTAGACGGAGAGAAGCTCACGAGGATTTTTGTTGATTTTGATGAAGTATTGAAACGCGTTCAAGACGCTGTTCTCGACTTACCAGAGCCTTCGGCTGAAGAACTGCCATGATTCGAAATATCTCCTCGAGCAGATGAATAGAAATCAGCGGGTCGTGAAGGCTGCAGACGTATTCCATCGCGGCCTCCGTCATACCGCTGGTTACGATTACTTGATCCAATTCCTGAGGCGGTCTATCCGCATAGCGAGCGAGGTTGGCGAGAGTCTGAGCTTCCAACCAATCAGACATATCTTTCACGGCTGTCTCCGGCGGCATTTTTTAAGTTATGTGGTTCGTTGCGCATCTTTGTGCCGAAGAATCAGGCGTGTTCGGTCCAGCCACGGCCCGCCAAACACGATTACCTCTGACGGCCTGCCGTACAGGTGGTGTAGCAGGAACGGCCCAGGGCCGAACGTGGCAGCATCCTCACTAGGCAGCGCAGGATCAGTGCCGAGGAAGATCCCTGCGTGGTTTGGGTAAACCGTGCGGCCCACTTCCATCACGATCATGTCACCGCGCTGCGGCTGGTCGACGCGGTAGAAGCCGGCGGCCTCGTAGTTCTCTTCGTACAGGCTGGTGTTTTCCTTGCTCTCCCACCAGCCATCGGCACGCTTGAAGGCTTCAAACTCCAGCCCCCACTCGCGCTTGTACCAGTCGGCGCAGACCTGCCAGCAGTCCCAGGCGCCATGCACGAACGGTCTTTTCAGCAGCGGCACTTCACCGATGGGAACGATGGTGCGCAGGTCGCCTTCCGGCCAGCTCAGAATGTGCCAAGGCATCGCCGTCGCTTCGCACATGGCGAGGTCGCGTGGTGACGGCCTGCTGGTGGCGTCCGGATGTGAATGAATTATGCCGATCACTTCGCCGACGTCTTCGGCCGCGGCGTACTCCTCCGGGTCAATCCGAAACTCCTCCTGCGGCTCGGTGGAAACGTTGCGGCACGGGTAGTAGTGCTGCTTGCGCCCGATCGCCAGCAGCAGACCGCAACACTCTTTCGGGTACTCGGCCGCCGCGTGCGCCTGGATCGCGTTCAAGATGTGCTTTCGCATGTCAGCTCCGTGCGATCAAGGATACAGCGGGGAAGCCGCCAAACGGCAGCGGGTTTCCTTCGCCGAACCGCGGGATGCAACCCTTGCCCAGCGTGGCGTCGCATTGGTCAAGTTCAGGGTTGTCGGTGATGACGCCGTCCTTCGTGACGTACGGGCCGGTGTATCCGCAGTTCGGCCCCCGGTAACCGCCGGTGAGGCACCAGTGGCAAAGGGTTGTGGCCTGACGCCCGATCGACTCATTACCGACGTCGCCGGGGCTGGCCAGCTCCCAACTGACCGTCTCCCCGTCCTCGTTCGTCTTCTGGTCGATGTACCAGACCTCGATCGTCTCTTGGGTTGGGTCTGCAGTGGGATTGCCAGCGGGGAAGTTCGCTGCGTCGAGGTAGCTGCCGAGCGTGTGGCGCATCGTCAGCTTAAATTCGAGCAGGTCTTCGAACGCCAGACAAAGCGCGGTGATGCGCCCGTTGACGTTGCCCACCGACAACGTCGGCCGGACCGCCGTGCCGTCGCCGTTCGCCTCGATGCCGTCGATTTGCATCGGCCAGGCGCTGTACTCGTTGCCCTGCCAATAAATCGCCTTCGCTGGCAACTGATCGGCATTGGCGCCGGCGGCGATCAGGTCGGCTGGCGTGTGCGGTATCGCGTGCCCGTGGAAGCGCAGAACGTCCGCGCCATAGTCCGTGCCGTCCAATTCAAAAAGCAGCACTTCGCTGCCAGGCTCAAGCACCTGGATGTCACTGATCAGCGGCATGGTTGCCCCTTATGGTTGGAATGCTCGCTCGAACGTGGCGGTGAGCTTGAAGACTCCACCGCCCATTGGTGTGGGAGCAGGATTTTTGCAGGTGAACAGCCCGAGCTCGCCGAGCGGCGTTGTCCAGAGAAACGCCTTTGCACCGGCGTGCCGGTCAAGGAACCCCATGATCTCCATCACCTTGGCCTTTCGACCGGAGCAGGTGATCGGATAGGAGTCCTCCTTGTTGTTCGGGCCGTCGCCAACGTTTTGCGCGTAGCCGCCGCCGAACTTAGAGGTGCGCACCCGATAGGTGATTTCGGGTGTCTCACCGCGCTCGGTTGGCCAGGTGAATTTCTCGATGGCCATCAGGCCCTCCCATTGGCATTTCGAAAGCTGGTGCCGCCCGCTCGCCAAGAATCAGCGACGGCTTTCTCGGCCACAGCCTGCATTTGCGATTGAAGGTTTTTCGAGAGCGCTTGCTGGTCGATCTGCATGCCTTCAGACCCACGGTCCTCAGTTACCACCGTGACCGGCGCGCTGATGCTGATCGTTGTCCCTGAACCGCCACCAGCAGCAAGAACGCCGAGCTTGCCGCTGGAAGTTCTGGTCAAAGGCATGATCGCCTCCGGCCCTGCCTCGCCCATTACACCCGCCCTACCGCCGGCCATCCCGAAAGCTGTCGGCGTGCTGACGATGTTGTTGGTGAAAGCGCCGCCGTTGGCAAACATCTGCACACCCGATGACCAGGCACCGCCGAGCGCCTGCGGGAAATAGCTGCCGGAGTACCCTGCCGAGGAAGCGCCGAGGTTCGACGATGTCGCACCGGCAGACCCAGCCGCCAAGCCATTGCCGCCCCCGCCGCCAGTAAAATAGCTGGTAGCCGCACCAACGAGACTGCTCAGCAGCGCCGAACTGGCCTGACGGGTCGCGATCCGCGCCATGTCCGCCAGAATCGACTTGGTGAAGTCAGCAAACGACAGCTTCCCGGTCATGGCGAAGTTGACGATTGCGTCCTCCATCGAGCTGAAGGCGTTGCCGAACAGGGCTTTCGTTTGGCCGGCGATGTTGCTCGCCGAGTCCAGATAATTGGCCCAGGCCGACGTTGCGCCCTTGGTCCAGTCCCCTTGAGCTTTCTCGACATCTGCGTAGTTTTGCCGGATCTGATCGGTTGCGGCTTTATTCGCGTCGGCGAGCGCTTGCGACTTGCGCGCGAACTCCTCCTCCGACATGTTGCGTGACGGGTCAGATCGCTGGTTTTCCAGTTCTAGCGATTGCTGCGCAAACCGATCTTGCTGGCTGTTCAGTTCTCCATTCAGTGCGTTCTGCCGATCACCCTGGCCAACGCCAACTACCGCCCGCTGTCCTGCCAGTTCCAATGCCCGTTGCTGCTGGCTCAATGCCTGAACGTAGGAGAATATCGCTCGCTCCTGCTTCGCCAGCCTTCCGGTTTCGCTGGTAGCGAGCACTTCGAGTTGGCTGTCAGCTTCCTTTTGGGCCTTGATCATGCCGGCGCGAGCATCGGCGATCTTCTGGTCCAGCTGGATGCTTTGCGCGGCAGAGGTGGTCTTTTTGGCTTTCGCGGCTTCCAGCGCGGAGATCTCCGCCTCATAAGCTGCGGTCACTTCGTCGCGCTCGTTGCCGATCAGCGCTTCGCGCTTCAGGGCATAGTCGGCTTGAGAAACGAGTCCAGCCTTCTGCGCAGCGTCCAGTTCCTTCTGAGCGTTTTTGTACTCAGCGCTGATAGCTGTCAAGTTGTTCTTGGCATTGTTGAAACCAGTCAGATCGACCTGTGTTCCGGTTGCTTTCGAATCCTTGAACAGGTCGTTGATGTTCGCCAGGTTCTTGTCGATCGCCGCCTGATTCAGGCGAGGATCGTTCGGGGCGACCTTGCGGATGTCTTCGAGCTGGCGCTTGTATTCCTTGATCGCCTCGGTGCGCTTCTGCTCGTTCGTCCATGCGGACTTGGTGAGAGCGTCGATCTTCGCCATCGACGAGACGGCATCGCCTTGGGCCTTCGCCTGCTCACCCTGCCACTTGGCGATATCGGCTTCTGCGGCCTGCTGGTCCTCCAGCATGTTGAGCCGATTTTGATAGAGGTCGATCATCTCCTGATTGTTCTGAAACAGGCCTACGTCGCCCGCCTGAGCGCCCGCCAAGTCACGGCGGGCTTGCTCGATATCAGCACCGATATCGCTGCGCCCGATATTCTTCAATCCATCGGCAGCGCGAGCGACTGCGTTGTATCCTTTTTCCCAAAAGCTCAGGTTCTCAAGGATCCGCGGCGTGCGCTCGTTGATTGCATCGGCAAATGATTCAGTAGCCAGTTTCACGGCGCCGGCATGGTCGCCCTGCTTTTCCAGTGCGGTGATTTGCGAGTAAACCGACGCAGTGAGATAGTGGTACTGCTCATTCAGCGCAGCAGATGCCTTGACCGGGTCGTCAGCGAGCTTGGCGAACTCCGCCACAGTCTCACTCACGGCTTTGCCGGTCGCTTCCTGCATCGACACCGCGGCTTGAGTGATGCCCGTGAAGCTTTCGCCAGCAATCTTTCCATTACCAGCCAGCAGCGCGAGAACCTCAGCGGCTTGCCCAGTTGTGCCGACAGTCGCGCTCACCTGACGCGCCATGTCACCGAGCTGTCCAGCACTCACACCGGCGTGATTGCCGGTGAGGATCAGCGATTTGTTGTAGCTGTCCTGCTCCTCGCTGCCCTTGTAAAAAGCGTATGCAAGTCCGCCCACCGCGGCAGTGGCCAGCGCCAGCGGGCCGAGAATCGCCAGCAGGCCCGCCGCGCCCTCACCCGCTCCGGCGCCCAACTGAGCAACAGCACGAACGCCGCTTCCCCAGTCCCCCGACGACAGCGCATTCCCCAGCTGCACGACGTTTTCCTGCGCTTGGCGCGATCCGAGGCGCAACTTTTCAAAGCCGGTGGAGGTTTTGTTGAGCTTGTCGTAGTCCTTGTCGATCTTACTCAGGGCGGTGTTGTACTCGTCCTGGCTGATCCGGCCGGCATCCAAGTGTTTGCCCAGTTGCTCGACCTGAGTATCCAGCTTCGCCAGTGCGGCACGGGCCGGGTCGATGGCGCCCAGAAGGCTGTTCAATGCCTTCTGCTCATCCATTGTCGACTTGGCCAGCGCCACCTGCTGCTTATCGAGCTGCGCAGAAATCTTGGCGGCCTCAGCCTCGCCATAGGCGCCGGTCTTGGTCAGCTTCGCCAATGCTTCCCGCTGTTTTGCGAGATCCTGCGTGGTCTTGGCGTTGGTAGAGAGCGATTTCTCCAGCGCCTGCATTTCGTTCATCAACGAAACGGCGGACTGCTCGGCGCGGCCGCCGGCCTTCGCCATTTCATCCAGGCTGGTTTTGGCCTGAATAGCGTCGGCCGAGTCGATCTTGACGCCGAGTTCTGCAATGTTCATCGACTCACCTTGAATAGATGCCCGCATTTACGGGCTGTTTTCCCTTTCCTCTGCCATGACGCGCAGGGCTTCGCCTTCCAGCACTTGAAGGTCAGGGAAGATTTCAGCGAGTTTCTTTTTCTTGATGCCGAGGAAAGCGGCCACGTCGCGGATGCTGCTGTAGTCGAGACCAATAGCGCCGCCGGCGCCGACACGCCACTGAGTGGACATCCTGTTGAACAGGAGGAAGGCTGGCCAAAGACATGGCCAAACTTCGAATTCCTCTTCAATGTCCTCGGCGTCCAACCCGAATGCGGCAAGTTGCTCCGCATTCGGAGGGGGCTCATACATGGCGCGGGCGGCGCGAATCAGTTTCCCGCGCGGGCCTTGGCGTAGGCCGCCTGGTAGGCATTTACCACGGCCTCGGTTGCACCGTGGCACGAGGTCACCAGCGCTTTGATACCCTCATCGTCGAACTTGTCGTCGAACTCCCAGCCAACTACCAGATCCTTGATCTGCTGCACTTGGTTTTCGGTGTCGACCGCAACGATTTGAGACATCGTAGGCTTGTCGCCGAACTGCTCAAGGCTCTGCTTTTGCCGCTGATTCCATCCATCGAATAGCGCGGCAAGTTCGATGCGGTCTCGATATTTGAAGGTGAAATCCACCTTCACCGGGTCTTGGCCAACTACCGGGACCATCACCACACCAGCGAAAGTTGGCGCTTGCGCAATCTTGAACTTCGCCATGATCAGGCCCCGCCGCCAGCAGCAACCGGCGCGCGATACGCGGTGATTTCAGCGTTGATGGTAAAGCCAAAGGAAACCGCCGCACCTTCGTTGCGCACCAGCGTCGGGGTTTTGTTGAAGGATGCATAACCGGCGTAATAGATCGTTTTGCCGTTGGGCAGCGACATACGCAAGATGCGCACTTCCTTCTCTCGATCGGCCTTATCCAGCTCTTCGTACCAAGCCAGGCTGTCATCGTCAGCCAGTTGGAAAGCGAAGGCCTGCGCATTTTTGGTGGTCGGGATCTGTTTGTCGCGGCGCGCTTCGAGTGGCGCGTAAGTCCAGTATTGCTGCTCACCGCCGGACATGGAGTTGCCGATCACCTGATTGACCGCTACCCAGCCGGTCACTTTCTTCGCGGTACCGCCGCTGATGCCATCGGGAAAGAAAGCCACGTTGGACGTGTCGATGCCTTCCAGAGTGAATGCGCCCGCCGCCGCGTTGGATACACGCACGGCGCGCTCGTTGATGTCCTCCCAGCCGGACGTGATCAGAAGGATATCGCCATTGGCAAAGCCATTTGCGGCGCTGGTTGCGACACCGGGGTTGGCGTTGCTGATTGCCGAAATGAGCTTGGCGGCGGCGAATCCGCTGGAGATTGAAAGCGTCGCCCCGTTGGGGAAGTAAACAGACATGGGTTTTCCTCTTTGCAGAAATGACAAAACCCGCGCAGAGGCGGGTTCAGGATTTGCCCAACGGGCGGGTTATGGCGTGGTGTCGGACCGATATGAGAACGACAGCGGGACGGTGTAGGTTGAATCGCCTGTGATGCCTGGGCCGACATCAACAGGCGTCATGGGCGTAACTACAAAACCGTTCTTCACGTCGCGCACATAAAGCGGAAATAACGCGATGAGCTCGGCAGCAATAGGGTTGGTTTTCGCTTTACCGGTGCCGGCCGGAGAAATGATGCTGACCTGGAACACGCCGGTATAAAGCCGGTGGTCTCCCCCGAGCGTGTTGCTGGCCGTGTCGCCCGGAATGGTGAACGCCCGCAGGTAAGTCTCGCCCGCTGCGGGCGTATACGCCATGTTCTCAAAAACGATCTTGAGCTTTTCCGACCTGGCAGCGTTCCAGGCGATCAGCTTTGCCTCGTAAATCGAGGCGATGATTGCATGACTCATACCTGGTTGTTCCTGATGGCCTCCAACACGATTTGCTGGAAGCGAGCCACGGTTACCCGAACCATTCCGCCGGGGGCCTGGGTCGAATGGCCGAACTCCAGCGGAATCGCATAGGGCAAGTTGTTAATGATGTAGGCCATCTGGCCGGCGGTGAAGTCGCTCATCGCCGCGACCAGCGCAGCAGTGGTTTCGGCGCCGCTTGGGTCCACCTCGTCAAAGGTGACGCTTTCGACCACGCTGAGAGAGATGTGCCAGTTCGCACGGAACCGGCCGCCGACGTAGCCCTCCGGTGCGACGATGTCCATGCCATCGTCGAGCTTCCGGCCTTTCTTGAGCCTGCCCCCCTTGGTCAGGTTGGCCGGGTCGCTGCGCAGCGCAGTGTTGTGTTCGTCGACAGCCTTGTTGTACTCGGTCGCCACTGCGTTCTGCGCCCAGATCTCCGGGTTGCCCACTGGAGACATGCGGATCAGGCTGCTGCCGACCTCGATGATGATCTCGCGCACACTGGCGTCGATGGCTTCGCCGGTCTGCGCCGCGAACTCGGCCAGGCTCAGGGCGAAGCTGCCGGATTGGCCGGCACCCGCGCGACTCACGACCGCACCTGCAACTCATAAAGGATCGGCGTGCCGGCGGGATTCACCTCTTTCAACGGCGGCACGATGGACCAGGTGCGCCCCTGAATGATCACTTTGTTCAGCAGGTCCGGCACCCACTCCAGCCCCTGCGCGGCGATCTTGAGCTTCTTGTCGCCCTGCTTGATGAGGCTGTTGTTCTGGAATTCCTGACCGGTGAAGTCGAGCAGGATGCCTTGGGCGGTCTGCTCCATGGTGGCGCCCGGTGAATCCCCACCTGTTTCAGGATCGTACTCGCCCGGCTCCGTCTTGCTGATGGTCACGGGTTGGCCGAACTCTGTGATCATCTCCAGAGCCATCACGGCCATTTCGTCATAGAAGGCCATGGTGGCTCCAGATGTAAAAAGCCCAGCTCGATGGCTGGGCTTATTGGGCGTTCAGTGTTTAATGTCCGTTTGCTGCTTTTACACGTTTCTGGAATTCTTCAAGAAGCTCATCCGCCCTAACCGCAGCTTGTTTTGGCGCATTTTCGTCATACTTTCCGTTTGCCAAGTATCCGGTCAATGCAGCTGAAGCGAACCCGATCCATGCCAGCTCTTGGTCTTTCAATACCTTACTCATTTGAAGCTCCATTTCTTTATGAGAGGCCATTTGACATCAGGCTCGCACTGCAAACAACCCTCTTTTCTGCAAATAGTCAGCAAATTGCGTTGCGCTCGGCCGATCCGGCGCTGCCGGCAACAGCCGGCCGCTGGTGTTCGGAATCGTCGCGTATTCGCGAGTTACCGCACCCTCGACACGCTCCAGCGTAACAGCGCCTTTGCGCTTCTCGATCGGGTCGACGTCGTCAGTGTGGATCTCGGCAGCCAGCGCCATCTGGCCGTACTGGATCCGCGCCGGCAGGTAGTTGTCTGGCTTGATTTCGTAATCCAGTTCGACGCCGCGGCGTGGCCAGGACAGCGCCTGTTCGCTGTTGGACTTTCGCCCTTTCCACGTCATGCCATCCATTGCCAGCGCGGACCGGCGCAGCAGCGCTTCCTGTGCTGGCACTTCTGCCGGGATGGTCACGCCGAACTTCATGGCGTACATAGCAAGATCCTCGGCGGATGCGTAGCTTTCGGCGTCAGGCTTGCCGGTACCGTCCTCGATGATGAGAGTCATGAATCAGCTCGCTGTGGTGTGCTGGATCGGGCGCCGCGTTGTCAGCGCCCGGATGGTTACGCCTGGTGTAGATCAGCAATTGCCTTTTCCAGCGATTCTACCGAAGCGTTCGCCCGATACGGCACTTTGGCAACGTCGAGCTGCGCTTTGAGACTTGCGATCTTCTCAGCATTGTCGACCGGCTCCGCTGCCGCCTTGAGGCGTACAACTTCGCCACGTAGCGATTCAACCTCGCCCGCCAAGTTGTCGCGTTCACCCGTGAGGGCTTCGAAACCTTCGTGAATGGCTTTCAGCGCACCGAACAAGCGGATCGGCAATTCGCCGGCGCTCGGGTGTTCCAGCTCGGTCAGGCCTTCTGCGGCTTCGATCAGCAGCACGATGCCGTCGCGCTCAGCGCGGAGCATGTCGTTGTCCTGCTCCAGGCTGGCGATGGTGTCGGCACGATCCAAATTAACCGACTCGCTGATGAATGATTTCAACACCGAGACCTCGATGCCCTGCGCCTCATAGGCGTCGACCACCTTCGGCCAGTCGCCAATCACGACCGCATGGGTCACACCCGCTTCAGGCCGATCAAAGTGCGCTGGATTGCGGTAACGCTTTTCTGGATCGAAGTCCGAGTTCTGAGTGGAGTAAACCAGTTCCATAAAAGTCTCCGTAGCGGCCATCGCTGGCCGCTGTCAGGGCCAGTATCAGCCGCCGGCTGGTGGCGTGGTTGTCAGGGTGATCAGCACACCAGCAGTCACCTTGTTGCTGTTGGAATGCTTGACCCAGTTCGCAGCCGAACCCACAGCGGCAAGCGTAGGGTTCGCGCCACCCGCGGTTTCCTTCCAGCTGTAGCCGAGAACATCGATGTTGACGGTGCCTTCGGCGCGGTAGCCGATGCCGAGGTTCTCTTCGTCGTTCACCGCATACGAACGGAAACCGGGCGCCTGAGACTCAGTGATCACCACGGCATTTGGCAACAGGCCGAAGATCACATCAGCCGGCGCGGTGTCGGTCACCAGCACCGGCTTGCCGAGAGTGCCGGGCAGGCCGCCGTAGATGACAACACCGGCCTCTTCATAAACCTTGTTCGCGATCGCCTCGTCGACGATGTCGAAGTAAGCGCTGGAGTGCATGACCCACAGCGCGATGCGACCGAATTTGTCGCCGAACTTACGCATGCCGCGGGTCAGGGTCTTTTTGCCATCCGTCTCAATGTTGGCCGAAACCACCATGTCAGCGTTGGAGCTGATCGAGGCGCGCAGTGCAGCAGTGGCGTATTGGATGAAACCTTCCAGAGTGGCGTCGGCAACGTCGGCACCAATGATCTGGGAGAACTCATCGACCGGACGACCGCGGCGTTTGAAGGCCTCTTCGGTGGTCTGGTACGGGCCGTACTTCCATGGTGCCTTGACGCCAACGGCCTCGCCGGCGCCGATCTTCTTCGCAGTCACTTTGCCGGTGGAGTTGACGTCGCGGTGCTCCAGCGAGCCGCCGATCTTGTAGAACGAGCGTTTGCGGAAGTCGCCTTCGATCAGCTCGTTGTCGAGAACGATCGCGCCATTGGACGATGCGTTGAATACATCGAGGTTGTCCTGGACACGCTCCAGGTATGCGGTTTGCGCCTCATCGTTGTAAATGATCAGGTCGCTGTTCACAGTCGTTGCCATGGGTGAATCCCCTTACTTGGGCAATTGCAGGTATGCGGTTTGGCCGTGCTTGCGCTGGTAGTCGCGCTTTTGCTCGGCAGTCATTTCGGAGCGCTTGAATGCAGCCTGGCCGCCACCCCCGCCCGGGGCTTGTGTTCCTGAAGCCCTTGGCCACAGGTGAGGCGCGCTTTCGCGCAGCGATTCCGCCCATTCGAGCGGGGTCAGAGGGGTCTTGCCGTCTTTGCCGAGGATGACCTGGCCGGATTCATCAACGGCGACCGCTTCACCCTCTTCGTTCAGCGAGAACACGCCTTTGGCGCGCAGGATGATGTCGTCGGTTGCTTCCGGCAGTGCGCCGGCTTTCAGCGCTGCACCGCGTACCGAGTCGCCCAGGACTTTGCCCTGGAACTTGGCGGCGAATGCTTCGGCCTTCTCGGCCCGCACGGTGAGCGCCTTCAACTGCTTATCGTTGTCGGCGCGCAAGCGCTCGGTGCGACGATTGAACACCTCGTCCACTTTGCCCTCAGTCAGCAGCTTGGTTTCCTCGTCTTGGCCGGCCCGGCTGAGCAAGCCTTTGACGGCGTCGATGTCGATACCCTCGAACTGAGTTTCGAACTGGGTCAGCTTGCCGGTGGTTTCCTTCAGCTTGCCCAGCAGCTCGGAATTTTTGGTTTTCAGACCAGAAACAGAGGTTTCAACGGCAGTCGCGATAGCGGCCTTGATTGCCGGATTGTCCAAGTCGATTTCGTTTTCTTCTGCCACGTTGATGCACCCCTTGGGTATGTGTTGCCTGCTTTGCAGGCGTAAAAAAACCCGCCTGAGCGGGTTACGTTGCGTTTCTGTCAATGAAGCCTTTCAATGCCGCTTTTTATTGAGGTGCTGAAATGCCATCTGCAGAGCCAAAAGACAAAACCGAGAGAGATTTGAAGAGCGCGTTCAAAATCGCGGCCTTTTCTTCGCTAATCACACTTGCTGGGGTACTGACGACGAGCGTCTCTACATGGGTTAGCAGCGCCCAAACGACGAGATCGAGCGAAAAGCTCAGTTGTATAAGTCGTCTCGACAAACGAGAGGAATACGCCAGGATTAAAAGTGACGCCTTCATGGCCTCGCTGGCTTCGCTCACAACCGGAAGTGCCTCGCCTGGCTTTTATGAAAAAAAACCTGCTTACGTAGAGGCGTTCTCCAGATCCGGATATTCATTAATGTTGCTGACCAAAACAGCGCTGGGTGAAAAATCCGGAGAACTATCCGATTGGTTGACTGTTAGGGTTTCAGACTACAAATCTTTCGAAAGACCTGTCTTCATAACCTCGGAATACGAGAGACTCGTAACAGAGTGGAAAGACGCGTATTACCAGTACATGGAAGACCTGGACTCCCAGAGAAAAGGATGCTGATCAAGCAATCATAATCCCGCACGCTCAAACGCCAGCGGCTCCAGCGCTTTCATCTGCACCAGTGTCAATGGCGCGAAGTTGCGATCGAGTTGGAGCTCTGCAAAGCGTTCGACGCTTAACCCGCCCTCGCGGAAGAGCTTCGCCCGTACCGGCCCGATTGCCACGTCCTGAAACGCCGCTGGCTGTTGCTGAAGCCAGTGGTAATAGTCGAGGCTCACGCTGACCTGCCCAGCTCCATCTGCGCCCACGGAAGCCCGGGTAGCGCCCTTGGCGAACATCTCACTGAGTTTGGTCAGCAGGACAAATGTGGTGCGGCAATTCGGGTGAAACGGTGGCCGCGGGCCAGAGTCGACTGGAAACCGTCGCTTATCCATCGATCGGCACTGCTGGCTGGTCTTGCTGTCCAGCGTGGCGACCATCTCAATCTCGGACACGACGTCCGTATTGGCCTTGGCAACCTCCATGCGCGCTTGAGAGGACACATGCTGAATCGCAGTGTGCACGACCGTGCTGGCATTGCGGTTGGTGGTGGCGAGAATGCCGTCCTTGTAGCCGGCCGACTTTGTTCCGCGAATGTTGCGTATGATCTGGAAGTTCGTTTGTCCTTCGAAGAAGCCCTGCCGGATGGTGCCGGTGACGCGCTCGCGCTCGGCACTGGTCCAGCCCTTGATGAACGACTTCAGCAGCTTGCCGCCGCCGGTACCACGCACACCGAGGGGATTGGTCAGCACCGCAGTGCGGATAGCTGCTGCCGTCGGTGCGACCACATCGAACGAGACTCCAACCGGCGCCGACCGGGCCAGACTCGACGCTTCAAACTCAGCCTCGTAATTCGCGATGTCGATCAGGTCGAGGTTCAATTGTGCGCTGTAGCGGTCGAAGATACCCAACAGCAAACTGTCGACCTCTTTCAGCAGCGCTTCCAGCCGCTTCACGTTGTATTCAGTCAAATCCGACTGGGTAAGCCGGTCGCGGATCGAACGGTCGATCTCCTTCAGGAACGGCGCAAATTTGCCGACCTCACCTGTCTTCAGCTTTTCTAGGAAGACCGCGTGCCGGATCGTGGCGTCAAGGATTGCTTGGTTTGCCGCCATCTATTTTGTCCTCATCGTCCAAGCCCAAGCCGTCGGCTTGCTCTGCCAGCTCACCATCGATTTGCTGGTCGGTGCGCTCCGGCGCAATCAGGCCCAACTTGCGAAGGTAAGTCCGAAGGTCCGCTTTGGCGAAGCCGCCGTTTTGCCAGAGCCCAACCAACGCGGTGATCATCTGAGGATCAGCCGTCAGTTCCACGAATTCCTGATTGATCTGGTAGGAAACCTTCGCGTCGTCGACGCCCATGTATGTGCAGCACCACATGATCGCCCGGGTGTAAGCCTCGCTGACGTTCGCCACGCAGCCGGCGAGCACTGAGGTCGATGCCGATTGATCACCGCGGGCTTCGGTCGCCGTTTTCGACGAGAGGGAAGCCACGACCATTCGTGCGCCCAGCTCGATCATCATCTGGTTCTTGTCAGCCATGGCCTCCTTCACCAGCGTGTTCGGCAGTGGCTGGGCGTAGCCGAACTCACCACCAGCCGGCAGCATCATGGGTGCGCGGGAGCCGACGTAGACGCCGTTCTTCTCCATCCAGTCGCGCCACTGCTCATCCAATCCGGAAATCCAAGGCTGGGCCTGGCCACACCAGAAGACGCTGTCTTCGTAGTCGGCACTGTTCCGGTAATGGCCCAGGTTGATCATGGCGATGTCGTAGAGCGGTGACTCGTCAATGCTCGGATCGTTGTTCTGCGCGCCGACGAAGGTGAACGGGATCTCCTTCAGGCGGCCGGCGGCGCCGGTGGGTTTGAACTCCCGAACAACGGCCAGCGGCCCGCCACCTTTTGGCCCGGATCGGCGCCAAACACGGCAGACAAAACCGTCATCCTCGAGAGCCAATTCGCGATACTGCTCGATCACCTTGAAGCCGAATCCATCTTCGATTTCCGGCGACTCGCGCAGCACCACCAGGATCAGCACGCTGTGACCGTTCACCATGCCCGTGCGCCAGTTGATGATGTCTTCGGCGCAGTACGACAGGATCACGGAGTGGCCACCGGTGCCGGCGTCCTGGTGATAGTCGACGTACAGACCATGCCGTCCAGCCTCAAGCACCTTTTCCAGCGTACCTTGCGAATGCTGATAGATGCTTACACCGGAGCCGTTGGCGTTGTCCTGCAAATACTCCAGTTTCTTTTTCACGACCAGCGTCGGATCTTTGTGAAACGCCAAACCGAGTAAGCCGTTTCGCGTGTGACCGGTAGCATTCTTGAACACCGCCCGCTCGCGATAAGCCTTGTTGCGATCAACGTTCTCCGGCGATTTATCGTGAGCATTGATGTAAGGCAGTCGGTCGACAACCCGGTGCTGGCCAGCGCAAACGTCGCGAACGGTGGACCAGCGATCCAGTGCTTCGATGTAATCCGCCCGCTTGTAGGAGACGTCGTTGCTCATCGGGCGTATCCCATTTTGATAGCGGTGACCGGTTTGATTATCGGGTACTCGCGGTGAATGAAGTAACCACCGCCGTCGTTGGCGTGGTCGTTGCCTTGGCTTTTGTCCGGCTCGCCGTTGGGCGCCCAGATCTGTTGCTCTAGGCCGTCGGCGTAGGTCGGACACGTAAACGGGTTGACCAAATAGCGGCGCTCGCCCTGCGCATTGCAGAACATGGCGTTCATGGCGTTGATCCGATCCTTCACAGGTGGGTTTGCCGCCGGCGCGATGACCGTGAAGCCTGCCTGTTTGAGCATGGCGATATCGGTGAGGCTGGCATTAACAGATTTGCGCGAATCGCCGGAGGCGTCCGGGTAGATCCGGATCTCGCAGGTCTTCTTGTAGTCGTTGCCGGTGTGTTCCCAGTACCGCTCTTTGATTCGACGAATCATGTCAGGCGTGTCGTAGCCATCCATCAATTCGTCCACGGCGCGCGGCAGGCCCTGGTCACGTTTGACGTGCGTAATCGCCGCCATCTTGCCGACGTTGAAGTCCATGCCGATGAACAGCGGCTCGCCGGGCTGCACAGTGTCGAAGCACTGGTTCAGCTTGCGGTCGTAGGCGTGGTAGATCGATCCGGACGTCAGGTTGACGAACTGGCCATTCAGGTACGCGCGGATCAACTGCTCGGGATACGACTCCATCAGCGAGGCGATGTAGTCGTCAGGCAGGTTCAGTTCGTTGTCGAAGGTGCTGGCCTGAATCAGTCCATACATTTCCTTCAGCGCCGGCTTGTCGCGCAGCTGCTTGACGAATTGGAGAAAGACGAACTTGAAGCCTTCCGGCGTCGTGGTCACGTCCACGCCGTTTTTAAGCCCGGGCAGGTTGTAACGCATCCGGGCAATGATCTTGCGCCAGGCTTGCTGAGCCTTGATCGACGTCAGCACGTCCAGCTCATCCACCAGGGCGTGACCGATCTTGAAGCCGACGATTGTTTGCGGCTTCTCCATCGACCGGCAAATCACAGTGCCGCGATACTGCCGGCCGCTGTAAATGTGAACCTCATGGTTCGCTTGGTTGATCTTGGTCTTCAGCCCCCAGTCGTAAGCCACCTCCTCCATCGTGGGATAGAAGATATCGCGGATCTGCGGGTAGGTCGGTGCGAAGTACCCAGCGTTGACGCCGGGCCACTCCATGAAATGCTTGCTGAGCGCTGAGCATCCGACCCAAGTCTTCCCGGAGCCGAAACCAGCAACGAAAGCGCGAAACTTGTGGGGCAACAAGAGGAATTGCGACTGCGGAACGTTAAGGCTCGGCATTCGGCCTCCTCGCGTCCACTACGTCGACCTGAATGCGCGTCGGGATTGCCGGCTCATCGTCTGACTCATCCTTCCGGTGGCGATTGACGTAAACGTCGCCGACTTCCTTCGCGGCCTGCTCAAGGATCTGCATTGCCAGGCCAATGTTCTTCAGCGACTCCGCCCGTTCGACAAACCGATTCATGGCGCGGAGTCGGAACGCTCGGTTGGCGATCGGGATCTCTGCGGTTTCTTCGCGGAAGCGCTTTCTGGCATCTTCAAACATCGTTACCCAGCGCTTGGCCAAGCCTTTCCCTGATGTCTTCGTGGGATCGTGTGTCTCCACCTGCTGGCGCGTCACCGATATCCCGTATTCCTTTTGGACGGCTTCAACAACCTGTGAAGGCGTGTCGAAGCACGCCAAGGCCTGAACGATAAAGGCCTTCACGTCGTTTTGAAGGGCTGCCATAGATTTTCATCCGTCCAGAGCCTGTCCAGAATCAGGCCGACTTGAGCAGACAGGTTCCGCAGGCCCTCGCAATGTTCAATTTCCCCACCTCAGCAGGACTGCTTGCAGCGTCCACCAGCTCTTGCACTTGAGGGCTCGCCCCATACCGACGCACCACACCGACGAACTCTTCAACGTCGTGTCCGCGCATCTCAAGCTTGGGCAATCCTTCCTGGGTGAACTTGGGTGCGCCGTACTGATCGGTCGCCTGAGCGATGTGGTACAGCTCATGCTCGACCAGTGCGCAGAAGTCAGCGTCGCTGCATTGAGCGCAGTAATCGGCAGCCAAGGTGATGATGTAGTCCGGCACGTCGCCGAACCAATCCAGCATCTGCTGTTCCATCCGGGCCTTCTGCCAACCACCTGCACGGAACGCTACCTGCTCCGCCTGGCCGACCACCGTCCGACCCTTCTTCGTGAAGGCAGCAGACGCCCACATGACTCTCACGTCCGCATCGATCAGATGGGCATGGTCTTCGTTGTGGATGCTGCCTGTGTCAGCGAGGATCTCGGCTTGTAGCCACTCCCACACCTCGGGCGCAGGGATCAGGCGAATACCGAGGCTGGCCATCTCAGACAGGTTGAGCAGCGACTCAGGCGGAGTCGGTCGAATCATTTCATATCCATCCGCCTACTCGGCTAAGATTAGCTGCACTCAACAAGGGAAATCCGCAAGTGAGCCATCGCATTGATGAAACAGCAGTATTGACGGCAGCTTCAGAGTGGGCGGAGCGAACCGGGAGGAACACTGAGACGGTGAGCTCAGCCGCTCAGGACGTCATGGCGAGGCTTAAGTCCAAGCTCACCGCTTCCGAATATCAAGGAGCGCTCAAGCAGCTTCATGGTCAATACAAGCGCGATAGTGTCTCTTGACCAGTGTTGCGACACAATTTGCACTCTCGCGAAACGTGTCGCGACCTACTTGCTCTGGCTGCGCTTGATCTGCGCGTCCACCTGATCTGCGCAGGTGTCGAGCAGGTTGATGGCTTGGTTCTTCAACTCCCAGAGCTGGCCGTTGTCGGCGAGCTCTTCATCAGCTACCCGCTCACATGGCACCAGCTCAGGGGGCTCGACTCTTACCGCCGCTGTCTTTGTTACCACCTCCGGCTTTCCCGCGCAGGCCGTCAGGCAGAGGCTGAGCAGCCCAGTCACGAACAGGCTTGCTGTTGCGCTTGAGTTCTTCAAAGTTCTTCTCCGCCTTTCTGGCTTTGGCCTGGCTGGCCTGTAACCGCTTGTTCAGGTCTCTCTGGTAATCGGCGTTGCGCTGGGCTTCGGCGCGCAGTGTGGTGATCGTGGCCTGGCTTTCGAGGTTGGCGTCAACCGCCTTCTTCTTCTCGCTCGCTTCGAATGCCACCTCCCCGCGAAGGGCGACGACGCGCGACTGCTGAATCCCAATGAGGAGTAGGCCGACCAAGGCGATAATGATTGCTGCAGCGAAGGTCTTCATGCGGCATCCGCCTTGCGACCCAGGAATCGGGTCACCAGCTCGCGTATGGCTGTCACGCCGAGGAAGCCGATCGTGCCACCGGCAGCGATCGATAGGCTTGAAGGCCAGGCCATCCACTCAATGACGCTGGACGCGACCAGACTCAGCGATCCGCAAATCAGAGCCTCGAAAATGATCCGGCGCACGCTGGTTTCTTTTCCGTCGTAGATGACGCGAAGCAAGCAAACGGTGATGGCCATGATGACGCCCGCCATTAGCGGATTGCTCAACGCCAGCCAGAGCTTGGCCCATGTGTCTGGCTTGTCAGGCATGTTTGGCATCCGGGTTGCCTCCCCCTTGGGGAGATTGATAAATCCGGCGTCCGCTGCACTCCCAGCTCGGGGCTATGGGTGTGGGGAGCCGAAAACGAAAAAGCCCCGGCAAATGCCGAGGCTTCATGGTGTAAAAAAGCAGCCCCGCGTCTGCGGGGCTGTTTCGGGAGGTTATACCTCGGATTAATCGGGGACGTTACCGTTTGCTACGCATCCCGCTAGGACGGCGACGATTGATACAAATGTTGCGTTAACGAATGTTGCTGCCAATGTTTTGATCATCTGTAACTCCTTGCACGCAAAATGAACTGTTGCGTTCAGCGATCCGATGAAGCTTGAAAGTGCGGTCAAAATAACCATCGTCAAAAAAAGGATCGCCATCAAGGAAGGCTGCGTAACGGGATTCGAACCATGTCCCCAGAAACTGGTTGGCCGGTAGTGAACCTGCTCATGGGCCAATCATACCAGTGTGCAGATGTCGGATTAAACATTGGTCATGAAAAAACCCGGCGCATGGCCGGGTTCTGAGATCCGTGTGCGTTTCGCGTTACTTGTGCACTATGGAAAAATTACCTCACAAACCCCAACATAGCAACACTTTTATGCCGCATCCTCAGAATTTTCATCAAATATAACCTGCCATACCGGCCGTAACGCCTGTACATCCACTTCGGAGATCGCTGTCCGCAGGAAATTCCACACATCCTTCCAATCGCGATCCCACACTTTCGGCTCGATACGAACACCGTAGAGCTTGAGCATTCCCTCGGCAACCCGTGCCGGCCCCCACTGCTCTCCGCCATGCGCCTCAATCTTGTAAGACTGCAGGGCCATGGTGATCATGCAATGAGCTTTCGCAGCCTTGGCGTCCGTCAGAGCGGAAAAATCGACATCATTCCAGATCAGCTTCTCCGCGTTGAGCACGTGAACCATCGTCATGCACGGATGGTAGAGATAGTGCCCGAGCTGCTGCACCTGAAATGGAAGCGTGTCGATGGCGCGCAGCACTTTACCGATCGTAGCCAGGTGTGCAGCGCGGGCAGTCGAGCGACCAACCGGCGTACGGCGCGTCTCGCTGATGCTGATCCGCTGACGAACGATTTCAATACGCTCCTCTTTGTCATCGCCCAGCGCGGCGAATACAGCCTCATGCCGGCGCATCCGGGCGCCCTTCTTCACCGGTGCCGATGCCCCGCGCTCGATGCCCAGAGCGCTGATCGACGCGTTCGATTCGTGCTGCGCTTCAGTCCAGACCTGTCTTGCGTTGATCAGCTTCATGCGGCTTCCCCTTTCTTCAGCTCTCTTGTCTTGGCTCGGAATTCGGCCTTGATGGTTTTGATTTCTTCGACGGTGTACTTGCGGGGCTCATGAGGCCCTTCGAGCCATGCCACGGTTTCGGCGCCGATGCGCTGCACCAACCGGATGCGGTACTCGACCGCGTTCCCCGACAGGTTGCGGTTGCACTTCACACACTGGCGGTGGATGTTCAGCGGTTCGAATCGCAGCTCCGGGCAGGCGCCGACAGATCGGTAGTGCCCGGCGTCCCAGCGGCTGCCGGTCATCAGGTCGTTGTCGTTCGGCATCGAGTCGCAGCTGATGCAAGGCAGGTGTGCGTCACGCAGGCGGACGTACTCGTTCACGGCTGCCTGGGCTTCGCGCAGGTGATCCGCCCTGCTCTTCAGCTTCTCCTTGCGCACCTGGATCTCGCGGCGATCGCGCTGGGCGATGGCCTTGCGGGCTTTCTCCATGTGACGCGGTGCATCGATGGCCGCGCAGGCTGGGCTGCAAACCGCCTGCCCCATCCGCGACGGGACGAATGAGGCCCTGCAGGTATCGACGCGACATTTCTTCGGCTTCGGCTGCTTCCTTGCGATCGTCATGCAGCCTCCTGGCTCAACAGATCATCGAAGTACACGCCCTGCTGAGAGAAGCGCGCGACGATGCGGTCGGTATAGGCCACGCCCTGTGCGCGGTTGAACAGACTGGTTACCGGGAATCCGTCCGGGCCGAAGAGTTTGCAGCCGCCCATCATGGCCAGCTTCGTCTCATACGGGAGGTGGCGCATGACGCGGTACCACTCAGCCTGAAACCCGGCATCCTCGTTCAGCAGGATCTGCACGCCGACGTGCAACTTGCAGTAGCGGCGAGCGTCGGCCTCATCGCCGATCTGGGTCATCTCGGCGATGCGTTTGTACATCGCGAACCAGAGACGGTTTTGATCAAGCGTGCGGTCTTTACCCGGGCGCAGCGACACCACGACGAACTTCTTGTCGCGGTACATGGCGCTAAGCTTCGTGATGGCCTCGGAGAGCTTGGCCTGACAGTTCACGGAGATTTTGTCAGCCATGGGTGGCCACCTTGTTCGGCAATCCGTTGATCAACTCGCCGAGTTGCCGTGTCAGTCGCTCGTTCTCGGCCAACAGCTCAAGCGCCACCTCCTCCACGGTCTTCTCCCCGAGGTATTCCTGCAGCGCCTCGGTGTTGCGCTTCCAGTCAGCGCAGTCGGCACGGTAGGACGCAGCTTCGGCCCACAGCAGCTTCTGGAGTTTTTGTTTGTCGATGGTCATTGAGCCGCGCTCCTTGCTTCCAATTGTTCTGCCTGCTGAATGAGCAGCGCCCGGCGATCCGCCAGCTCATTAGCTGCCAGAATTCGCAGTTCTGTTTTTTCCTCGGCCGATGCCTGGCGCATGGCGAGCATCGAATTTTTCACCGCGGCGAGCTTCTCGCGCAGCTTTGGAGAAGGCCGCGCAATCTCACCGGTGAGCAGCGCAACAACCGCACGACCGTCTTCAGTGACCGGCGCGACACTCAAGTCGGCCAGGTACTGCTGAGCTCGCTCTTGCGGGATCCGCTGCATCTGCACAGCCTTGGTGATCGCCTGCGTGCGGCGGTTGGCGTCGAAGCCGACGGACACATGCCAATTGACATGCTTGTTGTCCTCCCGCGCCTGGCCGACCAAACGCTCGTAGGCGCTATTGAACGCCATGCGCGCACCGACCTTGTCGCCGGCATCAAGGACAGGTTTCGCCGCTGCGAGTGCGAGCTGGATCTCGTCGGTCAGCACCACGGTTTCGAATTCATCGTTGGTGGTCATCGCGATCGCCCAGGCCTCGTCCTTGCCTGGGCGGCCGTCAGCAACCTGAACGCGCTGAAGAATGTCGGCCATTGCCAATTTGCCCTTCACCTCAAAGCGGCAGGCCTTCAGAGCGGCTTTCACAACCGGTACCGGGTAGGCGCAGAGGTCTTCGGCCATGATCGCCGCGGTGCCAGGGTTCATTTCCTGACCCATGGCCTCGGCGGTGGCGCAGATTGCGGCAGCGAGCCCGGCAACTTGCTGGTCGTTCATTTCAAAGGTATTCATTGCGCTCTCCCGCTTGGCGCTTGGCCAAGACCATTTGCGCGGCTTGCTCGGCAGCGGATACGTTCGCCTCGGTGCGTTCCATCTGGCGCGCGGTTGTTCCGTTGATGCGCTGACCCGTCACCCACTGGGTGTGATAGCTCTCGGCGTTGGCCAGCAGTTCGTTGAGGCTGTGGCACTTGCGCAGAACGGCGGCATCGCTGGTTTTCAGAAAGTGAGCTGCGACGTGATGAGCGACATCGGCGCCGAGGCGGTCGACCAGTTGACCGAGCTGTCCACCGACTTTGGCGTTCCACACCGGCCAGGTGCTGTAGCGCTTGCGGTAGGCCATGGCGTAGTTCGCCCAGACCTTGAAGGTTTTGCAGGACTGATCTTTTGGGCCCGGCATGTCAGCGGGAATCTCAACTCGTGGCGCATCGGTGCGATCGACCACGAGAACCAGATTGCGGGCCGGCTTGTCCGGGCTGCCTTGCAAGTCCTGACTGGTATCCTGATTGGTACCCTGATGATTGGTATCCTGATTTGTCGGAGATTTTTCCGACCCTTGCTCGGATTTTTCTCCGACCTTGCTCGGATTTTTTTCCGAGGCAGATCGGATTTTTTTCCGACCTTCGTTCTTTGGTGGGGTCGGATATTTTTCCGACCCGTCCAGCTTCTGGTTCCACTCAATCGCCTTCTCGGTCAAGCGAAACAGCGTGATGTTCGAAGTGCTGGAAAGCTCAATCAGACCGGCCTCTTCTAGGGCCTTCAGCATGCGATAAGCAGTGTCCGGCTTGTCGGTGAGCAGCGGCAGCTCCTCGATGATCTTGGCCTTGCTCAGCGCGAAGAAGATCCCGTCATCAGTCTTGATTGGCTTCGTCCAGCTTGGACAGCCGTAGACGAAGGCGAACAGCAGGGCCTGCTGAGAATTCAGGCCCCACTCCAACGCCTTCACCTGATTGATCGTGACGGTAAATTGCATATCAGGCCTTCCCGACCAATTTGGCCAGTTCGAAGAAGCGATCCACGTACCAGTGAGGCTGTGTCTCGCGCGGACATTGGGGACTGGTGAGGTTCTTGCCGTAGGCCAGCCCCTTGTCAGTGACCGACCAGAAGTCGACCATTTCCTGCTTAGAATTCTTGCGCTGGAGTTGCTTGAGGAAACTGTGGGCTTCAAGAGCAAGGTTGAACGCCCGCGTTGTGCAAGCGACGCCGTTTTCCTTGATCAACGCGGTAGCCGCCTTCGTCGGCATCGAGCTGCCGCCAATGGCATCTGGCGCGGCATCGATCGCGTAACCCGGCAGGAAGCTCGACTCCAGACCGTTATTGGTCGCGATCCTCGCCAGCATCATCACTTGGCTGGATGGTGAAGGCTTGAGCAGGCGCGTGTAACACTCCATGAGCGCGAGTTCCCCGACAACCTTTGAACTGCTTGGGCTGGCGGCGTCGAATTTCCCGGTCTTGCGGATGCTAGGCAGAACCTCACCAACCACCCATTCCTCGAAACGTTCGGCGCCGACCAGCTTGGAGCGCATCACCAGACGATAGACATCGCGCTCAGGAATTACGGTCATGAAACCACCACCCTGTTTCGGGGTAGTGGTCGCGGCCTTGCAATGACGAGAGATAGCGTTCTCTGGCTTGGCATAGCCCAAGGCGTCAGCGACATCACGGGCAACGAACCACGGATCGCCGAGCTCGTCGGTGATTACGCGGATGGCGCCGCCATCGAAGTCGAAAGGAATTACTGAGTTGGTACGCGACACGTTTTGTGATTGGTTAAAACGTGCCGCGACATTGTTCGGGGTGTTGCTGGAATTTGGCTGGCTCTGCATAATCGGGCGTCTCTAGTTTTGCGAATCAGCCGACCTTCTCCGTCGGCTTTTTTGTGCCCGGGATTCAGGCAGCCTTCACCGAGGCATCCATCACGTCTAGGCTCTGCCGAACGTGGCTGATCTCCTGGCGGATCAAGTTTTTCTCGAAAGAACTGACGTGGTTGTCATCCAGCGCCTGGTGCACCGCGATGGTCAGATCGGCGACCTCTTTGCCGACGTTGATCAGTGATTTGGTCAACGCTTGCGGCTCTGGCGCAGCTTTCGCAACGAGGTCGAAACCAAACTCGCTCGCCAGTGCCGCTAGAGGGCGCATTTCGCCTGTGTGCAGCAGAATCCCGAACAGATGCTCCACGGTCAGGTGGTGTGCGTCGTTGTCCGGATTGGCGCGCTGAAGTAGGCCGACGTGAGGAACGCCCATCTTTGCAGCCAGTGTCTTGGCTTCGTTGTCCAGAACAGCGCTCTGGCAGGCCCGCAGAAAATCTTCCATTCGTAAAACCTCAAATTTGTTTCCGTGGTGCCCTTCCGATGCAAAAGCGATCATTCGCTCAATGGATCGGCGGACATAGTTTTCAGGCGGCGGATTGAGCGTCCTTTTGGGGAATACACAGTTCGCGGGCAGTGATCTTTCCGCCGGTCAGCTCTTCAGCCTTGAAAGCTTTTTCGGCGCGCATCGGGTGAATCCCGGCAACCCAGTACGAAACTGCTGCCTGAGAAACGTCTAGCGCTAATGCGGTTTTGGTTTGCCCGCCGAAGAAGTCGACGAGCCTTTCGATTGGGGTCATTTGAGAGCCCTCCTGATAAGCCTGCTTATATCGTAAGTAGAAGCACGCTTATTTGCAAGGCAATAAGGGAACTTATAAATTCATGTGCATGAGCACACTTGCAGAACGCGTAAAAGCAGCCCGTGAATACGCCGGCCTAAAGCAGGCCCCACTTGCGAAAATGGTGGGGGTTGAGCAACCGGTGATCTCTCAGTTGGAGAGGGGCAAAAACCTACAGAGCGCGCATCTTCCAAAGATCGCGCACGCCACCGGCGTGAGCGCTATTTGGCTGTCGGACAACATCGGGCCGATGGTCGTCGATTCTAAAGAGGAGTCGAACGTATCGATGGCTGAGCAGCCATTGCATAGCTATCGCTATCCAGTGATCAGTTGGGTTTCTGCCGGCTCTTGGGCGGAAGCCGTTGAGCCCTACCCCGCCGGGATTTCAGATCGATACGAGTTTTCAGAGTACGACTCCAAAGGCCCTGCGTTCTGGCTGACAGTCAAAGGTGACTCGATGACAGCGCCCGCCGGCCAGAGCATCACCGAAGGCACGCTAATCTTGGTGGATACAGAAGCTGAGGTCGCACCAGGTAAGCTTGTCGTGGCCAAGCTTCCGGACAGTAATGAAGCGACATTCAAAAAGCTGGTCAGCGACGGCGGCCGGCTGTTCCTGAAACCGCTGAACCCAAGCTACCCCATCGAGTCAGTCGATGAGAACTGTCGCATCGTGGGTGTGGTTGTGCAGGCGCTGCAGAAGTTTTACTGATGCCCTCCGCCTTGGAAAACCGTAGAGATCATGGCGATCGCAGTGCTTTTTGAGCAAGTTGTGGACCTATACTCTGCTAGCGTTCATGGTGGCTTTCACAAGCAACTCTGGCATTTGACCGGACGGCAGCTCATCCAACCGCAAGCGGGTATTCAGTCCTGGCTTCGATGTGCTCTGCATTTTCGTGGCGGTGATTGAGCTCATAGCGCTTAACCACTTCTATGGCATGCGAGAATGAGATACAAGAAAGGTATTCTTGGGAGGCAAGGTACATCGACACCCCGACCAGATTGATGCAAATAGCACTTTAATAGAAACTCTAATAACCATTGCTGACACTTGTAACGACGGGGATGCCATGCACAGGACTGCGACATTTTACGACCTGAAAATATCTGCCATGGGGATCTCTAGAGCGGCAGCTAATCTAGCCTGCTTTGACGCGACACCGAAAACACTCAGAGAACTTCACAGCGATATTAGTCTTCTTTTTACGAGTGGGGACAAAATAGTAAAAAAAGGTAGAACAGAAACCTCTGCCAAACTCTATCTTTCTGACCTGCAGCTTAAAGGCGACAAGTTAATTCTACTTATCAACAGAAGCGACCCTAACGCACCTGACGCAGTTTCGAGCGACCCCGACCTCAAGAGTAGAGTAGTCCATTCAAAGCCGCCTGGTCACGGCGGTGACTATTCAGCTCATGTTGTGCTAGATCTAAACCCTGTAAAGGGTGACAACTATTACCTTTGCGTTATCGAAACAGTGTTTGGCTCCGGCTTACACGCAAGTAGCATTAGCGACTATATTAGGTTCCTTTTCCGCGCATGTAAAAAGCAATTCCCCGCTCAATACATGATCCCAAATGCAAACGGGGCTAGAGACTCCAAAGGCAATCCTGTTTTAGTTCATTTACTTCATCAGATTGAGTTTCAAGGGCACCCGTCAGCCGAATTTGAGAATGATCTAAACGGAGGCACACTTTCATCAATACAACTTCTAAGCTTTTCGGAGGAAGGAGCGACTTGGGACGACAGCGGCGCAGTCAAGGAGAGACTTCGTACAATTGAGTTAAAACCAGAGCCTGGTTTAATAGCCTCAATATCGTCGTCAGTGAGGCAAATCAGAAATAAAATTATCAAGAAAAACGTTGAATATAAACAGATGCGTCTGCGTTTCAAGAACGCTGATGGCGAGCCACGAGAGGCTACAATATCGGCCGACTCAGGTAAGCTGATAGATAACGACAAGTACATTAAGCGACACACTATTACGGCACCCCTAGTAAATACCAATAGCTTCGACAAGGCAAACAACTTTATAATCAAGGAAGTTCTATCGCTCATGGGGTGAAAAATGTTAATAGGTCAGCTACTGAAGCCGTTTGGCTATTTGGCAATCAAACACCCTTACAAATGGGTGGTGGATTGGCTGTATCCATTCATCCTGTCGCTTATAACAATCACGCTTATAGTAAGCCTATCCTCCGCCAAACTACTTATATCGCCCGGCGGGATGATATCGATGATACTTTCGTTTGTGCAGTCACTGCCCGGATTTTACATAGCCGCATTGGCAGCTATAGCAACGTTCGGAAGGTTGGATATTGATGACATTCTACCTGAACCAACACCAAAGGTAGTTGTTAAGCTCAGAGGGCTAGAGAACACGATAGATCTAACTAGACGTCGATTCCTTGCGATGTTATTTGCCTTTCTTACGGGAGAGAGCATTGCGATAGTCTTTTTTTGCATTGCTCTACTTTCGTTCGGACCAGCAATTGATGAATTCACATATAGCCAATCGCCTATTGGCCACTATTTGCTAGTCGTGGCGTTGTTTTGTCTTTTTACTTCGGTTTATCAGATGCTTCTCGCCACGTTCTGGGGCCTTTACTATCTTGGTTATAAACTTCAAGAATGAACAAGCCCGGCCCAGCGCCGGGCTTCTTGTATCCACCGTTCCCTGCCCCACGAATGGTAGCCACACGCCGTGAATGGTAAAGTACAGGCACAATTACGGGAGGGATCCAATGAAAGGACTTGGGACGTTCGCGCTGATCGTCGGCGTGTGCTGGCTGATCTTCGCGCTGAGCATGGACGTGTCCGTGCCGACTGGCGCCGGCGGGCGAGTCAATAACATGGGCCTGATGGCCGACCGTCAGATCCACACCATTGTCGGCGGTATGATCGCGCTTGCTGGCCTGCTCATGGTTTTGTTGGGCGGTAAGGGCTCACCTGCTGCTGCCCAGGCAGGGAAAGATACCCGCCCCTGCCCTGTGTGTGCTGAGAGCATCAAGACTGCTGCGATTAAGTGCAAGCACTGCGGTGCAGACGTCGAGCCGATCGCAAGTCCACGACTGGAATATGGATGGGTGGCATCAACTGCCTGTCGCGATGAGGTAGAGCAGCAGCGCACAATAGAGGCCATCGCTGCCGCCGGCTTGCCCGTTGTTTCAATGCGAGGTCTGGCTGTTGGGGCGGGGCCATACGAAACGAAAGAAGAAGCCAAGCAAGCCTTAATTACGATGCGCGACGGCCCCAGACTATTCAGCGAGATCGTGTATAGAGACTCGGTGAGCGGCAAGTACCCACCGATTACCGACTGACACATGCTGGTCCAGCTAGCCCGCCAAGTGCGGGCTTTTTCATGCCCGGTGAAAAGCAGCCCGCCCGAATATGCACTTATGCATGAAAATATCAGTTGCCGCTTGCAAGGTTATGGCAACATCAATACTGTACATTCATACAGCTATAGTAAGGAGTACAACATGCCCATCCCAGCTTTTACCACATCGAAACGGCCCTCTTCTTACGAAGCCGCAGGTCGACGCCTTCAGTCGCTGATTGCCTCGCCAGGCGTTCAAAAGGTCCAGGTGGTCACGGTGTGTAGGCTGGAGCATGAAGCGCCCGAAGACTGGCAGCGCCTGCTTGATGAGATTGGCGAAACGTCTGGCGTCCTGGTAGAGGCACTGGAAGGCGGAACCGTCAGGATTGGCTGGCGAGAATACTGCGACGCGTAAATGAGCCCGCCACTGAGCGGGCTTTTTATCGACCTCAGAAAAATATATAAGCATGCTTATTGACGGTAAAAATAAGCTCACTTATATTAAGTCCATCGCAGCGACACACAGCCACTGCGAAGGGCTTCCGTCCGCCGCTCTTTAACAACCAGTGCCATGAACGACTACCCGGCCAGTCCGGTTAGGTCACTCCCGGCTCCATCGGTGGGAGGTCAGTAAACCGATGAACAAAACCGCACTTGCCTCTACCGGCGACCGGCGATCCGACAGGCCCGAAAGCCTGCCCACGCGCAGCCCACTGCGACGGCGGACGAGGTGTTGACCGAACTGAGTGAATGACCTGGTAAGCGGGTGCGGAGAAAAACAGATTTCACTGGCTGGCCTTGGCGACAGGGCCAGACGGGAAATCAACCGATCAAGCACGGAGCATCAAATGAGCGAACAAACGCTTCAGCAACTGCTGGCCGAACGTGTCAGCACCTACGCCCTGTCTGATCGCCCTCGCGAGCTGATCGATGAGGGCATCGACAAGATGTTCAAAAGCGTCGTCGAAGACGCCTTCAGATCTTATGGCACCATCGGCGAATCAATAAAAACGGCCGTGAAGGAAGCCTTTCCGGCCAATGTCACCGACATGTTTGAGCTTCAGCGCTACAACGCACTGATCGCCAATGCTTTGCGGGAGCGCTGGGAGGCAGCGGGCATGGAGTCGGCAATCATGAAGCAGGCCGACGCATCCATCACAGAGGTGTTGACCGGTGAAGGTCTGCTCACAGGAGAGATTTCGCTGAAGGATTTGCTCGAAGCATTCATTGATGAGCACAAAGAAGAGGCTGCGGACGAGCGATGGAGCGCCCCGGAAATCCGCATCACTGAAGACGACAGCCATTCTCACAAGTTCTACCACATCTACTTCGATCCGCAGCCAGAAGGTGGGAGCCGGTACAGCTACAGCAATGAGCGCCGTAGCGACTACAGCCTCAAACACAACCTCCATGTGATGGTTGAAGGTGAGCGCGAAACCGGAGACCACTGGAGACCGAAAGTCGAATTCGGGAATGTGTATAGCGCCCAGCTCGATGCGAAAAAGGTCTCGATCAAAATGAATATCCGCTCGAAATGGGAGCGCATCCTGGCTTCGCTTTACTTCGGTGAAGCCGTTCTGCTGATCGACTGCGAGGAAAGCGATTTCTCTTACGGGTTCGACGACTGAACAACCAGCGCCACGACAGCCTGTCGTTAACTGCCCGATCCTCTCTATGAGAGCGCATCGGGGTGTGATCTGAGGCTAAGTCTCGGGCAGCGGATGTGCCAACCGGTCGCCTTCAGGGCTACCCCTTCCGCCGAATGCCGGTTGAGCCCCGGCCAGATCACACCCCGATGCGGACGAAACTGCGGCCTATAACCGCCCACCTGCATCACCCATTCAATAGCTGGCCACTGCCTGCCCAGTGAGCGAGCAATAGGAGGATGACCATCATGTAATAGTGATCGATTCACCTGCGCGGCGCGGCAAGCCTGAAGGCCGGCGCCCAACACACATACAGGCAGCGGACAGTAGGCCGTCGATGTCACCGCGCATCGGCCGAATGAGGTAGGCCACCCCAGCGCACGAAGACAACTTGACGCTGCAAACCCGGTCTGTCGCCAGCAGCGAGACCGGGCCACTCTCCCCCGACATCACCCGAATGCACTCCCCTCCGCGCCCAACGGCAACCAGCGGAGCGGATGAGTGCATCCGAGTTTTGTTGGATCAACCACAGAGGTTTCCGTGATGAACGATGAACACAGTCAAATGGCTTGCAGCTCTATCTCGCACTACGCCGCGCAGTGCTTCAGCAGTATTCAAGAGTGCATGACCGAATACAGCGTCTTGTATCGGCCCGTTCTGTCCGTTGATGGAAACCAGTGGTGCGCGCTGTATGGCACCGATCTGCAAAGCGGTGTTGCAGGCTTCGGCGATTCACCAGCTGCTGCGATGTGCGACTTCAACCGTAACTGGTCGGCTCCACTTCCCGGATCGCCAAGCGGAATCGCCCGGACCGCCAAAGCCACCGCCTAACCCCAAACACTGGAGGTCGCCATGCACGACTGCACCGATACACAAGCAGTTTGCCGAGGTTGCGGGCTGAAGCTGCGCGGCTCGCCTTCGTGGAAAGGCGGCCTCGCCTATCACCCCGCCCCGAAAGGTGAAGTTCACCGCTGCCATTACGGCGGTTGGGTTTGCTCGCTCCGCTGCGATATCCGCGCCTGCGTCGAGCTGGAAGGAACTATGCCCGGCTGCGGTGGCGTGAACAGTTACGAGCGGCTGTCCATTTACGCAAAAGAGAGCATTGAGCGCCATTGGCCGGAGGCAGCATGAACGCAGCACTGAAGATTTGTCAGGCCATGCACGACGCGCAGTCGCCTCCGATGGTGAGCGAGAGTGCGCAGGAAGTGGCTCGGGCTGAGTGGCTGTACAGCGCCGCTGAGCAGTTGGTGCGGTTCGGCTGCGACGTTTCGTTCCAGCGCCGCATGCGGCCGGCTCAGGGCGTCACGCTCGCCCAGTTCGCTCTGGCTGTTGATGAGCATGCAAACGGGCGGCTTGCAGACTGCGAGGTAACCGCGGCTTCGCTGGGCTACCTGCTGATCGCCGCCGAGCGCGGCCACGCTGACAAGGTCGCCGCCGCCGAACTGCTCGGCCCCAGCGACCACCCACTGGGCAAGCTCGGCGAAATCGCTGAGGGCCTACTTCGACCCCTTGTCGATGATGCGCTGATCGCCCAGGCCGAGGACAACGAGCTATGAGCAATCAGGCAGCACTGGCCCGGCTGGGCCTCGAAATCGCGAAGATGTGCAAGTCCTGCACTCCGGTGCCGGATCGCACCTTCGTCATGGGCATGATCGAAATGGCGGAGTTCGCCGAGATCATCGACACCCGCACTGCCAATCGTTATCGGGATGCGCTGGACGCCAAGTTCGTCGAGCGCAACACGCATCTGAAAGGAGTTTCGGCATGACAACCCCTCTGGTGAAAACGTTGGTCGATGAACAGCTCGACGACATCGAGCGCCGCATCGCGATCCTTGGCTTCGGCCTGCCCTTCAATGAGGTGATCGGCCGCAAGCGCGAGGATCTGGTCGACAGCCTCCCGCAGCGCCTGTCGGTGACCATGAAAGGCGGGCGCATCGCTGTGAGGGCTCGGCCATGAATCTCGTCTACTGGATTCTCGTTGTGATCCTGATCGGCGGCGCAGGCGCCTATGGCATCGTGAAAGACGGCCAGGGCACTTGCCAGGTGCCGCGCTCCACTACCTACCACGTGTTCCGATGACCAGTCTTCAGCGGGCGCGCCGCCTCCTGATTCGGCGCGGATCGTTCCGTGTTCTCGCGATTTACACCTTCCTGATGCTGCTCAGCGCCCTTGCCGACCGCATCACCTCCTGACTTTCAACTTCAAGAGCTGCGCACGTCGCGGCAAGGAACTGTCATGACCGATCAAAAGCACACTCCTGGTCCTTGGATCGCTCGCAAGACTGGTGGTCAAGGTTGGCCAGGCCAGCGCGGCTGGGCAATCGACTACAACGAAGATCAGGAGCAAGTCGTTGACTTCGTGTATGAGGCCGCAGACGCCAAGCTGATCGCGGCATCGCCTGACCTTCTGGCAGACCTGGTAACAGCAGCTGAAACCCTTCGGCGCTACGAAGCCCTGCACCGCGCCAAGGGCACCACCGAAAGCCTTGAAAAAGCCGAGGTTAACGGTGACCTCGCCGCGCGCTTTGAGCAAACCATCGCGAAAGCTACCCAGTAATCAACTTCACAGCGCCCCTCTCCGGTGGCGCGGAGAACAGTCATGTCTGATAAAAACATGCAGATTTGGGCGCTGGTCGAGAAGACAGACACCCGGTTCACCAAAAAAGCCAAGGTCAACGGCCAGGACATTACCAGCCTGAGCGGCACCGCGATGGTGATGAAGGCCACCGAGCTGTTCGGCCCGGTCGGCATCGGTTGGGGCTGGAAGATCATCGAAGAGCGCTTCGATGAGGGTCACGAAATTTTCATCGGTGAGGGCGATAAACGCTCCTGCATCGGTCGCGAAATCGGTCACACACTCAAGATCGCCCTCTGGTTTACCCAAGACGGTCAGCGCGGCGAGATCGAGCAATACGGCTGCACCCGGTACCAGTACAAGACCAGCTACGGCATGACCACTGACGGCGAGGCGCCGAAGAAGTCGCTGACCGACGCCATCAAGAAATCTCTGTCGATGCTCGGCTTCAGTGCCGACGTATTCCTCGGGATGTTCGATGACCAAACCTACGTCGAGCAGCTCAAGGAAGAACAAGCGATCGAGCTGGCAGTGGACAAGGACGCCGAAATCCTGCGCCAGAAGCAGGAGCGTCTGGACTGGCTGAATTCTGCGGTGGAAACGATGGGCAAGGCCGTGACCGCTCACGAACTGAAGATGCTGAACGTCAAATACATCCGCGAGGCGACCCGCCGCAACGAGCCGACGTTCATCGCCCGAATCACTCGCGCCTTTGAAGAGCGCAAAGCAGCCATTGAACCCGGCAAGGAGAATGCAGCATGACCCAGCTCTACGCACTGACCGGCAAGCTCGCCGAACTTCAGGGAATGGCAGACACCGACGACGAGGGCCTGAAAGAGGCCCTGCAGCACGCGATGGACGAGATCCAAGGCGAGTTCGAGGTGAAGGCCGACAACATCGTCATGCTGCGCCGCAACATTGAAAGCGACGTGACAGCCATCGACACCGAAATTGAGCGACTGACCGAGCTCAAGCGCATCAAGTCCAACAGCGTTGCCCAAATCAGCGATTACCTGCGCCGGAACATGGAAGCCGCCAACCTCAAGTCGATCAAGCGCCCGCTGTTCACCATCACCTTGGCCCTGGGCAAGGAGAAGGTCATCGTCGACAACGAGGACGCGGTGCCCGACGAACTGACATCCGTGAAAACCAGCATTGCCCCGGACAAGAACGCGATCGCCGCCAAGCTCAAGGAAATTCGCGAGCACAACGAAGCCGTGCGCAAGCGCATGGCCGCCGGCGAAGACGCAGAACACGAACTGCTCGAAGAACCTGCCTACGCGCATTTGGAGCGCGGCGACAGCTCGATCCGGATCAAGTGAGGCCAGCATGATCAGCAACCACCTCAACCTCGTCGAGCAGCACCGACCGGACGCCGAGTCGATCGCTGAACGAATCGCGCAGTACCTGGCCGCTGGCGGGCGGATCGACCAGCTGAAAAGCCCGCCGCGCAATCCGCTCCCACCGCCCCGCTCGAAGAAAATAGACCCTGAAACGGTCCTCAAGCGGCGCCCGAAGCCGATATCGGCCGCTGAACGCAAGGCGCTGCGCAAAATGGCGGACTCGCTATGAAGTCGAAACGCAAACCCAACAACGGTTTCGCCCGGGCCGAACGCAGCTGCCGGGCGCTGCTGCGCACCAACCACGTCGCGGTGGTGAACATCGATCCCAGCGGCAGCCAGATCATGGCGAACTGGAAGAGCTGCAAGCAGATCCGCAGTCTGGCGATCGCCAACGCGATATTCGATTTCTCCTACCGCTGGACGATCTACATCGTCGCCATGTGTCGAGACGAGCGCGGCGCCGAGTACATCAAGTCGGTGGAAATCTCACCCGAGGGCACCTACAAGGTCGAGCGCCTGACCGATGCCATCGAGCATTACTACCTGGAGCTGCGCGACAGCGCGAACCCGAAACATCTGGTTGCGTCGGGCTGGATCGCCATTCCCGACGAGATCTCGATGGACGAAGCCCAAGCCGCGAAGCTGTTCTACGCCGCCGGCGCCTGGCATCAGGTGAAGGTCGCAGCGTGAGACGTTTTCGCACCCAACAACGCAAACGACAGACCTGGCTGGACTTGCCGGCCAGCGGAATTGAAGAGGTAGGCCATGGCCAAGAGCAATGCGCAATTGCAGAAGGACAAGCGAGCCAAGGAGAAGGCGCTGCTCGACCGGATCGGCGCCGAGAAGCGATCGCTGATTGTTTCGAAAGCGCTTGATGAAGCACTTCAGGTGCTGGGCGAGCGCCACGGCTTCGAGGAATGGCAGGAGACGGTGTCGACCTTCATCATCAATCTGGCCGCAGCGCAGTCAGAAGACTCGGAACGCTTCGTGAGCATGTCGCGACCGGAATTGATTATTAAGGAAAAATGGACGCGTCAGCTTGAGGCGTTTTCCGCTACCGGAGTTGAGGCTAGCTAGGAAGCATCTAAACACGCAAGTTTTTGAATAAGTGTCGATTATCTGGAAAGACCTCTGCAGGTATGGATAGATACCCGACCGCAAGAGACAAATACATTCTGTGATATCCGTCGAGCAGCCTGTATCTATGCGTGCTGCAAGGGTCGGTATTTGCGATGACGAATATTTGCGGAAGCTGACTCCCGCTTTGGAAGCCATCAAGGACACTGATTCCTCTGGCATTATCAAGCCGTGGAACTCGACTGCGGATGACTGGGGCGATCTCAGTTAGGGGAATCAACAGCACACTTTCATCTGAGCGATCAAACTCGTAATGAGGGTGATTCGGTACGAATTCCGCCATGCCGTTTTCCCTGACGAATAGCATTGCGTCCTCAAGCTCGTCCATCAGCTTCTCCTTACCACTCCATGCTCGCCCCCTGTAGATACCTCAACCCAAATAAAATTGCCACCACCGGTTCACGGAGGGCGGCGCCCTAGCCAATATCTCGATCGACCCAGTGCTTGGCGAGCCAGCTTGGAATCAACAGTGTTCGGGAGGCATTAATTTTCTTGTCGGCATCTGGCAACTTAGCGATTTCAACACCGAAGTAAACCATCCAGCTTCCATCTGCTTGCATTTCGAGAGCAGTTAAGTACGTCCCGACCTCTGCTTCGGTCAGACCGCTTTGCTCTGCGATCAATTTGTTGGAAGGTTTTGTGTCCATCTCAGGCTCCTTGGTCCGACCACATGCCGGGGCGATAACAAATACCGAAACGAACGGCAATGCGTCTGCTCAGACAAGTCTCGGCGCTTCAATCAGCCGATGCCTCGACTCCATGTAGCTGGCCAGGTCGATCACCTCCCGAAGGAACACGACCACCTCCAGCTTCACCGCATCATCCGGCAGCCCTATCCGTTTCAGCATCGCTTTAGCGTCCTCTTCGATAGCCGCCAGCGCATCTACATCGCTCTGCAACCTCATTTCGGCCTCCTGCCAGTGTGAGATTGCAGATAAATACCCCACTTCTACGAATCACGCCAGCCGGCGAGGATCCCCTATGTCCGCACAACAAAAATTGCCTCAGTTCATCCATGGCCAGCCGAGCATGGGCCTGCCGTTCGAAAAGGAACTGGTGGTCGACCTGTTCGCCGGCGGCGGTGGCGCCAGCACTGGCATAGCCCGGGCATATCGGGAGCCGGACGTGGCGGTAAACCACAATCCAATCGCCCTGGCTGTGCACCGCGCCAACCACCCCACCACCGCGCATTACGTCGCCGACGTGTTCGAAGTTGATCCACGGGAAGCCACTGGCGGACAGCCGGTCGCGATCATCTGGGCATCGCCAGACTGCCGGCATCACAGCAAGGCCAAGGGCGGCGCGCCGCGCGACCGTGGCGTTCGAGGTTTGGCATGGGTAGTGATCCGTTGGCTATTCGTGACGAAGTCGCGTCTGCTCTTCCTCGAAAACGTCGAAGAGTTCTGTGACTGGGGCCCGATCGACGATGACGGACAGCCGATCAAGTCTGAGCGCGGCCGCACTTTCAAAGCGTTCATTGCCGCGATCAGCACCGGCCTGCCCGCTGATCATCCAGACATGCCGGAGATCATCGAGGCGATCGGAGAGTTTGTGCCGATGGCCGCGCTGGTCCGAGGACTGGGCTACAACGCCGAATGGCGGGAGCGCATCGCGGCGAACGCCGGCACCCTTACCATTCGCAAGCGCTTGTACCTGGTGGCGCGCAGCGACGGGAAGCCGATCGTCTGGCCCGCGCCGAAACGTCACAAGCGGCCCGCGGCTAAACAATTGCCGTGGCGCTCGGCGGCAGAGTGCATCGACTGGAGCAACCTCGGTCGCACGATCTTCCGCGACAAACCGATGGCTGAGAACACCATGCGCCGCGTGGCCAAGGGTTGCTGGCGGCACGTGCTGACCAGCGCGAAGCCTTTCATTGTCCCGATGCGCGGCACCTCATCGGCGCACACTAGCACGCACGGCACAGACGAAGCGCTTTCAACAATCAGTGCGGGCGGCACGCACCACGCGCTGGTTCAGCCGGTTGCGGCACCGTTCCTCACCGAATGCGCCAACGGTTCAGCACAGCGTAACTTCGACGTGCAGGAGCCGCTGCGCACGCAGGTCGCCCAGGTCAAAGGCGGCCACTTCGCTATGGCAGCAGCGCACATGACCGCGTTCGGGCAGAACGCCGCGGGCAGCTCACCTGATGACCCAACGCAGACAATTCTGGCCGGCGCCGCGCGTCACGGCATCGTCACAGCATTCTTCGAGCAGGCGAATGGCGGCTTCTACAAAGGCGACGGCCGATCGGCTTGCGACCCGATATCGACCATCTGCCAGTCCGGCGCCAACCAGCGGCTGGTGAGCGCTTACCTGGTGAAGTATTACGGCAACGAGAAAGACGGAATTTCGCTCAACGAGCCGATGCACACGCTGCCGACGAAAGATCGCGTCGCGGTTGTGGAGACGGTGCAGGTGCCCGACACGCTGACTCCCGAGCAGATGGAAGGCGCGCGCCGCTGCGCCGCGTTCATGCACCAGTACCTGCCGGAGCACTTCAAAGACCCGGCGGAAATGGTGATGGTCGGCGGCTATGTGCTGATCGATATCACGCTGCGCATGCTGCAACCGCCTGAGCTGAAGGCCGCCCAAGGCTTCGACAAGGACTACATCATCGATCGCGGGCTGTTCGTCGACCCGGTCACCGGTGCCGAGGAATGGCGAGACATCAAGAAGGTCGACCAGGTGCGGCTGATCGGTAACAGCGTCTGTCCCGACGAAGCCGAGGCACTGGTCGCCGCCAACGCCGCAGACATCATTGAGCTTTATCAGCGGCTGGCCGCATAACTTAGGCAAGCCACACCTGCCAGGGCATCGTATTGAGCCATTCGATCAAGTGGTAAATCTGCTTCATCGCTTGGTCGATGATGATTTGCAACAACAGGTCTTCAATGATGCGTTTCATGCGGGTCGTCTCTGGCTTCGTGATAGCCAGATTGTTCCGTCACGACTATCTCAGCGCATCGGGGGAAAGTTGTAGAAAGGCTCCGCACAACGAAACTTTCTCTCGCGCCAATCCTATTGACACCACCCTCCACCGCCCGGGCATGCCCCGGCATAGGACGCCCCATGCCCACAGAAAACATCCGCAAGGTAGTCACCGATTCTCTGGTCGGGATGATCTCGGCCGTAACGTCGATGATCCCGCCGGCGAACGAACCGTTGCCCGACTTCATTCAAGGCCCGATTGACCGTTGAGCGAATCAGCGCCGCGGTTGCACCGGGCGTTACGGCCGCGTGCTCTCGTATCAACCGCCTGTACCTGGCCGGCCCGATGACTGGCTTCGAAGACTTCAACTTCCCCGCCTTCAACAAGATGGCCGCCGATCTGCGCGCCCGGGGCTACGTCGTCGAGAACCCGGCAGAGCACGGCGTCGTCGACGGCGCGGACTGGGCCGACTACATGGCCTACGACCTGACCCGCCTCGGCCTCTGCGGTCAGGTTGCGGTGCTGCCCGGCTGGGAGAACTCGAAAGGCGCCCGGCTCGAAGTGCACATTGCCCGCGAGCTCGGCATGAAGGTTGTGAATGCCCATGATCTGGTATCGATGGAGATTGCGGGATAATCAATCTCGTTTCATAAGCCAGTAATCCATTCTCGCCTTAGGGTCGGTCATGGCTTCAACACAGCGATCAGAGTACTTATTCAAAATAATGGACACGTTAGCAATCTCATTATCCAAGTCTTTGATGATGGACTTTGCTGCCATCTCAATTCTGGCGTCGGTCAGTTTCTCGCTGGTGAGGATTTGGGAATACTCAATCGCTCTTATCGCTGCCTGGTTCATTTGCTCCGCTAGCTTTGGATCTTGGGACTCAAACAGCTTCGACGACACCGTGTAAAAAGCCGCGCACTCAGCATATTCATGAGCAAGATTGTTCACCGCTCGTTTCGGTTCATACGCCATCGCGAAGCTTGGCAGTATCACTATTAGAACGAGTACTCGGATCACAGCGATGCATCCTTTTCAAAGCCTGCGAGATTCGGATTTGTTGAGTCAGTAAAGCACACAGCAGTAACTCCCTCCCCCTTCAAAGTCAGCCGCTATAGCGGCAAGGACAAAGTCATGTCTGAAGAAATCGTTTTGATCCAGCCAGTAGCTGTGGTGCGCGACAAGGACGGCTGGTGGTATCACCCGGGCATTCCGGATTTTGGCGGCGGCGAAGACCCCGCTCCATATATCGCCTGGGCGAAGGTTCAAGGCCTTGAGCTGAAAGGCTGGCACTCGGGCGACGAGATCTACAATCTGCCGGACGAGGACGCTGCGTGCACCGCCTGGAATCCAGAAGCCCCAAGCCCTGATTGGTTCCTCATGGGCATCTTCGATACGGATGACGGCCCCTACGTCCAGTGGGCGCGCCGGGTGACACCATGATCGCCCTCGCCTGGTTCGCCTACGTGTACTGCTACAAGTGCCCGTGGCAATGACGTCAGGTTCTTTTTCTTGCAGCCAAGCCGGTGACTATCAGCACAAGCCCCGGAATCCAAAGACCCGGAGCAGTAATCGCGAAGCCGCAGATTGCCAGTGGCAGCCCGGTTAGGAGCAACGGGTTTCGAAATGCCTTTTTCATAGATGCCTCTCCAATACTCATTTCATTTAACCACAAAGCCTGCCGGTTACGGCGGGCGAGGACAGCGCGTGAATATTTACCGACACACATTCGCAGCCGTCTGCCCCGCCGACGGCGAGACGATCATCTACCGGTTTGAATTGCGATCAACCTCGATGATCCACGTCGAACAAATCAAAACCGCCACCGCGCTGATCAAGCATGGCTGGCACGAACAAATCGCTGACAGACTTTCCGAAACGCTCGGCGGAGGCCAAACCATCATCGCCACGCATCAGGGCGTAGAAATCGAAACGGTGAGGCTCAACGGATGATTCATTACCACGGCACGCCCGTGGGCGGTAAGCGCGAGGACGCCGCTAAATTCTTGGCCGGCCGGCATGCGCTGGTGCCGTACCCACGCAAGGACGATCTCGGAATTGTCGCCGACGTATGCAAATCGTTTGTTTTCGATAACGGCGCATTCACCGTGTGGAAGAAAGGCGGACAGGTAGACGTCGAAGGCTACACGCGCTGGGTCGAAGACTGGCACCGACACCCCGGATTCACTTGGGCGCTCATTCCGGACGTCATTGATGGTGACGAAGAGGCGAACGACGACCTTGTAAGGCAGTGGCCAGAGGAGTTGCGCGGCGTGCCTGTCTGGCACCTGCACGAATCGCTCGAGAGGTTGCAGCGGCTGGCGAGATGCTGGCGAACTATCGCCCTCGGCAGTTCTGGGCAATGGGCTGCGCCGGGCACAGGAGCATGGTGGAAGCGGATGGCCGCCGCGATGGATGCTATCTGTGACGACCAGGGTCGACCGTTGTGCCGACTACACGGGCTGCGGATGCTCGACCCCGCAATTTTCCAGCATTTGCCTTTCGCGTCGGCCGACTCTACGAACGCCGCAGTGAACGGCGGAAGCATCAGCCGCTTCGGGATGTACGCCCCACCCACCGCCGGCCAGCGCGCCAACGTCATCGCTGATCGAATCGAAGCACACAACAGTTCTCCGATCTGGCAGCGCGAAGCTCAAGTCGAACTCGCTTTATAACCCGTCCCCCAATTCAACAGCCTGCCGGTGTACGGCGGGCGAGGTATTCGCATGCCCGATCAGAAAGACAGCCTGCACGAAGAAATGGTCGCGACCCTCCGCGAGTCTCGGCAAGTACTCGCCGTGGCACTCAAGAAAGGCGCGCCCGACTGGTTCGACACCGATGAAAAAGTGGCGCTGCACGTCACTGTGCAACGGATCGACGCAGTCCTGGCCAAGGCCAGCGCATAACCCATCACCACCTTCTGCCGCCACGCGCGGCATGGAGCATCACTATGGAAACTGAAATTCTCTCCGACGAGGAGTTGGCCGAACTCACTGGCTACAAGGCCAGGGCCTACCAGCGCCGCTGGCTGATTGATCGCCAGTGGGTCTTCGTCGAAAGCCGCGGCAAACGTCCGCTGGTAGGTCGGATGTATGCCCGCATGAAGCTGGGCATGATCAGCCCTACGATTGCCGATCCTAACCCGCCGCCGGCCGCGCCGGCATGGACGCCAGACTATTCGCGAGTGAACTGATATGCGCCCCCGCAAGACCGAGCACCAGCACCTTCCCCCTCGAATGTACAAGCGATCCCGAAAGCGCAAAAACGGTAGCACCTGGGTCGCGTATTACTACCGCGACTTGCTCGGCAATGACATGCCTCTGGGCAAGGATCTCGACAAGGCTCGGCTGAAGTGGGCCGAGCTCGAAGCCAAGGAAAAGCCGCTCGACCTGCGCACCATGAAGGGAATCTTCGACCGGTACATTCGCGACGTGGTGCCAAAGAAAGCACCGCGCACGCAGAAGGACAACCTCGCGGAAATCAAGCAGCTACGGCCGATGTTCGACAGCGCTCCGATCGACTCGATCACGCCAGCAACGATCGCTGGCTACCGAGACGCACGATCCGCGAAGGTCCGCGCGAACCGTGAGATAGCTACCCTCTCCCACATTTTCAACATTGCCCGGGAATGGGGGCTGACGACGAAGGAAAACCCCTGCCAAGGTGTGCGCAAAAACAAAGAGACGCCGAGGGACTACTACGCGAATGACGTGGTTTGGGAGGCGGTTTACAAGAAGGCAGCTCAGGAGCTGAAAGAGGCGATGGACTTGGCCTATCTGACCGGGCAAAGGCCGGCTGATGTGCTGGTCATGCGGAAGGATGATGTTGAAGGCGGATATCTGACTGTTCAGCAGAACAAAACACACAAGAAGCTGCGCATTCAGATGACGACCGCCGGAGAGGCAAATAGCTTGGGCATTTTGATTGCGGCGATCACAAAGCGAAACGCAGGGCACGTTTCGAGTTACCTGATCATCAACCAGAGCGGTAAACGAATGACTGCGACGATGCTGAGGAAGCGGTGGGACGCGGCGCGAGAGAAGGCAAAACTGGAAGCTCTTGAGCAGGGAGACGAGTTGCTGGCTAAGCGGATCGGTGAATTCCAGTTCCGGGATATTCGGCCGAAAGCGGCGTCGGAAATCAGCGATGTGGGTGACGCCAGCTTGTTGCTCGGGCACACAAAGGGCGACATTACTGAGCGAGTTTATCGCCGTGTCGGGGCGATCGCCAAACCCTCAAAATAGGCAAAAAATGCGTTCCATAACTCGAAATACGCCCCTTGTAGAATGCGGTCTGTAGAGGTGCTGCAAAACAAAAGTATTGGAACGAAAAAACGTCTGAGGCCGCGTATTCAGCGGCTTCCCATAGCGGTCTTGAAAACCGTCGACTGTAACAGGTCCATGAGTTCGAATCCCATCGCCTCCGCCATATTCTGTACCGACAAGGCCCTGATTATTCAGGGCTTTGTCGTTTCTGGGATTCGGGAAATATGCTCCTCTCTCCATGGATCGTTTCCGCATCTTCTCGACCATTTCCGCAGCTCTTCCGAGACGGGAGCGAATGAAGGGACCGTTGAAGCCTTCGTCATCCAAAGATGAATGCAGGCCTTACGACACAGCGCTGGAGAAGCCTGAGCTCTCTGCGAGCTGCCGTTCGGCTCGAAGAAAATCGACAAACGCCCTGAGCGGCGAAGGCATGTGACGGCGCCCGTGGTAGTAAAGAAACGGACCGTCGAAGGCCTGCCACCAATCTTCGAGAATCGGCACCAGCCGACCATCGGACAGCGGCTCGCGCAGAAAGTCCTCGAAGGTATAGACGATGCCCAGTCCATTGATGGCCGAACGAATTTTCAAATCGTGCGACGACGTCAACAGTTGCCCCTGAGGCGGGATACGCACAATACGGCCGTCTCGATGGAACTCGAACACGCCCACTTTTCCACTCTCGAATCGATGGCCAAGCAGGTCATGGCCCGACAGTTCTTCGGGGTGAGTGGGCGTCCCACGTTCAGCCAGATAGCCCGGGGCGGCCGCCGCAACGAAGCGCTGGCGACGCGGGCCGATGGGCACGGCGATCATGTCCTTGGCGAGGCTCTCTTCATAGCGCACGCCGGCGTCATACCCGCCAGCGTTGACGTCGACGAAGGTGTTTTCCATGACGACTTCGACACTAACCCCTGGATAAAGACGCAGAAACCGCGCCAGCAGGTCGGGCAACAAAAAGCGGGCCACCGGCACCGGCACATTGAGCTTCAGCGTGCCGACCGGCCGCTGAGCGTCGTCGTCCAGATCGTTGAAGGCGGCGTCGATTTCTTGCAAGGCCGGGCGCAGGCGCTCGAGCAATCGCTCGCCGGCCGCCGTCGGCGTGACGCTGCGAGTGGTTCGATTGAGCAGGCGCAAGCCCAGGTCGCCTTCCAGCCGACGTATGCAGTCGCTTAGCGACGAGGCTGACAAACCCCGCTTCTGTGCGGCAGCACGAAAGCCCCCTGCCTCAACCACCGCAGCAAATATAGACACATCGGTAAGGTTTGGTTTACGCATGAATGCCTCCTCCACAGGCGCCTGACTGTACGCCACACCGTATGGGCTATCCACCAATGCCCGACTTATCCTCGCGCACTCGTACACCGATACTGCTCACTCGCCCCGCCAACCGGGAACCTGCAACGCGAATGAGAACTGCCTGATGAGCCATTCAACCGCTACGCCGAACAATACCGCGAGCCAACGTATCCTCAAGGTCGCCCGAACGGTGTTCGCCATTGCCGCGCTGGCCGGCACGCTGGCTGCGCAAGCCGCTCCCCGAAACGAGCCGAAGCCGGATTGGTCGACCCACGACATGCCCAGCCAGAAAGGCCGCATCGTGCTGGTGACCGGAGGGACCAGCGGCATGGGCTATGAAGACGCACTGGCCCTGACGCGAGCCGGTGCCGAGGTAATCATCGCCGCACGGAACGCGGAGCGCGGCCGCGAAGCTATCGCAAACATCAGGCAAGCCGTGCCCGAGGCGCGCGTGCAATTCGAAACACTGGATCTTGCCAATCTGCAATCCGTACGCGACCTCGCCAACCGTCTGCAGGGACGCCTGCCAAGGCTCGACGTGCTCATCAATAACGCCGCGATCATGTCGCCGCCGGTTCGAGGCGTTTCGGCCGACGGCTACGAGATGCAACTGGCGACCAATTACCTGGGGCATTTCGCCCTGACCGGCCTGCTGATGCCCTTGCTACGCAAAAGCGACGATGGTCGGGTGGTCAGCCTGTCGAGCATTGCCGCAGGGCGGGCAATCCTGAACTTCGATGACCTGCAGGCTGAGCGCAATTACGACCCTTTCGCCACCTACAGCCAATCGAAACTGGCGGTACTCAAGTGGAGTATTGATCTGCAGCAGCGCAGCGATGCCGCCGGCTGGGGGATACGCAGCATCGCCGCTCACCCCGGCGTTGCCGTGACCGAGCTGATCGCCCGTGGGCCTGGCCTGGACAGTAAATTCGGCAAACAATGGGCGGTAGAGCGGGATATGTATCATTCCGCAGCGCAGGGCGCGCTGCCCACGCTGTATGCAGCGACGGCGCTGGAGGCTGTTGGCGGTGCCTACTATGGGCCCACCGGAGATAACGAGAAGCGCGGGCCGCTGGGCTTCGCCAAGATGCCTGCGGCCGCAGCCGATCGCTCGGACTCCGACGCGCTGTGGCAACTCTCTGAGCGACTGACCGGCGTCACCTACCGCTGACCGCCCTGGCACGGACAAGCTCCGTGCCATCGCCTCGACACTCCTACAGGAGCGCAACATGAATATGTCACTTCTCGCCCACCGCACGAGCGCCATCATCAATGCCGAAGCTCACGAGCTGCGCCCTGCGCTGAATGGTTTTCTGCTTTTCGTTTGCCTGTTCGCCGGCTATTTCATGCTCCGTCCGATCCGCGAATCGATGGGCATCACTGCCGGCGTCGAGAACTTGCAATGGCTGTTTACCGCGACCTTCTTCGTCATGCTGGCGGCCGTTCCGCTGTTCGCCTGGCTCAGCGCACGCGTGCCGCGCCTGCATTTCGTGGACTGGGTGTACGGATTTTTCTGCGCCAACCTCCTGTTGTTCGCCGCCTTGTTCCTGGGCGAGGAAAGCCCGTGGCTGGCGCGAGTGTTTTACGTCTGGATATCGGTCTACAACCTGTTTGTCATATCGGTCGCCTGGAGCCTGATGGCCGACGTGTTCGACAGTGCCCAGGCCAAACGCCTGTTCGCTTTCATCGCGGCGGGCGCCAGCGTCGGTGGCCTGAGTGGCCCCGCGCTGAGCGCCTTGCTGATCGGTCCGCTGGGCGAGTCCGGCCTGATACTGTTGGCCGCTGTTCTGCTGGCCGCTGCGATGTGGTTCAAGCGCCAGTTGATGCGCTGGCGTGAACGGGGTGGCGCAGGACGCCCCGATGCCGCGCCGAGCGAAAGCCCTCGCAGGCCGTTGCCGGGCAATCCCTTCAGCGGTTTGACGGCGATTTTGAAATCACCTTATCTGTTCGGCATCTGCGGCTTTGTGGTGCTGCTGGCCACGGTCACCACTTTCCTCTACCTCGAGCAGGCTCGTGTCGTCGCCGAACACTTCCCGAATCGAGAGGCGCAGGTGCGCGTGTTCGGCATCATCGATTTTGTCGTGCAGGCGGGCGCCCTGCTCTGCCAGCTGTTCATCACCGGGCGCGTCGCCCAAAAGCTAGGCGTCGGCGTGCTGTTGGCCATGGTGCCGCTGGTCATGTGCGCGGGTTTTGTCGGGCTGATCTTCGCGCCCGGCTTTGGCCTGATCGCCGCGCTGATGATCGTGCGCCGGATCGGTGAGTACGCCTTCGTGCGCCCAGGCCGGGAGATGCTGTTTGCGCCGCTCGATGTCGAAAGCAAGTACAAGGCAAAGAACGTCATCGACACCGTGGTCTACCGCGCCGGCGACGCCATCAGTGCCTGGGCGAAAAGCGCGCTGGACATGCTCGGTCAAGGTGCAGGCATGGCAGCACTGGTAGGCGCATTGTGTGCACTGCTATGGGGACTGTTGGGATGGCGGCTCGGCGAGCGGGCGGACCGACGATCCAGTGTGTCGACAGCGCGGCAAACCCCCGCCTGATGTTCAAGGGTCATTGGGGAGCGGCCTTCTCCTCGCTTCACCCCCACATTCAGCACCCACCAATCCGCCAGCTCGCATTCAACATGCGGCCGCACCCGATCAGGCTCAAACAAGAAACTGTCACAGCCCCCCTAAAAAACTGGACTGCCATCAACGTTTAACGGCGTAATACGCGCGCTGTAAATCCGCGACTTCCCTTGTTGCCGTTGGCGCCTCGCCGCACTTGTGCCGTTCGCGTACAGGCCCCTTCCAACGGCCAATCGGGCATCGCCAGCCTGCGCAATCGTTGCGCTCATTTTGGAGAGCAGGGAATGGAACATGTCGATCATGTGTTGATCGTGGATGATGATCGCGAGATCAGGGAACTGGTTGGCAATTACCTCAACAAGAATGGTCTGCGCACCACCGTGGTTGCGGATGGCCGTCAGATGCGGGCGTTTCTGGAAACCAACAAGGTGGATCTGATCGTACTCGACATCATGATGCCGGGCGATGATGGGCTGCTGCTGTGCCGTGAACTTCGCGTCGGAAAGCACAAGGCAACGCCGGTGCTGATGCTGACCGCGCGCAGCGACGAGACCGATCGCATCATTGGTCTGGAAATGGGCGCCGACGACTATCTGGCCAAACCCTTCGCTGCGCGCGAACTGCTAGCACGTATCAATGCCGTTCTGCGTCGTACGCGCATGCTGCCGCCCAACTTTGTGGTCAGTGAAAGTGGCCGAAAGCTCAAATTCGGGCGCTGGCGCCTCGACACCACCGCTCGCCATCTGCTCGATGAAGACGACACGCTGGTCTCGCTGAGCGGCGCCGAGTACAGGCTGCTGCGGGTATTTCTCGATCATCCGCAGCGGGTACTGAGTCGTGACCAATTGCTCAACCTGACCCAGGGCCGTGACGCGGACATGTTCGACCGTTCGATCGATTTGTTGGTCAGCCGCGTGCGTCAGCGTTTGCTCGATGACGCGCGCGAACCTCTGTACTTGAAGACAGTGCGCAATGAGGGGTACGTCTTTACCTATGCGGTCGAAGTGCTCGAGGAGCAAGCATGAAACTCGCCTTGCAATGGCCTCGCACGTTGGCATCGCGGCTGTGGCTGGTGTTCCTCGTCGGCCTGATACTCGCCCAGTCCCTGATGTTCGCCGCCCAGTATTACGAACGCTACGAAAGCACCAAGACCGCCATGCTGGGCAATTTCGAACACGACACCGCGACCTCCATCGCCATCCTCGACCGTCTGCCTGCCGCTGAGCGTCCGGCGTGGACCAAGCGCCTGCAGCGTCGCAACTACGACTATCTGCTGCGCGAGCATGATGCCGGAAGTCCGCTGACCTCGAATGATCTGGCCGGGACTGCGGCGCAATCACTGCAAGTCGCCCTGGGCCGCGACTATGCGCTGACCTTTGTGGAAATCCCGGACTCACGCCCGCATTTTCAGGCGCAGCTGCGACTGTCCGACGGTAGTCCGGTCACCATCGACGTACGCCCTTCTGTCAGGCCGTTGTCACCCTGGCTGCCTTTCGCCCTGTTCGCTCAATCGGTGTTGATGATCGGCTGCACCTGGCTTGCCGTGCGGATCGCAATACGCCCGCTCAGCCGCCTGGCCGAGGCAGTTGAAAACCTTGATCCGAACGCACATCCGATGCACCTGGATGAAAGCGGCCCGCGCGAGGTGGCCTATGCCGCCCGTGCCTTCAACAGCATGCAGGCGCGAATCGCCGCTTACCTCAAAGAGCGCATGCAACTGCTGGCGGCGATTTCACATGACCTGCAAACGCCCATCACGCGCATGAAACTGCGCGCCGAGTTCATGGAGGATTCGGCAGAGAAAGACAAACTGAGCAACGACCTCAACGAAATCGAGCATCTGGTGCGCGAGGGTGTCGCCTATGCTCGCAGTGTCCATGGCGCAACCGAGGCCAGTTGCCGCGTCAATCTGGACGCCTTTCTCGACAGCCTGGTTTGTGACTATCAGGACACCGGTCGAGAGGTCAGCCTGAGCGGCAAGAACGGCGCGGTCATCGAAACCAGACCGCATGCCCTGCGCCGTATTCTGGTGAATCTGGTGGACAACGCGCTGAAGTACGCTGGCACCGCCGAAGTGCAAGTCAGCGCAACCGCAGGCACCGGCGTGTCGATCAGTGTACTTGACCGCGGCCAAGGCATTCCCGAAGAGGTTCTGGCAGACGTGGTCAAGCCGTTCTATCGGGTGGAAAACTCACGTAGCCGCAGCACAGGTGGCACCGGTCTGGGCCTGGCCATCGCTCAGCAACTGGCGATCGCACTTGGTGGTTCGCTGACGTTGCGCAACCGCGACGGTGGCGGTCTCTGCGTCACCCTCGACATCGGCGTCAATCCCTAGCCCGCGCGGGCTGCACGTCGACGGCGGCCGCCATCAGCCGGAGACAGTGGCTGGCATTTGTAAGCCACTGTATCCAGCGCCTCTACATACTCAAAACAACGCATAACGGCCGGTTATCCAACATAGCCGGTACACATGCCCCTGCAAGAATTCTCTCCATCGACTCGCCACCGGATCCCCGAACGGCGAGCCCTGACCATACATTTTTCAGCGGCAGTCATTCCGATTGCCAGAAAGACCATGTGTTCTCCAGCCGTCTCCAACCAATGAAAAAAGGAATGATCATGCGCAATCTCAAATCGCTTTTGGCTGTCACCATCACCGCTGCATTGGCACTGACCTCTGCGTATAGCACGGCTGCCGTGGAACCCGGCGCTGCCAAGCCGACAGTCGTTCTGGTACATGGTGCGTTCGCCGAATCGTCCAGCTGGAACGGGGTTGCCGCTCAGTTGCTGAAACAGGGCTATCCAGTCGTTGCCGCGGCCAACCCACTGCGTGGCGTCAAGCAGGACTCGGATTATGTCGCCGATATTGTCGAGCACACCGCCGGTCCGGTAATCCTCGTTGGCCATTCCTACGGTGGCTCGGTGATCACCAATGCGGTCCACGACAACCCGAAAGTCAAAGCGCTTGTCTATGTCGCGGCCTTTGCCCCGGACAAAGGCGAAACCGCCATCGAGCTCTCCGGTCGTTATCCGGGAGGTACCCTGGGCCCTACCCTCGCCGCTCCGGTGCTGCTGAAGGACGGCAATAAGGATCTCTATATTCAACAGGACAAATTCGGTCCGCAATTTGCCGCTGATGTACCCGCCGCCGAGTCGGCACTGATGGCCGCCACGCAACGGCCGATCAGCGAGGCGGCGTTGAAGGAAGCCTCTGGCGAACCGGCCTGGAAAAAACTGCCGTCATGGTTCATCTACGGTTCGGCGGACAAGAACATTCCGGAGGCCGCGCTGAAGTTCATGGCCGATCGCGCGGGTTCGAAAAAGACCGTTACCGTCCAGGGTGCATCCCATGTGGTGATGACGTCCAACCCGCAGAAAGTCACCGCGCTGATCATTGAAGCGGCCCAGGCCAGCGCCACCGGATCATCGCACTAAACGATACGGTCGCCCGTACGCCGGGCTTGCACACACGTTTATTGCTTCGACAAGAACCAGATCCGGCGCCGCGCGTCGGGTCTGTTCTGCTTAATGCCCAGCGGAACTTCCAGCGCTACTTTTCCCTCAACCGCAATGGCCTCCAGATGGAAATGGCGTTAGCATTTCATCCATCCGGCTTAAGAAGCCCGTTATTTCAGATCAGGGTCGCATTGTGGAAAAGCTAAAACGCCTTCAGAGCGGAATCGAAGGGCTCGACGCGCTGCTTCAGGGAGGCCTGGTCGCGGGAGCTTCATACATCATTCAAGGGCGTCCGGGCTCGGGCAAAACCATCCTCGCCAATCAGCTGGGGTTCCATCATGCCCGCAACGGCGGTCGCGTTCTGGTCGCCACGTTGCTGGCCGAGTCGCACGACCGGCTGTTCCAGTTTCTGTCGACGATGAGTTTTTTCGATTCTTCTCGAGTGGGTGCGGAAATACAATTTGTCAGCGCATTCGATACCCTGGAAAACGAAGGCCTCGACGAGGTGGTAAAACTGCTAAGACGCGAAATCAGTCGGCAGAAAGCCACGGTCATGGTCGTGGACGGTTTGCTTAATGCGCGCTCCAAAGCCGACTCACCTATCGACACGAAAAAATTCATTTCCGAATTGCAAGGCCACGCCGCGTTCGCCGGTTGCACCGTGCTGTTTCTCACCAGCTCGCGCCTTGACGACGGCAGCCCCGAACACACGATGGTCGACGGCGTCATCGAAATGGGCGAAGAACTGTTCGGTACCCGCTCGGTGCGACGCATCCACTTGCGCAAGACCCGCGGCAGCGGCGCGTTGACCGGTTTGCACGAGTGTGAAATCACCGATGACGGCCTGGTCGTCTATCCCCGCCTTGAAAGTCTGTACAAGCGCCCTTCCGCCCCGGACAGCGCCGACATGACGCGCATTCCCAGCGGCATCGCGTCACTGGATGAGATCCTCGGCGGCGGACTGTATAGCTCCAGTGTGTCGCTGGTCATGGGGCCTTCAGGGATTGGTAAAACCACACTTGGCCTGAAATTCCTGGCGCAGTCGACGCCAGAAGCGCCGGGCCTGCATTTCGGCTTTTATGAAAGCCCGCAACGCCTGCGCCTGAAAGGCCAATCGCTCGGCATCAACATTGAAGACATGGAACACAGCGGTGCGCTGAGCATTGCCTGGCAACCGACCACTGAGGGTTTGCTCGATGGCCTCGGCGCGCGACTGCTGAGCATCGTCGATGAAAAAGGCATCAAGCGCTTGTTCATCGATAGCCTGAGCGGCATGACCAGGGTTTCCACGACCCCGGAACGCATCACCGACTTCTACAGTGCGCTGATGAACGAGCTGCGGTCCAGAGGCGTTACGGTGTTCGCCTCGTGGGAGATGCGCGATTTGTTCGGCTCCGAGGTGAGCTCACCGAACTCTGACCTGTCCAGTATTGTCGACAATCTGATCCTCATGCGTTTCTTTGAGCATCACGCTGAACTTCGCAGGACGCTTTCCATTCTTAAGGTACGCGATAGCGCCTATAACCCTTCGCGGTTCGAGGTGGTTATCCGTGATCAAGATGTGTTCCTGGAAAAGGCTTTGAGAAATGAACCTTCAGCCTCAGCTAAGTCATTGCCTGGTTCAATATCGTAAGTCTTCGAGCGGGTTGAAATAACATGACCACCATCCTGGTAGTCGACGACGAGTATCTGATCGCTGACATCCTTGGCTTTGCCCTTGAGGACGAAGGCTTCATGACGGTGACCGCCAGCAATGGCAAGAAAGCGCTCGACGTGCTGGAGAGAGAACGACCAGCGCTGGTCATCACTGATTTCATGATGCCGGTCATGGACGGCCTCGAATTCGCCGAAGCCGTGCGGGCGCAGCCCTCGGTCAAACATTTGCCGATCATCCTGATGAGTGGCGCGCAGGCGCATATCGGCATGGAGCGATCTGACCTGTTCGATGTGGTAGTTGCCAAGCCTTTTGACATTGCCGAGATTGTGGCGCAGGTAAAGAAGCTGTTGGCGGCAGACTAGCCGAGCGCGGATGGCGAGCGGCTGATCAACCCGCCGCAAGCACCCCATCAAAAAATGACGTGATCATTAGACTCGAGCGGCGGTCGGCCAGGCAATAGAGGCAGGTTTCGGTAAAGAGCTGTTTCCCCCTCGATCCGGATCGTGCGGATTCGGGGATCAGCCATGACCTCCGCTTCAGAGACAACCCCAAGTCCGATCCCGCGCACGACGGCTTCACGCACTCTGGCTAACGCGCCGCCAACCAAGACTGAGTGCTGTGCCCGAGTGCTGACAGTTTCGGCACTACCTGCAACTCGACGGGCGTACTGAGGCAGGCCTGACAACGCGACCGCAACCAGCGCTGGCCGACATCGTTGTGCGCCGCGCCGCGCCAGGCCATGGAGAGATTTCGCGTCGGCAGCGCCAATGGGACGGCCTCGGCCCGGATACCTTGGGCCAACGCCATCGCGCGCGCTACATAGTCGGGAACAATGGCGAGCATTTCGCTCTGCGCCAGCAACCTCGGCAATGCGCTGAATTGCGGCACCGTCAACACCACCTTGCGCTGGCGCCCAGACAGACTCAACGCCTGATCGGTATCGTCAGCCGCGTTGCCAACCGATGACACGACGATATGCGGGCGTTGGCAGAACTCCTGCAGCGTCACTGCCTCAGCGCGGTTGTCGGCGCGCAATAGCATCGGCCGGACGGTACGCAGACTTTTGCGCCGCGCACTCGCCGGCAGATCGAGCGTATGGCTGATACCCAGGGAAATTTCACCATTGAACAGCCGTTGCGACATATGCTGCTGATCAACACGCAGCACGATCAAGGTGATGTTCGGTGCCTCCATGCGCAGTTGCCGAAGCAAACGGGGCAACAGCGCGTATTCGACATCATCGGACAGGCCCAAATGAAACGTCGCCTCGCTGGTACCCGGTTCAAACGACTGGCAACGGCTCACCGCTGCAGCGATGCCGTCCAGCGCCGGCGTCAGATCGGCGAAAATGTCCTGCGCCCGGGCCGTCGGCTCCATCACCCTGCCCACTCGAATGAACAACGGATCATCGAACAGCTGACGCAAACGCCCCAGAGCGGCGCTGATCGTCGGTTGGCCAAGAAACAGCTTCTCGCCAACGCGGGTAACACTGCGCTCATGCATCATCGTTTCAAACACCACCAACAGATTTATGTCGACGCGACGCAGATCATTTCTGTTCATGGACTTCACCACCCGGCACGCAGCCATTGAGTTTTACCGACAGCGGTCAGGTTACGACCTGGGCTGCCAAGCGTCTGTGCTACATCAGGTCAGGATGTTCATGCCTTGGGCGAGGGCTGTGATACTTGAGTATGAAACTGCGGATGCTGCTGCGGTGCACGGTTTGCGAGCCTGATCCCTGTCTCGCACCAGCTTGCGACTGGCAGTTTTTCCGGGTTTTTTGTCCTAGCCGGTGATGCCGTCGGGCATCTAGCATGCTGAACCGATTTATTCGCTCATGAACCGAAAGACTATCAACGCGTGCGCATGCCTGCGTCTGGAGCATCGACTGCCATCTCGCGCCCGTTACGCTGGCGCAAGACAGGGATAGAAGCGCATCTAATGCCTTTGGTCAGGCATCGATTCGCTTTGCAGGATCAGCGCTAAAATCGAGTTGGCGATTTTTGCTCTCGAGTCGGTGTCGCGCAGTCCCGGTCAGTCAAAACCCTGGGAACACAAGCAATGAACAATCATCCCGCCCACAACAGCAATCCTGGCGAGCCAGTGGTCTACATCGTCGACGACGATGCCGGGTTGCGCGAATCGCTCGGGAGCCTGTTGCGCTCGATCGGCCTGCGGGTCGAGCTGTTTGCCTCGGTCGCTGAATTCATGAATCACCCGCGTCCGGACACCGTCAGTTGCCTGGTGCTCGATGTGCGACTGCAGGGCAGCAGCGGCCTGGATTTCCAGAACGAGCTCGCGGCTGCCGGCATCAGCGTACCGATTGTGTTCATCACCGGACATGGCGATATCGCCATGACCGTACGCGCGATGAAGGCCGGTGCCGTGGACTTTCTGACCAAACCCTTTCGCGAACAGGATCTGATCGACGCCGTGTGCGCCGCGCATGTCCGCGACAAGCAGCGTCGCGAGTCCGGGCGGCACGCGCAGGAGCTACGTGCGCGCCACGCCACGTTGACGCCCCGCGAACAGACGGTCATGGCGCTGGCGGCTTCCGGTCTGATGAACAAGCAGATCGCGGGAGAGATAGGGCTAAGTGAAATTACCGTGAAGATCCATCGTGGTCAGGCCATGCGCAAGATGGGCGCCCGCTCCTTTGCCGATCTGGTACGCATGGCCGAGGCCATCGCCGCGCAGTCGGCCAATCGCTAATAGCGCCTGCCCGGGCGATGCGTCGATGCTGGACAGCGCGGCTAATACCTCGGTATAGCCGCGCCATACCTGGACATGCCTGCACTGACCCAATGTAGCGGTGCCCGACTCCCTGCCCTTGCCCTACCATCATTTCCCATAACAAAAACGGCCCGGGTGCGGCTCACGCTCGATTCTCGAATGGTTGATATAGCCGCCTCGCAAGAGCTACTCGACACGTTTATTTCTGCGTCACTCTGCCCGTCACTCAGTTTGTCGGCATCAGCCACAGGTTGCGCTGCCGTCCGACAGCAAAAACCGGAATAACAAATGTCTATCTACAAACGTCGCGCACAGCTTTTTTGTTCAGACGGCGTTGCCTGGCTGGCAGCCGTTGCCGTGGTAAGCACGATTTTCATTACCCATTCATACCTGGACTTTGATATAGCGCCGACGCTGTTCTATTTCACCCTGCTCTTCATGTCTGCCAACATCTGCCCCGTACCGCTGTTCATCGCTGTGGCCGCGGGATGCATCATCCATCTGACCGCCAGTTTCATCCTCGACGCAGGCTACCGCGACCACAGTTTGATCGGCGCTTTTGTCCGCTGCCTGATCGCCTTGATCACCACCAGCCTGCTTGCGCTGCACAGCAAACGGGCGAACGAGGCGCTGCGCCGCAACGCAGCGTTTTTCATCGGTGCGCAGAAACTCAGTCACACCGGCAGCGTCGGTTTCACCCTCGGCGCGGACGACAACGTCAGCGTGTCGTGGTCAGAGGAATCGTCACGCATCTTCGAATACCCACCCCTCGTTACGCCCACGCTGGGGATGGTCAAGGCCCGGACTCATCCCGATGACCTCCCGCTCATTGACGGTGTCCTGGAGCAGGCAGCTCGCCATCAGGATCTGATTGAAGTGGAGCATCGGCTGGTCATGCCCGACGGCCGGGTCAAGTTCGTGCAAATGATCGCCAGCCCATTATTCAAGCACGGTAACCGTTGCGAATACGTTGGCGCATTGATGGATGTCACGGCCGCCAGGCAAGCGGAAGAAGCGCTGTTTCACTCCCAGGCCACCCTTGCCCATGTGACGCGATTGAGTTCCATGGGCGAGTTGGCCGCCTCGATCGCTCACGAGATCAATCAACCGCTGGCCGCCGTGATCACCAGCGGCGAATCCTGCAAACGCTGGATCAACCGACCCAAGCCAAACCTTGAAGAAGCCCGGCGTTCGCTGGATCGGGTCATACAGAACTCTGCACGAGTGTCCGACGTGATCACCTGCATCCGGGCGCTCTCACGGCAGAGCGAAGTGCAGCGCAACACCGAGCGCTTCGACGATATCGTCAAGGACTCGCTGACGCTGATGCAGCATGACATCGCTCTGCACGAGGTCCGACCGCATGCGCAGCTTGGCGCCCCCGAAGCGTTGATCAAAGGCGATCGCGTGCAACTGCAGCAAGTGATCATCAACCTGATCATCAATGCATGCCAGGCCATGGCCAATGTCCACGACCGGCCCCGTACGCTGCGCATCAGCACCTCGCTGCAGCAAAACGAAGCGGTACTGGAAATCACCGATTCCGGCGCCGGCATCGCCGAGGACATTCTTCCTTCGTTGTTTGACCCCTTCTTCACCACCAAGGCGACGGGCCTGGGCATGGGCTTGTCAATCTGCCGTTCAATCATCGAATTCCACGGTGGGCACATCTGCGTGGACAGCACCGAAGGGGTCGGCACGCAGTTCCGCTTCACCGTACCGCTGCATGACGTCAGACATGAACCATGCGCGTTTTCAACCCCGTCAGCCGTACACAAGGGCCTGGAACAGTGACTACTCCGCACGACACACCACAGGCAACACCGGGTAAACCGCGCAGCGTCATTTTCGTCGTGTACCCGCAAATGGGCCTGCTCGACATGAGCGGCGCCCAGACGGTCTTCCGGGCCGCGACCCGCCATCTGACTGACCTCGGCCTGCCCGGCTACACGCTGCATACCGCGAGCCTGCGAGGGGGGCCGATCCGCACCGCCGAAGGCCTTACAGTGCAAACGATTCGCCTGGGAGGCCTGACACTGGAGCCGATGCACACTTTGATCGTCCCCGGCTCGCCGTATATTCGCCAGGCCTTGGTTGACTGCACGCCGTTGGTGGACTGGTTGCACGCGGCCCATACCAAGGTCGAACGGACCACCTCCGTCTGCAGCGGTGCGTTTTTTCTCGCCCGGGCCGGGTTGCTGGACGGCCTGCGGGTGGCGACTCACTGGGCCATGGCGGATCAGTTCGAGCGCCTGTTCCCACAGGTCGAACTGGATCGTGAAGCGATTTTCGTCGAGCAGGGCCCGGTCTGGACATCGGCAGGCGTCAGCGCGGGAATAGACCTGTCTCTGGCACTGGTCGAGGCGGACCACGGCCGCGAAGTAGCCATGCAGGTGGCCAGGCGCCTGGTGGTGTACTACCGGCGCCCGGACAATCAGGCGCAATGGAGCCCGTTGCTGCAGTCGCAATATTCAACGCAGTCACCGCACGCCCATACTCGGGTATGACGGTCATGCACCCCAGGTGCTAGCACACCGTCTCCACGTAGGAGTGTTATCGAGCGTGCCGGGACTTAAGCTGGTCTTCCCTTACCGCGCGGCAGCGCCAGCCTGAGACGGTTGTCATGAATGCACCTCAAACGCTTTACCAGGTCAGCCACTCGTTTCGCATCAGCCGATACGGTGCGCACACATCCTTATCCACTGTCGAGCGCATCGACGTCATCGAAGTACTGATGCAAATGTCTGGCACGACGCTGAGCCTTCAGGCGCAGCTCGATTGCCTCAGGCAGATGCTGCGCAATGTCAGTTTTCTGCCCGTGCGGCAGCTGTTTCAACAACTGGCCCGCACCACCGCTGACTATGCCCGGTTCCTCGCCATCAGCATCGTTGACTTGGGTGGCTACGTAGAACCCGCAGGGCTGTACCGCTTCAACGAAGTTGCACACAGCCACCGTTTTGCCGATTACCTGACGGAGATAAAACGCAGTACGAGCCGGCTGCAGGCTGAAGTTAACGGTTTACGTGCCCATCAACAAAGTGCCGAAGCCAAAAACGATTTGGCGAGCAAGAGACTTTTTGAAGAGTGCGCGCGCCGTCATGCGCGACTTCTGCGTTTGATCAGCAGTCACTTGCTCCATGAATAATCGGGACAACGACATCAGGTTCGCCATGCTTGACTCCGCTGTTATTGCTGTCGTTGATGACGATGAGCTAATTCTCGTATCACTGGAAAGTTTATTGCGATCTTGCGGTTATACCGTGAAGACGTATAACAGCGCGCTTGCGTTTCTGCAGTCCGGCGTCGCGGCGCATACCGACTGCCTGATATCGGATATTCAAATGCCTGGCATGTGCGGAGTTGAGTTGTACGAGGCGCTGGCAGCAAGGAGCGTGCATATCCCTACCTTGTTCATCACAGGAAGGCCGGGGCCGCCGCCGCAGTTCAGTGCACGGGTCAGAAAGCCGGAAGGTTATTTTTCCAAGCCATTCGATACCCAGGCGCTGTTAGCCTGTATCGAGCGAACATTGCAGCGCCGGCGCTGACCGCGCCAATCCTTTTCCGTACGACGATTGCCCCACGCGACGTGCGTTTGATCCAGCTTCAAGCAGGGTCAAACGCACGCCGCGTATCGGCGTCGCTACAGGTTGCGTATTGGCGACTCAGTAGTCCCAGAACGCGGCGATCCAGCGAAACGCATCCCCATCAACGGCCACGCGTCCTACCGAGGGGAACGGCAAGTGAGTTGCAACAAACCATTCGCCACTGGCTGCGGCTTCGCGCATCAGGCGCACTCGCACACGCACCGATTCCTCGGGGTCGTGCTCGAAACCGTTGTGCCAATCCGGATGTTCGAAGGCCACAGGAAACAGTGCATCCCCGGCGAAGGTCAGACGCTCGCCGCCGGAATTCACGTAAACCACGCTATGGCCGGGCGTGTGGCCACCGGTGAGTTTCACCACCACACCCGGTGCCACCTGGTATTCATCATCAAAGGTTCGCACTTTGCTGCGATAGGTATCGATGAACTGTCTGGCGGTTGCGCGCAACACGTCAGGCACTGGCGACGGCATGACGGTCTGGGTGAAATCCGGCGTCTCCCAGAACGCCACCTCAGTGGCTGAAACATGAATGCGTACGTCCGCACGCAAGCGATTTTTCACCTCATCGACGAGCAAACCGCCGACATGGTCCATGTGCATGTGAGTGACGACCACGTCCGTCACCGAGCCAAGATCGATGCCGGCCGCCTCCAGTCGTTTGGGCAATTGTCCGGCACGGGGGAAGCCAGGAAACTGCCCGCCCAGCCCGGCGTCCACCAGAATGATCTGCTCGCCGCTGCGCACCACCAGCACATTCAGCGCCCAGTCGAATGCATCCGGGCCCAGATACATCTCTTTGAACCAGGCCGCGCGAGCGGCCGGATCGGCGTTGGTGGACATGGTTGAGGTGGGTAGCGGCAGCACGCCGTCACTGATCACCACCACATCAATGTCGCCGACCCGCAGTGCATAGCGTGAAGGCACCAGCTCCTGCACGCCGCCAAAGGTTGACCCGACCGGCTGACGGGAAACCGCCTGTGGGTCGCTGCCTTGTTGATGGGCAAGGGAATGATTCAGATACGTTGACATCATCGCGCTCCTGTTGAGTGATACGGCAAAACATCGGGCCAATGCCCCTGTTTGAAGAGAGCGCCAGCAAGCGCTCCTTGCCCGGAAGTGTGCACCGCGACCACACCCGCAAGAACCATACGGGGGTATAGGAGAAACGCCTGTTCAGTTCATTCAACCGGTATCGAGGCGGTGGCGAGCCATACCAATGTATAAGCGCCAGCCCTGCGCCAACCGCAACAGTTGCGCTCTACCCATCCGGCTCACTGCACCGGGAAACTTCACTTGCGAGTGACAGCGTTCCTTCGGATCCATACCTGAGCATAAGTGCCTCATACCCATAGACGTACCGCAGTAACCCATTGCATGAATGTGGATTTCTCCTGTCGCCTTAAAATCCATGGTGCCGTTGAACTTCCACATTCGATAAATGGGTGAACTTAATGAAACTTGTAAATCTGCTGTTCAGTTTTACCTTGATGACCGCCATCGGCTCTCAGTCATCGATCCTCTACGCCGCCGAAGTGCGCAATGGCGGCCGCGCCGAGGGCGATCGAAATGCACCGACACCGCTGCTCCAGCACACGCTCCAAAAGGCTCCGGAACAGAGCATTGCCGAGGGCGGTGCCGAGCGCTTGCAGGAGCGTGGGCTGGCCGCCGATGGTTCCGATCACCTCAAGCAAAACCGCATGGCTGAAGGAGGGTCGGATCGCTTGCTGGAAAATCGTGTAGCGGACAATGGCAACAGCAATGCCTATCGGGCCGTAGCTGGTTTCTGCATGGCCTGTCGCTGACTGCTTGCCCTCTTCCTGATGCTTGCAGCTTGTTTGCGTGGTCAGGAGGAGGCGTTTGACTCAAGCCGTGGCGGCTGGCGCGCGTGTAATTTATGGCTTATAAACCGTCAATCCGCGCCCTCGCCAGCCTTGGTCACACCAGAACGTCAACGAGCCATGAATTCGATACTTGCCGACTCACTCTCGCTTGACGATTTGCGCGCGCAACCGCGTGCTTTGGTATTCGTGGCGTATCCGCAAATGGGTCTGCTGGACCTGACCGGCGCACAGACCGTGTTCTGGTCCGCCTCGAGAATCATGACGCTGCGCGGTCTGCCGGGATACCACCTGTACACGGCGAGTCTGGACGGCGGATTGATCGCCACCGCCGAAGGCCTTGAGGTTCACACCAGCGCATTGAGCCAGTTCGACGATGCCTGCATCGATACGCTGATCGTGCCCGGCGCGCCGAATATTCGTCAGGCACTGTCCAGCAACGCCACGTTGATCGACTGGGTGCGCCTGACATCGGTCAAGGCCAGGCGTGTCGCCTCGGTGTGCAGCGGCACGTTCCTGCTGGCCGAAGCCGGCTTGCTTGACGGTCTGCGAGCGACCACGCACTGGGCAATGTGCGACATGCTCAAAAATGGCTTCCCGACCATCAATGTCGACCTTGATGCCATCTTCATCCAGCAAGGCACGCTGTGGACCTCGGCGGGCGTGACTACCGGCATCGACATGGCACTGGCGCTGGTTGAAGCCGACTGCGGTCGCGACGTTGCCCTGGAGGTGGCACGGGAACTGGTGGTGTTTCTCAAGCGGCCCGGCGGTCAGGCTCAATTCAGCCAGGTGCTGCAATCGCAGACCGACGACCGCGGCGACTTCGATGGCTTGCACGCGTGGCTGAGCGAGCACCTCGGCGACCCGCGTCTGACCGTCGAAGCCATGGCCCGCCAAACGCAAATGAGCCCGCGCAACTTCGCCAGAGTCTACAAACAGAAGGTCGGCCGAACGCCTGCAAAGGCTTTGGAACTGCTGCGCCTTGAAGCGGCGCGACGCCTGCTCGAAGACTCGGAGCGCAACATTGATCAAATCGCCGGGGTGTGCGGCTTCGGTGATGAAGAGCGCATGCGGGCTGCTTTTCTTCGTCACTTGATGATCACGCCGCGTAACTATCGGAGTCGATTCTCGCGCTGACGACTCGTCGGCGGCCACCGCTAGCGAATGAAAGTTCAAGCGGATGTCTATACACACGTATAAGTACACCGCCCTTGAGAGCGGCGTATCTTGCCGACATGGCGGGCGTCCTTGCTGGGCTACCCGAGAGAGCCCAGGGAAAGAAATGGCCCACACTGCTGTTGTTTCGGTTGTCGATGATGACGAGTCCGTGCGCATGGCGCTGGACAGTCTGCTGCGGTCCAACGGCTACACCGTGCAACTGTTCGCCACGGCTGAGGCTTTTCTGGCGTCCGCTGCCGCGCCAGACACCCGCTGCCTGATCTCGGATATCCAGATGCCCGGCCTGTCCGGGATGCAGATGTATGACCAGCTATGCGCCAGAGGGCTGCACATTCCGGTCATTTTCATTACTGGCTTGCAAGGATCGCCCCCCCAGGTCAGCGCGCAATCGGCGCCACCGGTGGCCTGGTTTCCCAAGCCTTTTCCCTGTGGCGAACTCCTGAAATGCATCGACGCGGTCATCAATCGGCCCGACTGACCCCGCGCAACAGATTCCTATACCCCGGTATACCCGGATCACACTCAGGCATAGCGCCGCTGACCCTAGGTAGAAGTGTTACACGCCCCCTGCCCCGATAGCATCATCGGCAGCGAATCGAACCGCCACGCGCGCCGCGATGATTGATTGCAGTCACGGTATTTAAAGGGCCGCACGACGGCCCGGCTCGAAGCGACAGCCCCCATGAACGATTCATTTTTTCTCAGGAGTCATCCCATGAAACAGCACATTCTGGTTATTGGTGCAGGGTTTGGTGGAGTCTGGAGCGCGTTGAGCGCCGCCCGCCTGCTGGACCAGCACGACCGTAACGACGTGCAGATCAGCGTCCTCGCGCCCCAGGCGGAACTGCGTATCCGTCCACGTTTCTACGAGCCGGACGTGCACACCATGGCGGCGCCGCTCGGCGAACTGTTCGATGCGGTCGGAGTGAAATTCGTCAAAGGTGTCGCCGATACCATCGACACCGAAAACAAGCAGGTCACTTACAGCGATGCCTTCGGTACCCAGGGTACGCTGCGCTATGACCGCCTGGTGCTGGCGGCTGGCAGCCGGGTTATCCGTCCGGCACTGGAGGGCATGATCGAGCATGCCTTCGATGTCGATCAGATTGAAGAAGCCATGCGTCTGGAAGCCCACATCAAGTCACTGAGCAATCTGCCACCGAGTGCTGCCCGCAACACTGTGGTGGTCGCTGGCGGTGGCTTCACCGGCATCGAAACAGCCACCGAAATGCCGGCCCGCTTGCGCGCTGCATTGGGTAACGACGCAAATATCCGCGTGGTGGTGGTAGACCGCGCACCGCAGATCGCTGCGTCACTGGGCGATGGCATTCGCCCCTCGATTGTCGAAGCATCGAAAGAACTGGGCGTGGAATGGATCGTCAACGCCTCGGTCGTGTCGGTCGACGTGGGCGGCGTAACTTTGGCCGATGGCCAGCGCATTGAAGCCAGCACGGTGATCTGGACCGTCGGTTTCCGTGCCAGCCCGCTCACCGAACAAGTCGCCGGCACACGCGATCCGCAAGGCCGACTGCATGTTGACGGCCACCTGAAAGTGTTGGGCCACCAGGATGTCTTCGCCGCCGGCGACACCGCATACGCCGCCACCGACACCGTTGGCAATCATGCCGCGATGTCCTGCCAGCACGCGATCAGCCTGGGCCGCTACGCCGGTAACAACGTCGCGGCAGATTTGCTGGGTATCGAACCGATGACATACAGCCAGCCCAAGTACGTGACCTGCCTGGATCTAGGGGCCTGGGGCGCTGTGTACACCGAGGGTTGGGATCGTCAGCTGAAACTGGTCGGACAAGAAGCGAAGGAGCTCAAGACCCAGATCAACACGGTGTGGATCTATCCGCCGGCCGCTGATCGTGCTGCCGCGCTGGCTGCCGCAGACCCATCGATTCCAGTGGCATGAGTGGTCAATCGACTGCGTCTGGCATCCGCTCCCGCTGCCAATCCCTGATTTGAAGTTTCGTCCCTGACCGGCGCGGCGCTCTCCTTGCTGTCCGGCACTTCCCAGACGCCCGCCCTTGATGTTTTGGCCGGGCGTTTTTTTATTGTCAGAGTGGCGCTTCAGCGGGCAGCACGAACTGGACTACAGCGCCGCACGGCTGGTTGGCGCAAGCCCGGAGCTGACCGCCATGCACCTCGATGGTCGAACGACAAATTGCCAGCCCCATGCCCAAGCCACTGGGCTTGGTGGTGTAGAACGGCGTAAACAAGCGCTCGCTCAAGTGTGAACCGAACCCCGGCCCGGAGTCGCTGACGCTCACCAGCACCTGCCCGGCTTCGTCGCACTGCGTGCGAATTCGCAATTCGCGACAGCCAGTGCCCATACCACTCATGGCTTCCAGTGCGTTCATTATCAGGTTGAGCACCACTTGCTGCAGCTCGACCCGATCGCCATTTATCGCAGGCAGATCATCAAACATGTCGACCCGGATCACGACGGCACTTTTTTCGGCCTGACCACGGGTGATTTCAATGACTTCGCCAATCACTTCATTGAGGTTCACCCGCTCTCGCGGCTGAGGCGCTTTGCGAATGAGGCCGCGAATGCGCGCCAGCACTTCACTGCCGCGATTGGCATCCTTGACGATGCGCTCCAGACACAGGCGCACTTCCTCGACATCTGCCGGCTGCGCCGCCAACCAGCGCACGGCCGCTTGTGCACTGGCCAATGTCGAGGCGAGCGGCTGGCTGACTTCATGCGCAATCGACGCAGCAAGCTGGCCCATCGTGGCAACACGACAGGCATGCGCCAGTTCCGTCTGGATCTCGCGATAGCGCTGTTCGCCTTCACGGTGTTGTGCTTCGGCCAGCTTGCGTTCGGTCAGGTCCAGAACGAACGCCACACCATTGGCTGGTGTGCTTTGGAGCAGAGCCAGACCGACAAGCGCTGGCAGGCGGCTGCCATCTTTGCGCAAGTATTGCTTCTCGAACGGTGCTGCGCGTCCGGTGACGAGCGCTTGCGCAAGCGCGTTTTCACTCACCGGCAGAAATTCCGGCGGGGTCATGTCACGCCAGCGGACCCGTCCGCCCAGCAAATCCTCTCGCTCGTAACCCACCATACGCAGAAACGCATCGTTGGCATCCATCACCTCACCTTGAGCTGTCCAGAACAGAATGCCGATGATATCGGCGTCGACCAATCGCCGGATCTTCGCTTCGCGCATTTCGATATCGCGATACAAACGCGCATTCACCAAGGAGATGGCTGCCTGGCAAGCCACCAGTTTGAGCGCAGCGATCCGCGTGGGGCTGAACACCCGTGGTGCCAGATTGTTTTCCAGGTACAACGCGCCTATCAGTTGCGCCTGATGCAACAGCGGCAGGCACAGCACCGACCGCGCGCGATGCTCAACAACGTACGGGTCGGCGGCAAATGGAGGTTCGTGCAAGGCGTCATCAAGGAACAGGTTCTCCTCGGTTCGCAGGACATGCAACAGAATCGACTGAGGAACCAGCGTGGCACTGACCGGCTCATCGCGCAGGGACAATTGCGTCAGGTCTTCGCGGGTCGTTGCCTGGGCCGCAATGCGTCGCTCGCCGGCCTCAAGCAGTATCAACACACCGCGCTCGGCGCCCGCCTGTTCGATTGCCGTACGCATGACCATTTCGATCAGCTTTTCCAGAACGATTTCACTGGAGGCCGCTTGAGACACCTTCAGCACCGTGGCCATATCCAGCTGTTCGACGGGGGTGGCGATTGTGCTGGTCGGGCCGGGCAACGGTTTATCCACCTGCAGAAACGAATGACCGGCCTCCAATTGCCGGACCTTGCCGTCGGCGCCCCAGCGCTGATAGGCATAACGCGCGTCCTGCAAGTACATCCGGGCGATCTTCGTCAGGCGACGTTCTGTATAAAAGCGTGACGCCAGTTCATTGGCCAGCGCCTCGATGTGCACATAGCCGCCGGCCTGAGCCAGGTGGATCGCCTGTTCGTAAAGCTGCTCGGCTTCCAGCGCCCGCCCTTCAACGCGGCCCATCTCGGCCTTCAAAAGCATGGCGTGACTGGCGTAGTTCTGCTTGCACAGATCGGCCCACGCTTGCAATTGCTGATGGTGCACCGCGATCCGCTCAAGTGCGACCTGCTGCTCTGCTCCAGACGCGGTGCTGCAGCGGGCAGCCATCGTCAAAGCGCTGTAGAACACATACTCGGCCTCTTCGATAAACGAGTGTGAGGCGCGCAACAGTTGCTGTGCAGCTTTCCCGGCCCGAGTTGCCGCTTCGTAGTCGCCGGCAAAGTAACGCGCTTGCAACGTGCGAATCGAGCGCCAGCAGGCCGAGACTAACGACGTCGCGTTGCGGTGATTACGCGTGGCGCTAGCGGCTGATCGCTCGGATTCGAGACTACCGAAGAGTGGCGTCTGGCCTCGGAGCATCTGGATAAACGCCAACTGCGTTTCGATGAAGTCGACACCCACGGCGAAGCCGATCTTGCGCGCGTAGGCCAAGCCGCTCTCAGCCTCTGCTTGAACATCGGCCAATGGCTCGCCAGTGGCCAGCATATTCGATACCAGACTGTTACCGGCAAAGGCGCCTACCGGTAGATCGCCAGTCCGGTTGGCCATCTCGAATACCTGACGCAACGGTTCGACACAGGTACGCAACGGCTGTGCCCAGCGCTGGGCAAACAGCAGAAAGGCCAGTCGAGTACGCGCCTGGTACCGCTCGAGCCCGCGCCGTTCCACCAGTCGACAGCCCAGCTCGGCAAATGCGAGGCCGGCCGGGTAATCTGCAAACCGTCGGCCGGCAATCCTTGGCACGTTGGCGTAGGCCACACACGAGGCATCGCTGTTGCCAAATTCGATGCTCAGGTTGATCGCCCTGCATATCGCCAGACCTGGCAGGTTCCCGTCCATGTGCAACGCCGCCACTATCAGCTTGGTCAGCGCTTCGAGTGCCGCCAGTGCAGTGGCATCCTGCATGGGCGCCAAGTCGATTAATGATCCGATGCTGCGGCTGCCGAGTTGTCGGCTGATGCGCAGGTACTCCTCGCGCACCTCTTCGTCCGAAGGGTGAGGCGTCCAGTCGATGCCCAGATGACACAGAAATTCCAGGCACACCGTCACAGCGTTGAGGCTTTGATCGAGAATCAGGTAGAGGTCGACTTGCAGGCACGCCACCTGCGTACGCTCTTCCACCGTCGCAACACGCCCGGACAGCCGCGCCAGACGTGCTTCGGCAGCCCGCAGTTGCCGGGTCAGAAATTCGCAAGAAGCCCGGCCGAACTCGAGCGCAAAGACCAACCTTGCCTGCTGGTCCGAACAGCTCGGGTCGAGCAACTCCGCGCCAATGGTGAAATATCTCAGCGCCGAGGCATAGGCAGTAGATGCCTTGGCGCGCTCGCCGGCCAGCCAATTCAACTGCGCCAGCTGTTGGCGCTCCGATTGTTGGTCCATTAGCGGCGCACCGCGATTGAGCTGGCCGACAATGTCGAAAATCGCCTCGGCGCGTTTGTCCTGCGGTGTCTGCTCGAGCAGCACACGGCCGATCTGCAAATGCTTTTTTGCCCGCTCGTCTGGCGCAATCAACTGATAAGCCGCTTCCTGGATACGGTCATGGGCAAATCCGTAAGCGTCATCTCGACAGAGGATCAATTCATCGTGCATGGCAGGCCACAGCGCCGAATGAACTTGCGCTGTCGGCATGCAAAGCAGGCAAGACAGCGTTTCCACCTTTACTGCGTCTCCCAGACACGCCAATTCCTGCAGCGCCTGCTGGGTGGCCGGTGGCAGTTGCAGCAGTTTGCCCACCATCAGGTCAACGACATTATCGGTATAGCCTTGGGCGTGAATAACATCGGCATCCCAGTGCCAGCGTCTGTCCTCGTCGCCAAAAGCAAGTAGCCCTTTCTCGACGAGGGCCTGTAGAAACCGAATGACGAAAAACGGATTCCCCCCGGTTCGCTCCAGAATCAGCTGCGCGAGTGCCGCAATGTTCGACTGTTCAGCGTGCATTGCGTCGACGAGTAAGGCCTCGATGTGCGCAGTGGCGAGCGGCGCCAGGACAATCTCCTGTACTTTTCCGCCTGCCGCTTCGATCGACTGCAGCCTGGCGGACAAGGGATGCGAGGCGTCAACTTCATTGCTGCGGTAGGCGCCGATCAACAACAAATGCCCCATCTGCGACCGCGTCAATAGTTCTTCGAGCAAATTCAGCGTGGCAACATCCAGCCACTGCAAATCATCCAGAAAGAGCACCAACGGATGTTCGACGCGAGCGAACACACCGATAAATGCGCGGAAAACCTTCAAAAAACGTCGTTGCGCCAGAGCAGGCGCCAGGTCGACCAGCGGCGGGGGCTCACCGATAATCAGCTTCAGTTCGGGGATCAGGTCAGACATCAGCCGCGCATCGGCACCGAGCGCGGCCTGCAGGGCGTCGCGCCAAGCGCCTATTTGCGCATCGCTCTCGCTCAACAACGTACGCACCAGCCCGTGAAAGGCTTGCACCAATGTCGCGTAGGGCACGTCGCGTTTGTACTGATCGAACTTGCCGCCGGCAAACAGTCCTCTTGCCGGGACCAGCGCACGATGCAATTCATGGACGACAGATGATTTGCCGATGCCCGAATAGCCGCAGACCAGCACCAATTCAGGTTGCCCGTTACTGGCGGTGCGCGTGAATGCATTGACCAGCGTCTCGACCTCGGCGTCGCGCCCGTAGAGTTTTTCGGGTATCGATAAACAACCGGATGTACCCCGTTCGTCCAGGGTGAATTCGCTGATGTGCTGCTGCCGCTGCCATTGCGCCATGCAACGTCGAAGGTCCTGTTCAAGACCCGTCGCGGACTGATAACGCTCTTCGGCGGTTTTCGCCAGCAACTTCATGACGATGCGCGAAAGCACTGGCGACACAGTGGCCTCCCGCGTGCTCGGTGACATGGGCGTGCGCGCGATATGGCAATGCAGCCACTCCATCGGTTCGGCAGCGCTGAACGGCAGCGATCCGGTGAGCATCTGGTAGAGGGTGACGCCGAAGGCATAAAGGTCGCTGCGCGAGTCGACCGAACGGTTCATCCGCCCCGTCTGTTCAGGCGCCATATACGCGAGGGTTCCGGCGAGCGTGTCCGGTGACTGCACGGCCTGGCGCTCGCGTGGCAGCCGCGACGCCAGGCCAAAGCCGGTGAGCCGCGCGTGACCATCTACGCAATCGACCAGGATATGTGCAGGTTTGATGTCTTTGTGAATCAGGCCGCAGCCGTGCATTTTGCCCAGCGCCACAGCAATGCTGATCGAAACACGCAGGAATGTCTCGATATCCATCGGCGTCCTGATCGACTCTACGAGCAACACCCCACCGGGGTCCTTGTAGATCAGGTGCGCTCGCCCGTTGTCGTGCAACAACTCCACAGGGCGTAACGCCCACCGGCTGTCGAGTTCATCCTTGAGTGAGTACTCATGAGCAAGCCGATCGAGGCTGGTGCGAGCCGGCTGTTCTGCCGAAGTTGACGCTACCAGAACTGCAACAGCGCAAGCATCCGCCCCACGTATACCGCGACAGAACACCCGTTCTGCGTCACTCCAGAGAACCTGCATGCCTTCATTCATAGCGTTCGCAGCCGTTGGTGAACCTTTGATCATCAGGCCCCGCCATTCCTGCCGCTTGCCGCCATAGAGCAACGTAGCCGAAAGAAACGCGGAGAAAAGAAGCGACTGAGAATCTTTGCAGCAAAACCGAAGCCCGACAATCAACCATAGGTGTTAACGCAGGCGCGTACCGCGAGGGTGGCGTTTATTTTTGTAGCTTGCCCTGTCTGCTTTTGGCGATTTTCAGTCAGTGCGGGGTCGTACTTGATCACTTCGACGTCTGATAGCAAGCGCATGAAATTGCATACAATCAGAAAAAACCACCTGCCGCGTAATCCCAGGATGACCCGGTTTTCCTGTACAGCCCCTGACACGCTTCTAAATCCATGGAATTAATCCTTTCGAATTGAGTCCAGCCTCAAACCGTATCGCCGATCGGCAGAGTTTAATGTCGAGTGAACGTCACTTACTTTCCGGTACCGATCCAAGATCCTCGAAGTCTGCTGTAGAAATCATAACCGACACATTTTGTTGCATCGCAAAAACGGTTGGATCCAACGTTCCGACAAACGGCAACGCATGAATTAACGTTTTTTTTCATAAAGTTAATAGCCTTCATTTGAACTGTACGAAATGTCCGTCAGATAACAGACACCCCCAACCCCCCCTCCCAATCTATGGTTCTCCCTATAGCCGTGGCCATACGCCGATGCACTAACAGGGAGTAGTAATGGACAACATCGTTATCGCCGACAAAGCCAGTTCTCAACTCACCGCGCAGAACTGGGGTAACGTTCAGCTCAATCAGCCTTCAGTTGTACAAATTCCGGCCCGGCCCGAACAACTGGCTTCAACCAGTCGCAGCGGTCAGGATTTGATCCTGAATCTGAAGTCTGGCGAGCAGATCAAAATCACCAATTTCTTTGTCACCAGCCCCGACGGCGTACCCAATGACATTGTGTTCCAGGGCGATGACGCCACGCTGTGGCAGGCGCGCTATAACGCCGAACCCTTCAATGGTTTTACCTTCGATGAAATCGGCTCTCTCGACGAGTTGATCGCCGGTGTCGGCGTGGTTGATGGCGCCACACCCGCGTGGGCGATCGCCGGGCTCGGCCTGCTGGGCGCGGGCGGCGCGGCGGCGGCTGCGGGCGGTGGTGGTGGCGGAGGCGGTGGCGGCGGCAATGGCGACGCGACGCCGCCCGCCCCGGCCACCGGTCTGAGCTTGTCAGCCGATGGCCGCGTGTTGAGTGGATTCGGCGAAGCCGGCAGTGTGGTTCAAATACGCGATGCCGCCGGCAATCTGCTGGGCTCCGGCACCGTCGGTGCTGACGGACGCTTCCAGGTTGACCTGAACACCCCGCAAACCAACGGCCAGCCCCTCGACGTGACGCTGACTGACGGCGCGGGCAATGTGTCCACACCGGGCACGGTGACCGCGCCGGACACTACTGCGCCCACCGCGCCCGCCAATCTCAGCGTGAGCGCCAATGGCACGCAACTCGCCGGCAGCGGTGAAGCCGGCGCGACCATTCAGGTGCGCGCGGCCGATGGCACCCTGCTGGGCAGCGCTGTGGTGGCGGCGGATGGCACTTTCAGCGTGACGCTCAGCCCGGCACAAACCGGCGGACAGCCGTTGACCGTCAATGCCATCGATGCGGCCGGGAACATCTCCACGGGCGCGACAGTCAGCGCACCGGAAATTGTCGAACCGCAAACGCCTGCCAATCTCGGTCTGAGCAGTGACGGCAGCCAGCTCAGCGGTACTGCAAGGACCGGCACCACGGTTGAAGTACGGGCCGCCAATGGCGACGTGCTCGGGCGTGCTACGGTCGGTGCTGACGGCAGCTTTACGGTGACACTCAGCCCGGCGCAAACCAACGGTGAAGTGATCAGCGTTGTCGCGCTCAATAGCCTTGGCGCGCAATCGCCTGCGGCGACATTCAATGCACCGGATATTACCGGCCCCGCTGCCGCCACGGATGTGTCCGTCGGCAGCGATGGCCTCACGGTCACCGGCCGCGGCGAGCCCGGCAGCACGGTCAGTGTCACCAATGCTCAAGGCAGCTTGCTCGGCACGGCGCTGGTCGCGGCGGACGGCTCGTTCACGGTGCCACTCAACGCGGCGCAAATCGACGGTGAAGCACTCAGCGTGCAACTCACCGATGCTGCTGCCAATCCTTCGCCGGCGGTGACCGTCATAGCGGTCGACCTCGACGGTCTGACGCAGCCCAGCGATATCGATTTGAGCGTGGATGGCGCGCAAATGAAAGGCCGCGGCCAGGTCGGGTCCACCGTAACCGTGCGTGATGCCAATGGCAACGTGCTCGGCTCCGCTGTGGTCGGCGCTGACGGTACCTTCACCGTGCAATTGAGCCCGCCACAGAACAATGGCGAAACCCTGCAGATCAGCGCCAGCGACAGCGCGGGCAACACTTCCGCCCCGCTGACTTATGTAACGCCTGACACCCAAGGCCCGGCGCCATTGACGGGCGTCACCCTGGATAATCAAGGGCAGACGCTGACCGGACAGGGTGAGGCCGGCGCCGCCATCACCGTGCGCGACCCGGCGGGCAATATCATCGGCACCGGCACGGTCGGCAGCGACGGCAACTTCACCGTAAATCTCTCGACGCCGCAGACCGACGCGCAACAATTGCAAGTGATTCAGACTGACGCCGACGGCAACCCATCGGCGCCGGTCAACGTCACGGCGCCCGATCTGACGGTACCGGTTGCCGTCTCCGATGTGGACATTTCCGCTAATGGCGCTGTGGTTACCGGTAACGGTCAACCCGGCGCCACCGTGACCGTCACCGACGCCGGCGGCATGGTCTTGGGAACTGCCGTGGTCGGCAGCGATGGCCGCTTTGAGATCAATCTTCCTACGCCGCAAACCAATGGCCAGAATTTGAACGTCGTGCAGACTGACGCCTCGACGTCGGCTTCGCCGGCGGTGCCGGTTCAGGCACCCGATATTCAAGCTCCCACAGCGCCTGCGGATCTGGCACTGGATCCGACGGGCAACACACTCACCGGTAGCGGCGAGCCCGGCGCCACGGTGTCGGTCAAGGATCTGGCCGGCAACACGCTGGGCACCGCGATCGTTGACGGCAACGGTGCGTTTACGATCTCGTTGAACAGCCCGCAGACCAACGGTCAGCCGCTGCAAGTCAGCCAATCGGATGGCGTCAACGTTTCTCCCAGCACCCCGCTAACGGCGGCAGACATTACCGCTCCTTTGGCACCCGATAATCTCGTCTTGAACAGCAACGGCGTGACACTGACCGGTACCGGCCAGGCCGGAAGCACCGTCACCGTCACCGCGCCGGATGGCACGGTGCTCGGCACCACGCTGGTGGCCAGCAACGGCAGCTTTACCGTCAACCTCAGCCCGGCGCAACTCGACGGCCAGGTGCTGAGCGTGATTCAAACCGATGCGAGCACCCTGCCCTCGCCGGCCACCCCGGTCACCGCACCGGACGTCACCGCCCCACCAGTGCCGACCGGGTTGATCATCGACCCGGCGGGTGCCACGGTCAGCGGCACCACGCAGCCGAACAATACCGTCCAGGTGCTCGACGCCGACGGCAACGTCATCGGCACCGCAACCGCTGACGGCACGGGCGCTTTCACGGTCAACCTCGATACCGCGCAGACCAATGGCGAAGCCCTGCAAGTGGTGGTGTCGGACGGCACCAACGCTTCATTGCCAGGCGCTGTCACTGCACCGGATGACACCCCACCGGCGCCGGTCAGTGATCTGGCGATCAACCCGGCAGGCGATCAGGTTTCCGGCCTCGCCGAGCCCGGCACCTTGGTCACCGTCCGCATCCCCGGCGGCAGTACGGTGTTGGGCACCGCGACGGCGGGTGCGGATGGCCGCTTCGTGGTGACCCTGAGTCCACCGGCCGAGCCTGGCGGTAATCTGGAAGTGATCAGCACTGACGGCGGCGGCAACGATTCGCCGGCCGTTCCGCTGGCAGGTCTTGACGGTTCTCAAGTCGCGACCCCGAATGATCTCGCCTTGAGCGTCGACGGTTTCACCCTCACCGGCGCAGGAACGCCCGGTTGCACGGTGACCGTGACCAACAGTAACGGCGATGTACTCGGGTCAGGCCTGATCAATGAATTCGGCCGCTTCACCTTGTTGCTCAATGCCAAACAGATAAACGCGCAAGTGCTGCAAGTCACCGCCACCAGCCCTGACGGCGATGTCTCCGTACCGGGCACGGTAACGGCCGCCGATGGCACGCCACCCGAGGCGGTGAGCAATCTGCTATTGAACGCCACCGGCAGTGCGCTGACCGGTCGTGGCGAAGCCGGCGCGACCGTCACCGTCACTGACAGCAACGGCACGGTGGTGGGCACCGCACTGGTTGCCAGCAATGGCAGCTTCAGCCTGACATTGACGCCAGCGCAGCTCAATGGCCAGTCGCTCACCGTGATCCAGAGCGACGCCGCTGGGAATTTGTCGCAGCCTGCCAGCCTCATCGCCACTGATCTGCAGCCGCCCGCCGCCGCAACCGGGGTCACCATCAATGATGTCGGCACCGTGGTCAAAGGCCAGGGCGAAGCCGGCAGCACCGTGACCGTGCGCGATGCCGTCGGCAATGTATTGGCCACCGGTCTGGTCGATCAGAGCGGCAACTTCCAGGTCACCCTGCCCAACGCGCAGACCACCGGCGAGACCCTGCAAGTCACCCTGACCGATGCAAACGGCAACACTTCCACCGCTACCGGCGTGCTCACTATTGACGGCACCCCGCCCGCCGCCGTGCAGAACCCACTGATCAGCGCCGACGGCACTACGCTCAGCGGCACCGGCGAAGTCGGTGCGACGGTCAACGTCACCAACGCCAGCGGCACGGTGTTGGGCAGCGCTGTGGTCGGCGCCGACGGCTCGTTCAGCGTGACGCTGGCGCCCGCGCCCACCAACGGTGAAGCGTTGGCGATCAGCCAGACCGATGCTGCCGGCAATGTCTCGCCATCGACCAGCCTCAACGCGCCCGACATCAGTCCTCCGGCTGCACTGACGCAGGTCGTGGTGAATGCCGACGGTGTGACCGTGATCGGTCATGGCGAGCCTGGCGCCACCGTGTCCGTGCGTAGCGCCGACGGCACGGTACTCGGTACCGCGCAGGTCGGCAGCGGCGGCGCGTTCAGCGTCACCCTGAGCACGCCACAGCTGAATGCCGAGGTGCTGACGGTTACTCAGGAAGACCCGCCGGGCAATGTGTCGACGGCCGTCGAAGTGATCGCGGCAGACCTGACCCCGCCAGCCATTCCGAGCGGGCTGACCTTGAACGCCGCCGGCGTTCAACTGGCCGGTAACGCCGAGGCCGGCAGCACGGTGACCGTGCGCGACAGCCAGGGCAACTTGCTCGGCACCACCACCGCCGCCGCCAATGGCACGTTCCAGCTCACGCTCAATAGCGCGCAAGCCAACGGCCAGTCACTGAACGTGACGGCCACGGACGCGGCGGGCAATCCTTCCGCTCCGGCCATCGTCAACGCCGCCGACATCACCGCGCCGGTGGCGGCGAACGATCTGGCGGTCAGCGCCAACGGTGTGACGTTGACCGGTATCGGTGAAGTCGGCGCCAGCGTCGAAGTGCGTGACGCTGGCGGTGCGCTGTTGGGCACTGCCACTGTCGGCAACAACGGCAATTTCAGCATCACTTTGTCGCCCGCGGCGGTCGCCGGTTCGACGCTTTCCGTTGTGCAGATCGATGCCGCCGGCAACAGCGGCCCGGCGACTCCGGTGACTGCGCCAGGCAATCTGGCGGAAAGCGCGCCGACCAATCTGGCCCTCAGCGCCGACGGCCTGACCCTGACCGGCTCCGCCACCGCTGGCAGCACCGTAAGCATTCGCAATGCCTCGGGCGTGTTGCTTGGCACTGCGCTGGTCGCAGCGAATGGCACCTTCAGCGTGACTCTCAATGCGGCGCAACTCAACGGCGAGCAATTGTCTGCGGTGGCGACGTCGACTACGGGGATCAACTCGTCCCCTACCGACTACACCGCGGCCGACATCGCCGCACCAACGCCACTCAGCGAACTCAGCCTCGCGCCGAACGGCATCGCCCTCACCGGACGCGGTGAAGCCGGCGCCACGGTGACCGTGCTTGGCACCGGCGGAGCCGTCCTCGGCAGCGCAGTGGTGGCGGCCAACGGCACCTTCAGCGTGACCCTCAATCCGGCGCAAACCTCGGGGCAAACCCTGAGCCTGAGCCAGGCCGATGCCGCTGGCAACGAATCCAACAGCGTCAACCTGATCGCCCCGGACCTGATCGCCCCCAACCCACCCGCCGCCCTGGCAGTCAGCAATGACGGCAGCGTATTGACCGGCACCGGCGAGGCCGGGACCACGGTCAACGTGTTCAACGCCGCGGGAGCGCTGGTCGGCACCGGCACCGTCAGCATCGACGGCAGCTTTGCGATCACCCTGACCACGCCGCAAGCCAACGGCCAGGCGTTGACCGTGTCGCTGACCGACGCAGCAGGCAACACCTCGGCAGCCACACCGTTCACTTCGGTCGACAGCACACCGCCAGCGGCGGTGTCGCAACTGGGCATCAGCGGCGACGGCGCGACCTTGACCGGGCGCGGCGAACCGGGCGCGCAGGTGCGGGTCATCGACAGCGACGGCAATGTCCTCGGCACTGCGCTGGTCAGCCCGACCGGCACCTTCACCCTGACGCTGACCCCGGCGCTGAGCAATGCCGAAGTGATCAGCGTGGTGCAGGCCGACGCGGCGGGCAACGACTCGCCTGCGGTGAGCCTGACCACCCCTGACTTCACGCCGCCCGACCCGCTGGCCAACGTCGACATCAACAACTCGGGCGCGCTGGTCACCGGCACCGGCGAACCCGGCGCGACCGTGACCGTGCGCGATGCCAACGGCACCCTGCTCGGCACCAGCGTGGTGCTCGCTGACGGCTCGTTCAGCGTGACGTTGAACCCGCCGCAGATCAACGAACAGATCCTCAACGTGCAGCAGGCCGATCCACCCGGCAACGTCAGCGCCCCGGTGCCGGTCACCGCACCGGACCTGACCCCGCCCGCCACGCCTGTGGATCTGCAGATCAACGTGGCCGGCGACGCGCTCACCGGCCGTGGCGAAGTCGGCGCCGAGGTCAGCGTGACCTTGGCCGACGGCACGGTGCTGGGCACCGGCACGGTCGGCAGTGACGGTCTGTTCCAGATCACCCTTTCACCCGCGCAGACCAATGGCGAAGCGATCTTCGTCGAGCTCGCAGATGCTGCCGGCAACACCTCGCCTGCTGGCACGCTGGTGGCTGCCGACAGCACCCCGCCAGCGGCGCTGACGGACGTGGCGATCGATGCCAGTGGCAGCCTGATCACCGGCTCCGGCGCGGCGGGTTCGCAAGTGGTCATCACCAACGCGGCCGGCACCATCGTCGGCACCGGCACGGTCGCGGCGGACGGCAGTTTCAGCGTGACCCTCAATCAGCCGCTGCTCAACGGTGAAGCCCTGTCGGTCATCCAGCGCGATGCAGCGGGCAACCCTTCGCCCGTAGCGCCGGTTACAGCGCCGGACGTCACCGCACCAGCCGCCCCCGCGGGCCTTGTGCTCACGCCCGATGGCCTGACTCTGACCGGCAACGGTGAAGCCGGCGCCACCGTGCGCGTGCTCAGCGCGACCGGCACCGTGCTGGGCTCGGCAACCGTGGCCGCCAATGGCACCTTTAGTGTGACCCTCAACCCCGCACAGGTGAACGGCGAGCAGTTGAGCGTCAACCAGACGGATCTGGCCTCGAACACTTCCCCCACCGCGCCGTTGCAGGCGGGCGATACCACCGTTCCACTGGAGGTCGCCGACCTCAATGTCAGCCAGGACGGCCTGACCGTGACCGGCACCGGCGAGCCCGGCGCGATCGTCACCGTGCGCGACGGCGCGGTGGTGCTCGGCACGGCAACGGTAGCCGCCGACGGTAATTTCAGCGTCACGTTGTCCGCGGCGCAACTTGATGGCCGCACGCTGTCCGTAGTTCAGGCCGACGCGAACAACAACCTGTCCGAACCCGCTCTGGTCGATGCGCCGGACAGCACTGCGCCGCTCGCGCCGACCGTCACATCGTTGACCGCGGACGGCGTTTCGCTCACAGGGACTGCCGAAGCCGGCAGCACCGTGACGGTGTTGTCGGCCACTGGCACCGTGCTGGGCACTGCTGTGGCGTTGGGCAACGGCACTTACACGGTCACGCTCAACCCGGCCCAGACCAACGGCCAGGTGTTGTCGGTGATCGCGACCGATGAGGCGCTGAACGCATCGCCAGCGCTGTCCTTCCCGGTGCCGGATATCACGGATCCGGATGCCGTCACCGGCCTGACCATCAGCGGTGATCTGACCCAGCTCGCCGGGCGTGGTGAGGCCGGTGCCAGCGTCGAGGTGACCGACGCGCTCGGCACTGTCGTCGGCACTGCCACGGTCGCGGCCAATGGTACGTTCCTGGTCACACTGACGCCGGGCATCACGGCCGGCCAGGTATTGACCGTCATTCAGACGGACGCGGCCAATAACGTTTCCGCTGATGCCATCCTGAACGTACCGGCTGTTCCGGCGCCGGACGCACCGGGCAATCTGGTCCTGTCGGGCGATGGCGTGACGCTGACCGGCACCGCAGCAATCGGCACCACCATCAACGTCTTCGGCGCTGACAACAGCCTGATCGGCACCGGAGTCACCGGTCCGGATGGCACGTTCAATATCGTGCTGACGCCTGCGCAAACCAATGGTGAGAGCCTTGAGGTCACCGCCAATACGCCGCTGGGCGGCGCTTCGCTGCCCACCGAAATCACCGCCGACGACACCTCGGCACCCGCGCCACTCAGCGATCTGGCGGTGAATGCCAGCGGCACACTGGTCAGCGGTCGCGGCGAAGTCGGCGCAACGGTGAGAATCACCGGCGCTGGCGGCGTGTTGTTGGGTGAAGCGGTGGTTGGGGCGAATGGCACGTTCAGCGCGCAACTGAATGCGCCGCAGGTGAACGGCCAGCTACTCAACGCCACTCAGACCGATGTGGCCCTCAACACCTCGCCCGGTCTCAACGTCACCGCACCCGACATCACGCCTCCCGCAGCACCGAGCGCGCTGGTGCTCAGCGGCGGCGGGCTGGTGCTGGGCGGGCTCGGTGAAGCCGGTGCCCTCGTCACCGTGCGCGGTGCCGGGGGCGCGGTGCTGGGCACGGCAACCGTGGCGGGCAATGGCACCTTCTCGGTGACGCTGTCCTCGGCGCAACTCAACGGCCAGCAATTGAGCGTCAGCCAGAGCGATGCGGCGGGCAACGTTTCGCCATCGACCAGTCTCAGCGTCGCCGACACCACAGCACCGGCAGCGTTGAGCAATGTGACCCTGAACAGCACCGGGCTGGCGATCAGCGGCACGGGTGAAGCCGGCGCCACGGTCAGCGTGACCAACGCCGCCGGTACGGTACTCGGCACTGCGGTGGTCAATGCCGGCGGCACCTTCACCGTGCAACTGTCCAGTGCCCAACTCAACGGTCAACAGCTCAACGTGCAACAGGCGGACCCGACGGGCAATCTGTCGCCGGTATTCAACCTGACAGCCAATGACACCCAGGCACCGGTCGCGGCGACCGGTCTGGCGCTGGCCGCCAATGGCCTGACCGTGAGCGGCACTGGCGAAGCCGGCGCGACGGTGAATGTCTACGGCCCGGGCGGCGCGCTGCTCGGCACCAGCACAGTCGGCAGTGGCGGCACCTTCAGCTTCAACTTGAACACCGCGCAACTGGACGGCCAGCTCCTGACCGTGCGCCTGGTCGATCCGGCCGGCAACCTGTCGCCGAACGCCAGCCTGACGGCGCCGGACGTCACCGCGCCCGGTGCGCCGACCGGCGTCAGCGTCAATGGCAGCGGCACCCTGCTCACCGGTATCGGTGTGCCCGGCTCAACGATCAGTGTGCGTGGTGCCGGCGGCGTGGTGCTCGGCACGGCCACCGTCGCGGCCAACGGCAGCTTCTCGGTGGTGCTGGCCTCGGCGCAGATCAACAGCCAGGTGCTCAGCGTCACCCAGGCTGACCCGAGCGGCAACGTGTCGGCCGCGGCGAGCGCCACCGCGCCCGACCTGACGCCGCCCGCTGCCGCCACGGCGCTGCTGGTCGGTGCTGACGGTCTGACCGTCACGGGCACCGGTGAGGCCGGCGCAACCGTTACCATCAAGTCGGCCAGCGGTACTGTGCTCGGCACCGGCACGGTCAACAACCTCGGGGTGTTCAGCATTGTCCTGAACAGCGCGCAGATCAACGGTGAAAAACTCACCGTCAACCTCAGCGATGCGCGTGGCAACGTCTCGGTTGCCGCGAATGTCACGGCGCCGGATATCGACGTCAACGCACCGGTGGTGGCCAGCGACAACCTTGCCGTCGGCACCGTCACCCTCGCCCCGGCCACCGCGTCGCAGACCTTCAACGACTCGTTCACCACGCTGCTGGCCGGCTTCTCGAAAACCTTCACCTTCAGTGTCGCCAGTGGTTCGCGGCTTGATCCAACGTTGACGCTGACCACCAGCAGTCTGATCTCGCTGCTCGATGGCGTGGTTTACACGTTGCAGGTCAAGGATGCCAGCGGCAACTGGGTCACCCTCGATGTCAACGGCAGCAGCGGTCTGCTCGACCTGATTGCCCTGACCGGGCAAGGGGTGCGGGTCGACATCGGTAGCCTGCTGTCAGGCGATTACCGATTGACCGTGTCGAGCACTGGCATCGGCGTGCTGACCACCGTCAACACGCAGCTGCAACTGGACGTCAGCAGCCTGACCCAGTTCAACGGCGTCGCCGGGCCAGCGGTGACCGGCAACGTCATCACCAACGTTGGCGTCGATGGCACCGCCGACCAGACCGGCCCGGACAACGGCGCGCAATTGCAGATCTTCAAGAACGGCGCCTGGGTCAGCGCCGGGGCCGGCACCACGGTGCAAGGGCTGTACGGCACGCTGACCATCGACGCCAACGGCAACTACAGTTACAAGCCCAACGGCAGCGTCAGCAGCGTCGGCAAAGTCGACGTGTTCAACTATCAGCTGGTGCACCCAAACGGTTTGAGCGACACCGCCAACCTGTACGTGCGCATCGACAGCCCGCAAGCCACCGAAGTGTGGAACGACGCCAACCTCGGCACTCCCGCACTGGTGGTGGATGCCACGGCGGACATCGCCTCGACTGACGTCACGCTGGTCAACCGCGAAGTCACCACTAATTCCGCCCTCGGCACGTTCAACGTGTTGCTGGGCGGTGGCAGCGGCAACTACAACACGGTGGTTGCGGCAGACACCGTCAGCGATCTGACCGTGGTGGTCAACTCGAGCAACCTGCTGGCCTTGCTCGGTTCGATGACGGTGGGCCTGTACAAACTCAACACCGCGACCAACCAGTACGTGCTGGTCAAGAGCTACGGCGGCAACGCGCTGCTCAATCTCGGCGGTGGCAACTACGGGATCAAGTTCGACGACCAGACCGCCGGCACTTATCAGGTGCGGGTGGCGGTCGGCGGCTTGGGCCTGCTGACCAGCGTCAACACCAGCCTGATCAACGTCGCGACCTACACCAACCAGTTTGTGGTCGGCAGCTACACGCCGGTGTCCGGCAACCTGCTCACCGACACCGCGGGCGGCGGCGCCGATGTGCTGGGCTCGGTGTACACCCTGCTCAGTGTGCTGGTCGCCGGCAGTTACGTGGCGCCGGGATATAACGGCGTCTCGCTGGTCGGCAACTACGGCACACTTTTGGTCCAGGCCAACGGCAATTACACCTACACGCTCAAGACCGGGCTGACCGATGCAGTGATCGGTCAGGAAGACACCTTCACTTATCAGCTCACGCACCCCAACGGCACGGTCGACACCGCCACGCTGACCATCGACCTGAACAACGCCGGCGCTTTTGCCAGCACCGCGTTTCTGGCGGTGGCCAGCGATGACCTCGGTCTCGCTCGCGCGACTACCGGTAGCGAGCTGATCCAGGGCACCGATGGCAACGACACCCTCGACGGTTCGCACGGTGGCGCCATCACCCTGCAAGGCGGGACCGGCGATGACACGCTGGTCATCGCCGACCAGCAATTCACCTCGGTCGATGGCGGCAGCGGCACCGACACCCTGCTCTGGGCTGGTGGCGACGTGGCGATCAACCTCGGTGATCTGCAGAGCAAGATCCACAACGTCGAAATCCTCGACCTTAATCATTCCAGTGCGGTGTCACTGACGTTGAACCTCAGCGATCTGCTGGCGATCACTTCCTCTGACAACAACACCCTGCTGATCAAGGGTGATGACCAGGACAGCGTGCACATGACCGATGGCTGGATCGCCGATGGCGCGCAGCAGGCCGACGGCATCGACTATGTTCAATACACGGCACAGGAGGATCCGAGCCACCACTTGTGGGTGCAAAACGGCATTCAAGTGGTTTGAAACAAGGCATCAGCAACGTCCGTCTCTCAACAGTAAGGGAAGTCTGTGGAGTCAGTTTTTCGCCAGAAATGGCCGGTGGTCCTGTTGACCATCGGCCTCTACCCCGCTTTCACCGTCGGCGTTCGCGCCGACGACAATCTCGACAGCAGTTTGCGCAGCATCAGCCCGGCGCAACTGCAACAACCGGCAGGCAATGACAGCCGTCAGCGCCCTGCCCCCGCTTCGAAGGCCTCCTCCGCTACGGACGCTTTGGGCCTGGAACAAGCCGTGCGCCTTGCCGTGGACTGGCATCCACGCATAGGCGAAGCCATCGGCACGCTGTTCCAGCAAGGCGAAGGCGTCAACGTCGCCGAATCCGGTTATTACCCGCAGGTCACCGGCGGTATCAAGGGCGGTTACACCAGCGGTTACGGCAGCGATGCCGGCAGCCAGTCAGTGAACATTTCCCTCAAGCAGATGCTCTACGACTTCGGCAAGGTGTCCAGCTCCGTCGACGCGGCCCGCGCCCGCGTGGCGCGCAGTCAGGCCGGGATTTTGTTGGCGATCGACGATGTGGCCCGCGACACCGCCAAGGCCTACATCGAAGTGCAGCGCTATCAACGCCTGCTCGACGTCGCCCGCGAACAGATTCAGGGCATCGGCGGCATCGTCGACCTGGCCAAACAACGCAACGACATGGGCGCCAGCACCCGTTCCGATGTGGTCCAGGCGCAATCCCGGGCCGAAGGCGCGACCGCCACGTTGCAGGAATTCAAAGCGCAATACGCACGCTGGCAAGCGACCCTGACCAGTTTGCTCGGTCGCCGCACGCCGCCAGGGGTCAGCGACGCCGCCGCGCCAACGCTGACTCAGGCCTGCGACGCTTCGCAGATCTCCGATGCCCTGCCCGCCGTCCTCCAAGCCGCCGCGCAACGCACCCAGGCTCAGGCCGAACTGGCGCAGGCCAAGGCCGAAGCCTACCCGACCCTGTCGCTGCAACCGTCGGTCAATCAATACCTCGACGATCATTATGACGATCAGAATTCGCGCGCCGATCGCACCCAGGTCGGGATCTTCCTCAACCTCGAAGTGCCGATCTATCAGGGCGGCGCCATCAGCGCCCGCAGCCGCGCCGCCGGGCATGCCTTGAGCGCCGCGGACTCGGCCGAAGACTTTGCCCGCCTGCAAGCCCGCCAGGGTCTGGCGGAAGCCCAGGCGCAGACGTCGGGCCTGAACCGTCGGTTGCGCTCGCTGGAGTTTCGCCAGACCAGCATCACCGAGGCGCGCATGTTGTACGGCCGCCAGTACCTGGAACTGGGCACCCGGCCGCTGCTGGACTTGCTTAACGCCGAGCAGGAAATCCACCAGTCGCGCTTCGATCTGGTCAACACCCAGGCCGATCTGCAACGCCTGCAGATCGATTGCTTCTACAACAGCGGGGCGATTCGCCGGGTCTTCGGCATCGACCACAGCGCTATTCAGAATGTCGAGATCCTGCCATGACCGACGCCAGCATCACTATTCCCGAACCCGTGGCTGCCGAGGCGCACGAAGATTATTCGCCGTGGCTGGAAGCGGTGCTCAAGGTCGCCCGCCACTATCGACTCGACGTCTCCCCCGAAAGCGTGCGCCTGGCTTCGGTGCACAGCGAAGGCCGCGTCGAAGAAGTGCTCCGGCACATGGCCCGTCAGGCCGGTTTGAGCGTCAAGTTCGCGGTGTTCGACAACAAGAGTCTGAGCCGTTGGCGCACGCCGCTGGTGGTGCAACTGCGCGACGGTCAGGTCGGTGTCCTCGAAAGCATCGGCGAGGCCGGCGAACTGGGGATCTGCTTCAGTGGCGATCAAGGCTTGCAGAGCCGGATGGCCGCGGCCGTGCTCGCCGAGCAGGCGCTGCGCACGGTGATCTTGCGCCCGACCCAACCGGTCTCCGACGTGCGCACCAACGACTACATCAAGCCCTACGACGAGCACTGGTTCCGCCGCATTGTCCTCACCGACCTGCGGCCGTACACCCAGGTGATGATCGCCTCGCTGGTGGCCAATCTGCTGGGCATGGCCGGCGTGCTGTTTTCCATGCAGGTGTACGACCGGGTGATTCCAGCCGAGTCGCTGCCGACGCTTTACGTGTTGTTCGGCGGGGTGATGCTGGCGCTGCTGTTCGATTTCGTCATGCGCATTCTGCGGCTGCGCATCACCGATGTGCTCGGTAAGCGTGCTGACTTGCGGGTGTCCGATCTGGTGTTCGGCCACGCCTTGCGCCTGCGCAATTGCGCCCGGCCAAAGTCCACCGGCTCGTTCATTTCGCAACTGCGCGAGCTGGAGCAGATCCGCGACCTGATCACCTCGAGCACCGCCACGGCGCTGGCCGACATGCCGTTCTTCCTGCTGTTCCTGCTGGTGTTCTATTTGATCGGCGGGCCGCTGGTGCTGATCCCATTGGTAGCGCTGGTGCTCATGCTGCTACCGGGGATCGTCGCGCAACCGCGTCTGGCCAAACTGGCCAATGCCTCGATGCGCGAAGCCGCGCTGCGCAACGCCATGTTGGTGGAAAGCATCCAAGGCCTCGACGACATCAAGGCACTGCAGGCCGAGCAGCGTTTCCAGCAACAATGGAATCAATACAACGCCGCCTCGGCGGACAGCAGCTTGCGTTTGCGCACCCTGACCAACAGCCTCGTGGCCTGGACGCAAAACGTGCAAGGCGGAGTGTTCGCCGTGGTGATCGTGTTCGGCGCGCCGATGGTGATTGCCGGCGACTTGACCACCGGCAGCCTCGTCGCGGCGTCGATTCTGTCCTCACGGATGATGGGGCCGATGGCGCAACTGACCCACGTGCTCACCCGTTGGCAGCAAGCCAAGGTTGCCCTGGAAGGCTTGAACCGGATCATGCAAATGCCGGTCGATCATCCCGAAGGCAGCCAGCGTGTGCACTTGTCGGCGATTCGTGGCGACTACCGAATGCGCCAGGCGAGTTTCCGCTACAGCGAAGAATCGGCCCCGGCGCTCAACGCCATCGACCTGACCATCCGCCCCGGCGAGCGCATCGCCCTGCTCGGCCGCAACGGCGCCGGCAAATCAACGTTGCTGCAGGCCTTGGGCGGTGCGATGGATCTGAGCAGCGGTGAAACCACACTGGACGGCATCGCCCTGGCGCATCTGGATCCGGCCGACCTGCGCCGTGACGTCGGCCTGCTGTCGCAACAGGCGCGGCTGTTTCACGGCACCCTGCGCGACAACATCACCCTCGGTGCCGGTCAGGCCAGCGATCAGGAAATCATCGCCGCGTTGAACATTACCGGCGCGCTCGAGTTCGTCCGTCAGTTGCCCAAAGGCATGGATCATCTGGTGCTTGAAGGCGGCCTCGGCTTGTCCGGCGGTCAGCGCCAGAGCCTGCTGCTGTCGCGCTTGCTACTGCGCCAGCCGCAGGTGCTGTTGCTGGACGAACCGACGGCGGCGCTGGATGACGTCACCGAGCGTCTGCTGCTGGAAAAACTCGCGACCTGGACCCAGGGCCGCACGCTGGTGGTCGCCACGCACCGGGTCAGTGTGCTGCAACTGGTCGAGCGGATCATCGTCCTCGACAACGGGCGCATCGTCATCGATGACCATCGCGATGCAGCGCTGGCGCGGTTGCGCGCCCCCGGCAAAGGAGTGACGGTATGAAAACGATGATGACCGACGTACCCGACCCGATGTCCTACCTCGACGGCCGCGACGAGCGCGCGATCGCCGGAGGGGCGAAGGTGATTTGGGGCTGCGCATTGATGCTCGCATGCTTCATCGCTTGGGCGGCGTGGTTTGAAGTGGTCGAAGTCTCGACCGGCACCGGCAAGGTCGTGCCGAGCTCCCGTGAACAGGTGATCCAGTCGATGGAGGGCGGCATTCTCGAGCAGCTCAATGTCAGCGAAGGCGCCTTGGTCGAACGCGGGCAGATTCTCGCCCAACTGGACCCGGTGAAAAACCAGTCCAATGTCGGCGAAAGCGCGGCCAAGTACCGCGCGGCGCTCGCCAGCGTCAATCGCTTGCAGGCCGAAGTCAGCGAAAAACCGCTGACGTTCGATCCCTCGCTGCAGGACTTTCCCGAGTTGATCCGCGCCGAAACCGAGCTGTTCCAGACCCGCCGCAAAGGCCTGGCGGAAACCCTCGACGGCATTCAGAGTTCGTTGAAACTGGTGCGCAGCGAACTGGCGATCACTGAAAACCTGGCGAAGATCGGCGCCTCGAGCCGGGTCGAAGTGCTGCGCCTGACCCGCCAGCGCTCCGAGTTGGAGTTGAAGGCCACCGAAGCGCGTTCCGATTACATGGTCCGCGCCCGCGAAGACCTGGCCAAAGCCAATGCCGAGGCGCAGATGCTCGAAGCGGTGATCCGTGGGCGCACCGACTCGCTGTCACGCCTGACCCTGCGCTCGCCGGTGCGCGGGATCGTCAAGGACATCGAAGTCAGCACCATCGGCGGCGTGATCGCCCCCAACGGCCAGGTCATGCAGATCGTGCCGCTCGATGAACAACTGCTGATCGAAACGCGCATCTCACCGCGTGACATCGCCTTCATTCATCCGGGCCAGGCGGCCAAGGTCAAGATCACCGCTTACGACTACTCGATCTACGGCAGCCTCGACGGCGAAGTGGTGACGATCTCCCCGGACACGATTCAGGACGAAGCCAAGCCAGAAATTTTCTACTACCGCGTGTTCATCCGCACCGCGTCGGATGAATTGCGCAACAAGGCCGGCAAACGCTTCGCCATCGTCCCCGGGATGATCGCCACGGTGGACATTCGCACCGGCGAAAAAACCGTGCTCGACTACCTGATCAAACCGTTCAACCGCGCCCGCGAAGCGTTGCGCGAACGCTGATCAGCGGCTGGCGAACTTGGTCGCCGGCGGCACGATCGGCGCGAGGCTGGCTTGATAGCGCGTCCACTCGCGATTGATTTCGGCGTAAGGCAGGAAAATGCTCACGCGCGGTTGATCAAGCAAGTCTTTACGCTTGAGCCGGCTGACGTCGTCACGAGTCAGAAACGCCACGTTGATGCCGACCACCTTGCCGTCGGCGGAAAACACGGGTCCACCAGACATGCCCTTGGCCAGCGCGCCATTATGAGTGCCGTAAAGCACGTTGCCCTCTTTGACGTCGAGGCGAACCATCGCCGGCAACGCCTGGCCGGTGCCCTTGACCGACATGTACAGCGAATTGAAGCCCACCGACGTCAGCTCCTCGCCCGGCTTGTAGCCGCGCCACGCCGGCACGCTGCCGGCCTTGTGCCGGAAGAACTGCACGTCGGCCTGTCCCTGAAAAACCGCGCCCGACAGGTAAGGAATGTGCTTCACCGTCACGGCGTAATCTTCATTCCATTGCACAGCCGAACCCATCAGCACGTAAGGCAAAGGCGCGCCGGAGTGAACGACAAAGGCTTGGTCTAAAACAGGATCCTGAACAAAAGCGACTGGCATTCCATTGCACCCGCTGAGCAGCATCGACGCTGCAACAAGTGACTTGAGGGGGCGCATTTTCGGCACATCATGAAGTGAGGGATGGTGCTGCAATATGTCATTGCGCCATTACTTCTGGCAATAGGCTGAGACTACCGCTTGTCTGCTAGCGATATAGTGAGTTAATGATTGGATCCAAGGTTCGACACCGCGCCGATGGTTGGCGTCGAAGTCTGCCAAGAAGCCTCCATGGTCAGACTCGCCGTGCAGATGGTTGCCCACCTGCACGGCGAGACGTTGACCTACTGCGGTGGCACGGCGTTATCCAGCGCCCTGTTCACCGCTAACTCCCCCAGCATGACGATCTGCGCAATGCCCAACAGCGCATTGCGGTTCGACCCTTCCAGCATGCCGGCAAAATTGCCGAGCAAGACCGTTGCCGACGCCAGGGACTCGCTGGCGTTGGCCAGCAAGGTTTCCATGTCGGACTGCGGGTTGATCATGAACAGCTCGTTGGGGCTGTACGGGGTGGCCATGATTTGCGCGGGCACCAGGTAATGGTCGAGCGCGCGTTCGGCGGCTTCGTGCAGCTTCTTGGAATCGAACGATTCGTAAGGCGACGCCGGGTCTGTGACTGGCGGCTTGGGAGGTGTCTTGGACATCAGCTGGAACTCCTTGTAAATCCTGCAGGCGGCTTTTGAGCAGGCATCCTGCCTCGCTGTCATGGCCGTAACGACGGGTGGGCAGTGAGGGCCTGGCCCTCACCATTGGGCGCTGCGCACATCAGCTCGGCGTGCGGCGAGCGTCCAATACCCGGTTGACGATGAGCTCGCTGAGCGTGATCACCTGCTGCAGGATCAGCATCGACCGCCGCTGCGGGCTCTCAATGTTGCCGCCGATGTCGCGGGCCATGTCACCGGCGGCCGCCAATGTTTCGCAGGCTTCAACGAGTAGCGTTTCTTCATCCACCGTGGGGTCGATGAGAAAGATTCTGCCGGTCTTGCGCGAAGGGATGGAGGTTTTCAGCGTTTCGGGGTTGAGATAGAAATTGATAGCGCGGTTGGTTGCCTCTTTTATCTTCTGAGGTTCCAGCGCGGGATCGTACGGGATTGGATCGGCATCGGTTTCCGGAGGGTTTGGCGTTACTTTGAACATAGATAAATCTCGTATCGAAGTAGATAACGAGCCATCACCCACGCTACCAAACGATGGGTGGCGGCCATGCGCGGGTTGGTAGACCGGTCGATACGCAACCCGGCGCTCACGAATGAGCCCCACGCATGCCCACCATATAAAGCTCAGCCACAAAAAAGGCTGAATAAGGTGGCGCCTTACGGCGATATCGAAACGGGCTACCAAACCCGATCACTGTTTCGCAGTGACAGGGACACGATATAGCCCGACCGATAGCCGTGTAAGCCGGCGGATTCTGAAGCACGCGTAGGCAGCGACGCAAGGCGCTGTAGCCTCTATGGCGTAACAGTAGGTGTAATTTAAACGCGTGCGCTTAGTCGTGTTTAAGCACGACAAATCGTGATATCCGGCTTGTTTAATTTACCGTCAGGAAACCGTTTTACGGCCCTGTTCTCGTTAGCCGCATCTGGCGCCGGCACGATAGGCGCCCATCCCTAGTGAGGAGCTGCCACGTCCTCTTTGAGTACGAACTCAATAGCAATTCCTACGACCCTGAGTATTTCGGTCACGCGCGTAATGAAGGCCTCTGTTTGCTCGGGTAGCTCATAGAGGCCATTGATACGAATCTTCGGTTTTTTACCTTTTGCTGACGGGTAACTTTCCAATAATTCGTCGCTTTCAATGAAGGCGATGTAGGTGTTGATCTTTTCTTGCAGCAACAAAAGATGCTCACCCTGCTGGACCCTGTCGCCCCACTCCAAGTGATCGGTGATGACGAGTACGACGGTGTCGGGTTCCCATTCAGGCAACGCGATGATGTCGACGACTTTTGTTTCGCTGATGGACATGTCTACTTTTTCAGGCACATGCGGGAGCACGAATGTGGCCTGCGGGAATGACCGCGCCGCGATTATTCTGTTTTGAGCACAAATTCAAATCCAATTCCGACATCCCTCAGGGTCGCGGCCACGCTATCTACAAACAACTCGCCCTGCTCGGGCAGCTCATATTTACCCTGCACACGGATAACGGGCGACTTGCCGAGCGCACCGGGTATCTCGGTGTAAATTTCACCGCTCTCGATGAAGGCGATGTAATTATTGATCTTCTCTTGCAGCACAAGCAGGTGTTCACCTTGTTGGGTCTTGTCACCCCATTCAAGATGATCAGCAATACCCAGAATGATTTTGTTGTTGTCCCACTTTGGGATGCCCCACATGTCGATGGTTTTGGCGTCTGTTACAGACATTTCAGTTCCTTGGTTTCGTTATGTTTGCGGCGGTCGCAAGATTTCCACTCGAGTGGGTGGGATTTGGGTGCCGCCGGGGAAGCCGGGTTTGCCTTTGCCCATGATGCGGCCACCGCTCTGTTCGATTTCCGGGAATGCCCGCTTTTGATTACGGGTTAGTGGCGCCGTATCAGAGGCTTTGCATTCGACGCATGCGATGTCGCCGCTTGCATCTCGGCCTATCATATCGAGACGGGTTCGGGTGCCGCTCTGTGTTTTTATCGTGACTTGTTGACCGGACTCTTCCATCTCTTCGGAAAAGTCGCTGTACGCCTCTTCCTCAAAGGCTGCGCCTGCCGCTTTGTTCTTCTCTAACTGCGTGCTGAGCACGATGTAGATCGGTTCAAGCCCCGTATCCTCTGGAAACCAGATGATCGCGTCTTGAAACTCGGGTGGGTGAACGGGATTGGCCAGCAACGTGTCCGATTGAGGTGTCGGCGGGTAGACCCATACGGGAGATAGCTGAGGGGCACCTTCTAGGGCTGGGATTCCCAGCACTCCATCTGGATGGACTCCGGGTGTCCAAGTCAGGCCTATGCCGTTGCCGATGTCGGCGATGAATTTTTCGCCGTCTTTTTGCGCTTTGATGACCGGAACATTTTCCCAGTCCTTTTTGCCGCCGGTGTAAAAGCCGTATGCGCTGACAGAGCCGTCCGGCAACGTTTTCACATTGACACGGACACGCGTTCGGCCGGTTTCGAGCGTGGCGTATTGCTCGTCTTTATAGAAAGCACTGTCCGGGGCAATGCTGGTGTTGGGCAGCAATAGCGCGACGGTGCCCACGGCGGCGCCTGCTGCCATGGCGCCTGCGCCGTCGAGTAAACCCAGCGAAAGTGAGCCACCCAGCCGTTGGGCAATGGCACTGCCGGTTGCGGAGCCGCCCACTAGCTGAAGAGACGTGCCTTCGGCAGTGATGGCTGCTCCGGTGGCCAATACGGCCCATAGCCCGTAGTCGGCTAGCTTCTCAACGGGTACAAATCCACCAGGATTGCTGTGGTTGATTTCGCCGTCGGGCAGGTTGCAGCTTTTGGCAAAGACGCAGCCCTTGAGGTCAGGTTTTGTTTCTGCCGCTGGCGGAAGGTCTTTGTATTGCGCCCAGTGTTGGGCATAGATGTCGACGGGGTCGACGCCAGTATTGCGGTAACCCTTGGGTGGGTTAGGGACATAGCCGCTCAATCCTTGGTTCCTTGTTCTGATCCTTTGAACGGCTTGTAGGGTGACAGGTGAAATTTCCTGTAGCAACGCGTGGCACTTTGACGCTATCCAGGCGGACGTAGAATCATCTCCCTCACACATAATGAGAGGCGTGGACAAACTCCATAACGGGGCTTGCCCGCGAAGAGGCTCGCCCGCGCACCACAAAGTCACCTGTCTAAGCCATTTTCACGCTGTCACCCTGCTCTTGCTTCGAAGCCCGAATCCTGAACCAGATCGCATACATCGCCGGCAAGAACACCAACGTGATTATCGTCCCAACAAACGTGCCCCCAATCAGCGTATACGCCAGCGTGCCCCAGAACACCGAGTGCGTCAGCGGAATGAACGCCAGAATGGCCGCCAGGGCGGTCAACAGCACTGGCCTGGCCCGTTGCACGGTGGCTTCGACCACGGCGTCAAAAGGCGCGAGGCCTTCTTGCTCGTTGTGATGAATCTGCCCAATCAGGATCAGCGTGTTGCGCATCAGAATCCCCGACAGCGCAATCAACCCGACCAGTGCGTTGATGCCGAACGGCTGATTGAAGATCAGCAGCGTCGGCACCACGCCGATCAAGCCGAGTGGCGAGGTGAGGAAGACCATGATCATCGCCGAGATCGAGCGCACCTGGACGATGATGATCAGCAGCGTCACGGCGATCATGATCGGCAGCAGCGGCAAGATCGCTTTGCCGGCCTTGCCGGATTCCTCGATGGCGCCGGCCTGTTCAATGCGGTAACCGGAAGGCAGTTGCGCGATGATCGGCTGCAATTGCTCGATGAGCACGCCGGAGACGTCCGGTGGCTGCAAGCCTTCGGCGATGTCGCCGCGCACGGTGATGGTCGGGGTGCGATCGCGGCGCCGCAGGATCGGATCTTCCATGCGCACTTCGACCTTGCCGATCTGCGACAGCGGAATGCGTTGCCCCGCTGCGCCGACCAGAGTGAAACCTTCGATCTGCGCCGGGTCCAGGCGGATGTTGCCCGCCGCACGACCAACCACCTGCACCGAACGGATATCCTCACGCACCGCCGTGATCGGCACGCCGCTGAGCAAGAATTGCAACTGCTGGGCCACGGCGCTGGAGGTCAGCCCGACCGCCTGCAAGCGATCCTGATTGAGGTTGAAATGCAGCGTCGGCGTCAGCGGCCCCCAGTCGGTGTTGACGGTGCGCATCATCGGGCTGTCCTGCATCACCCTGCGGACCTGCTCGGCGATGTCGCGCAATTTAGCCGGATCAGGGCCCATCACTCGGTAAGCCACCGGGAACGGCGAATACGGGCCGAAGACGATTTGCGTGGCTCGAACCCGCGCTTCCGGGGCCAGGCCTTGAGCAACCGCTTCGCGCAAACGCAACTTGAGGGTTTCGCGGGCGTCCTGGTTGTCCGTCAGCACGACGATCTTGGCGAATGACGGGTCCGGCAACTCGGGCGCCATGGCCAGGAAAAACCGTGGCGCACCCTGGCCGATATAGGCCGTGACGATTTTTGCCTCAGCCTGTTTTTGCAGCCACGCCTCGACTTTGGCCGTGGCGGCGCTGGTCTGCTCGATCGCCGTGCCGTAGGGCATTTGCACTTCGATCATCACTTCGGGGCGGTCAGAGGTCGGGAAGAATTGCTTCTTTACCAATCCCATGCCCGGAATCGCTACGACAAACAACGCGACAACCGTGCCCGCCACCAGCCATTTACGGGTGATCACCCATGCCAGAATCCGTCGAAAACGGTTATAGCGCGGCGTGTCATAGATCGCCGCGTGCCCGCCTTCGACTTGCTGGATGTCCGGCAACAGCTTCACCCCCAGATACGGCGTGAACGCCACGGCGACGACCCACGAAGCGATCAACGCGATGCCGACAATCCAGAACATGTTGCTGGTGTATTCGCCCGCCGTGGACTGGGCGAAACCGTTCGGCAAAAAGCCTATCGCCGTCACCAGCGTACCGGCCAGCATCGGCGCCGCCGTGTGGCTCCAGGCATAGGCCGAGGCTTTGATGCGGTCGTAGCCCTCCTCCATTTTCACCACCATCATTTCGATGGCGATGATCGCGTCGTCGACCAGCAAGCCCAGCGCGAGAATCAACGAGCCGAGGGTAATCCGGTCAAAGTTTTTGCCGGTGGCGGCCATCACCACAAACACGATCGCCAGGGTCAACGGCACCGCCGCGGCGACCACCACGCCGACACGCCAACCCATGCTGAGAAAGCACACCAGCATCACCACCAGCAGCGCGACGAAAAACTTGACCATGAACTCGCCGACCGCCGAGTCGATATTCACCGCCTGATCGGTGACTTTCGACAGGGTCATGCCCAAGGGCATTTCTGCATTGATGTTGAGCGTTTCGGCATCCAGCGCCTTGCCCAGATCCAGACCGTTCCAGCCCTCGCGCATGATCACGCCGAGCAGCAGCGCTTCCTCGCCGTTGTTGCGCACCAAAAACGTCGCCGGGTCTTCGTAGCCGCGCTCGACCGTGGCCACGTCGGAAAGCATGAGGGTGCGACCCTGCGCGACAACCGGCGTGTCACGGATTTTCTGCAAGGTGTCGAATGCGCCATCGACCCGGACAAAGATTTCCGGCCCTTTGGTTTCGACCGATCCGGCGGGCGTCAGCACGTTCTGACTGTTCAGTGCAGCGAAGATGTCCTGCGGGGCCAGGCCCAGCGTCGCCAGTCGATCATGGGAAAACGAGACGAAGATGCGTTCGGCCTGCTCACCGATGATGTTGACCTTTTTCACCCCCGGCACATGCAACAGGCGCTGGCGCAAAGACTCCGCATCGCGCACCAGCAAGCGCTGCGGCTCGCCCTTGGCCTTCAGGGCAAACAGCGCGAACGTCACGTCGGAGAACTCGTCGTTGACCATCGCCCCGATAACGCCCGCCGGCAGTTTGATCGCTTCGTCATCGAGCTTCTTGCGCGCCTGATAGAACTCTTCCTGCACCTGCGACGGCGGTGTGCTGTCGAGCAACGACACCATGGTGAACGCCAGCCCGGGGCGGGTGTAGGTTTCCGTGCGGTCGTACCACTTCAGTTCCTGCAAACGCTTTTCCAGCGGTTCGGCGACCTGGTCTTGCATCTCCTGCGCGGTCGCCCCCGGCCATGCGGTGATGACGGTTAATTGCTTGACGGTGAACGGCGGATCTTCGGCCCGGCCCAACTTGAAGAACGCCAGGGTCCCGGCGACGGCAATCAGAAAAATCAGGAACACCGTGATCGCGCGTTGGCGAACGGCAATGGCGGAAAGGTTGAATCGACCCTCGCTCATGGACGACTCCCGGCAACCTGGGCGTCATCGCCGGCCAGCAAGCGCACGTCCTCGCCTTCGTGCAGCAGGTGCGCGCCGAGCGCAACGATCGGCTCACCGACGCTGAGTTCGCCAGCGATGCGTGCCGAATCGTCACTCAACCCCAACACTTCAACGGCGCGCCAAGTCACTTTCGCCGGTGTACCGGCAATGGCCCAGACGCCGGGGCCTTTGCCTGAGTTGTACAGCGCCGCGATCGGCACCTTCAACGCTTGTTTTTGTGCGGAAACCTGAGCGATATCAACGGTGACGGTTGAACCGATCGGCGCATTGGCGAGCTTGCCTTCAAGCACATAGCGCGCCTCGAACGTGCGGGTCGACGGGTCGGCAGAATCGGCAAGCAGGCGCAGGCTTGCGCTGACAGCCGCCGGATCGCCATAGAGTCTGGCCTGCGCGGTGGAGCCTGGTGCCGGACGCAAGGTCTCGGGCAAATGGACGATGGCTTCACGCTGACCCGCGCGCGCCAGTCGCACTACGGCTTGCCCCGGGCTGACCACTTGCCCAGGCTCGGCGAGTGTGTCCACGATCACGCCGTCGGCGTCCGCTACCAGCACCGCGTAACCGGAGGCGTTGCGTGCCACGTCCGCTTGCGCAACAGCAGCGCTGAGTTGCGCCTTGGCGGCGTCGGCGGAAGCTTTGAACCGGTCGTAGGCCGACGCCGAGATCGCGCCGGCAGCGACGAGCTTGCGGTTGCGCGCTTCTTCATCGGCGGTCTGATTGGCGCTTGCTCGAGCGGCGGTAACGGCTTCTTGCTGCGCTCGCGCCTGCAACCCGAGGTCGATCGGGTCGAGGCGCATCAGCGGCTGCCCGCGCTTGACCGTCTGACCGGTGTCGACCAGACGCTCAAGCACCTTGCCGGAAACGCGAAAGCCCAGGTCACCCTGAACCCGCGCCGCCACCACACCGGTGAATGACCGCGAGCCATCCTCGGCAAGCTGCACAACAGCCGACCTGACCAGAGGCGCGAGAGTGCGCGGGTCTTGCGTGGTAGAAGCATCCCCACACGCCGTCAGGACGAGGGGCAGCCAACAGGCTGCAAGGGGAAAAGGTCTGAACCGGCGCATGGAATTCCTTCACTGAAATAGGATGATCATCATATTCTCAGTCAGTGACCAATGTCGTCAACGGTCACTCGTCATCATTTTGCGCTTCGCCCGTTTCAACCCTGCAGATTTTCCACACGAATCTTCACGCCACTGCGCTCCCCATCACGTTACGGTCAGTGACGGCTCGATGGCGGTTTGGCGGTTTGGCCCCGATTACCAGCACCTGCTTGAGCTGCGCGCAGGCACAAGCGCAGTCGAGCCGCGGCGCAGGCGTTGTTCCAGTCTTCGGGAGATGGCTGGCAACTCGGTGAGTTCCAGCCTGTGACGCAGATCAGCGAGGGACTAAGGTTTCAGGCTGCGCAGAATCAGATTCGAGGTCAGCGTCGGCGCCACCTCGATGAAATCCAGGTTGTGTTGAAGCATCAGCGGATTGACGAAGGGCCGCAGCGCCAGATGGATCGATTCGACGGTTTCGTCCAGCGGCGTCTTGCGTTCGAACTCACCGGCCATGCGTCCGTCACGCACGATGTCAGTGATAAAGCCTTTGATCCGAGCGTCGTAACGCTGGGCGCTGGGCCAGTTCTCGCCGGCCGCAAAGGCCGCGATGTCGTAGAGCTTGCGGTCGGTGAAGAACAGCTCGACGCCAGTGGCAATCACGGTTTTGACCAACTGGCGGAAGCGCTCGGTCGGCGACAGCCCGTCTGCGCTGATTGCCAGTTCCACCGCCGCCACGATTTGCCCCAGGCAGTTGCCGCAGATGGCCTCGCCGATCGCCTGCTTGGAATCGAAGAACTTGTAGATGTACGCCTTGGAAAAACCGATGGCCTTGGCCAGGTCAGACACGGTGGTTTTGCCGTAGCCATACTGGCTGAAATGCTCGTTGGCCGCCGCGACGATCTGGTCACGAATCTCGTGATCGACCGGGCCACGCGGGCCGGGGAAGGATGAGGAAGCTGAGGTCTGGTTCATCCCGGCAGCTTACTCACCTGATCGGAGGCTTACAACTGAGCCTCCGTGCCCTCACCGCGAATGCCCCATCACCACGCCGCCTGATAAATCGCCAGCGCGTCGGCTTCGCTGACCTCTCGCGGGTTATTCACCAGCAAGCGTTGCTGCTGCATCGCGTCACGCGCCAGTTGTGCGAGGCAATCTTCGGGCACGTCGACATCGCGCAGGCGATGGGGCAGTCCGCAGCGCGGCGCCAACTCGGCCAGTTCAGCAATCAACTGCTCTGCCTGACTGTTGCGATTCCCGATACGCAGCCGCTCGCCGAGCAACGGCACAGCCAGTTCGGCGTAATCGGCCTCGGCCACCGGCACGTTGAAGCGCAGCACATGCGGCAGCACCAGCGAGTTGGATAAGCCGTGGGGAATGTGAAAGTGCCCGCCCAATGGATAGGCCAAGGCATGCACCGCCGCCACCGGTGCATTGGCGAACGCCTGCCCGGCAAGACAGGCACCGAGCAGCATGGCTTGCCGTGCGTCAAGGTTGCCACCGTTGTGCACCGCTTGGTCCAGATGGGTCGCCAGCAGGCGCAACGCCTCGCGGGCGAGCAGACTGGACAGCGGGTTGCGCTTGAGTTTGCTGGTGTAGGCCTCGATAGCGTGGACCATTGCATCGATCCCAGTAGCCGCCGTGACCTGCGGCGGCAGGCCCAGCGTGCACACTGCGTCGAGCACGGCGAGATCAGGCAGTAGCAACGGCGAGACGATGCCCATTTTGCTGGTTTCGCCGGTGGTGACGATGGCGATAGGCGTGACCTCCGAACCGGTGCCCGCGGTGGTCGGCACCTGAATCAGTGCCAGCCGCGGGCCCTTGGCCTGATCGACACCGTAAAACTGCGTGATCGTTTGGCTGTTGCCGGGATGGGCGAGTAACGCGACCAGTTTGGCGACGTCCATCGAACTGCCACCGCCGAACCCGACGATCAGGTCGGCGCCGATATGCCGAGCGCGATCAACCGCCGCGAGCACGCAGTGTTCATGGGGATCGGCACTCACGTCACTGAAAATCGCCACCGCCACTTTCGCCGCGCTGAACCCCGGCAGCACGTCATCCAGCAAACCGAGCCGGGCGATCCCCGGATCGGTGACGATCAACACCCGCCGTGCGCCGCGCTCGCGGCACAGGCTGGCCAGTCGCTGTGCGGCGCCGGCTTCGCAGAGGATCTGCGCGGTGGTGGCAAAGCTGAAGGATTGCATCGGCACGATTCCTTATGGTGATCCGGTCTCGGGTTCAGAAACTGAAGTCGCTGGCCGCCATTGCCATCAGGCAGTTCGCCCCGCCGAGCACGGCGTCACGATGAGCGCCGGCGCGTGGCAACAGGCGTCGCCAGTAGAAGTCGGCGGTGTGCAACTTGGCTTGATAAAACCCACTGTCAGCACTGCCTTGGGCCAACGCCTGCTGCGCGCGGGTCGCCGCTTGCAGCCAGAAACCGGAGAGCAGGACGTAGGCTGAATAGGCGAGGAAATCCACCGACACCGCACCGATTTCCTGCGGATCACGCTGACACGCGGCGATGACTGCTTGGCCAAGCTCGCGCCATTCGCGCAAGCGCTGGCTGACCGCCTGGGCCATTTCCAGCAGCGGTTCATGCGCCTGGGCGGCTTCGGCCAGTTGCGCGAATTCGTCGATCAGCGCATTGAGCTCAGTGCCGCCGTCGCCGAGCAGTTTGCGGCGGATCAAGTCCAGCGCCTGAATGCCGTTGGTGCCTTCGTAGAGCTGAGTGATGCGGCTGTCGCGCATCAACTGTTCCATGCCCCACTCGCGGATATAGCCGTGACCGCCATACAGCGCCACGCCGAGGCTGGCGACTTCCTGGCCGACATCGGTGAAGAACGCCTTGACGATCGGAATTAACAGCGCCGCCCGACGCTTCGCCGCTTGATGATCCGCGCCCATGGCTTGTTCGAGATCGAGTTGCCGCGCGGTATACGCCGCAAGCATCCGGCAGCCTTCGGTGAGCGCTTTCTGGGTCAGCAACATGCGGCGCACATCGGGGTGGACGATGATCGGGTCAGCAGCCTGCTCCGGCGCAACAGCACCGCCCAGCGAACGCGACTGCAAGCGTTCCCGCGCATAACGCAGGCCGCCCTGAAACGCCGCTTCGGCAATGCCCAGGCCCTGCAGACCGACCTGAAAACGTGCGTCGTTCATCATGGTGAACATGCACGCCAGACCCTGATTCGCTTCGCCCACCAGCCAGCCTTGCGCGCCATCGAAATTCATCACGCAGGTCGACGTGCCCTTGATGCCCATCTTGTGTTCCAGCGCCCCGCAGCTCAGCGTGTTGCGCTGACCATCGGGCAGGACTTTCGGCACCAGCAACAGGCTGATGCCCTTCACGCCCGGCGGTGCGTCCGGCAGGCGCGCGAGCACCAGATGAATGATGTTGTCGGTCAGATCCTGCTCGCCGCCGCTGATGAAAATCTTGTTGCCGGTCACGCGGTAACTGCCATCCGCCTCAGGCTGGGCGCGGGTGCGCAACAGCGCCAGATCGGTGCCCGCCTGTGGCTCGGTGAGGCACATGGTGCCGGCCCATTCGCCGCTGATCAGGTTCGCCAGATACGCTTGCTTCAGTTCAGCGCTGCCGTGGCGATACAGCGCCAGCACAGCGCTTTCGGTAAGCCCGGAATAAACCCGAAAGGCCAGCGACGCCGACATCAGCATTTCATGAAAGCACGCCGAGACCATCTGCGGCACGCCCTGACCGCCGAACGCCTGTGGCCCGGTCATGCTCGCCCAACCGTTGTCGACGTATTGTCGATAGGCCTGGCGAAAACCATCCGGCGTGGTCACGTCGCTGCCGTGCAACTGACAGCCCTGCTCGTCACTGTTGCGATTGAGCGGTGCGATGACTTCGCCGGTGAACCGCGCGCCCTCCTCGAGAATGCCGTCGAGGACGTCGCGGTCGAGTTCGACCTGCAATTGTCGGCAGTGCTCGCTGACGTCGAACAGCTCGTGCAAGACGAAACGCATGTCGCGCAAAGGCGCCTGGTAATTCGAAGACGTAGTCACGCGCAGCGCTCCAATCAATAAAGGACAAGCGCCACCCTAAGCAGCGTTCAGATATTTTTGAAATTTAGAATTCCCATGGCATATATTCCGCGCATGAATATTTCCAACTTCGATCTGAATCTGCTGCGCGTGCTCGACATGCTTCTGCGTGAACAAAACGTTTCGCGCGCGGCCGAGCGGCTGGCCCTGACGCAACCGACGGTGAGCAACGCCCTGGCGCGGTTGCGCGACCTGCTCGACGATCCGCTGCTGGTGCGGGTCGGCCGGCGCATGTGCCCGACGCCACGTGCGCTGGCGCTGGAAGGGCCGATTCGCGCGGCACTGCGGCAGATCGAGCAAACGCTGGGCAGTGGCGAGGCCTTCGAGCCGCAACACAGCCACCGGCAACTGCGCATCGCACTGACCGACTTCGTCGAACAACTGTGCATGCCGGCCTTGCTCGCACGCCTGCAAAGCGTGGCGCCGCAGCTGCGCATCGACGTTGCCCACCTGACGCCGAACCTGCCCGTCGAGGCGCTGGACCGTGGCGACCTCGACATGGTCCTCGGCCGTTTTAACGAGGTGCCCGCCCGTTTCACCCGGCTACTGTGGCGCCGGGAAACCTTGCGCATCGCCGTGCGCCGCGAGCATCCGCAGATCAACGGCGCGCTCGACCTGCAAACCTTTCTGCAACTGCGCCACCTCTGGGTCCACGGCGGGCAGACGCGCGGCATGGTCGATCAATGGCTGGCCGAGCAGAACCTCGAACGGCAAATCGTCTACACCACGCCCAACTACCTGCAAGCCGCGCACCTGGTCGCCGCCACCGACCTGTGCGTGGTGCTGCCGACGCAACTGGCGCAGCAGTTCGCCGAATTGCTGCCGTTGGACTTGCATGAATTGCCGTTTGCGCTGGAACCGTTCGAGCTGGATCTGGTGTATCTGAGCCATCGCCAGCACGACCCGGCGCTGGCGTGGCTGGCGGAGCAGATTCTGGCGATCGCAGCGCCCTGACCGACCAAGTCATACGATCTCTAACCCGCAACGTAACCCTCAGAGAATTACCATTGGCGGCCAAAGAACAAGCTTCTTTGGTCTAAGGCACCCTTGCCCGCCCCTCCCCGATACGGTACAAACAGCGCAGTTGTACGACAACATAATAAAAAACCCGCGCCATCCCGAATGGCCACTTTTCGAGAACTGCCATGTCCCGCTCTACCATCGCACCTACCGTACCGCCCCCCTTCCCTCGCCACCTCGCCGTGCTCATTCTGTTGTGTATGGGCTGTGCCTTCGCCGGCAATCATGTCGCCGCGCGGGTGGCGTTTGATGATGGTGCCGGAGTGTTGCTCGCCATTCTGATGCGCTCCGGCGGGACGTTGCTGGTGCTGGCAATGCTGGTGCTGTGGCAAAAACAGAGCCTGCGTTTGCCGCCCGGGGCCTGGCGCTGGCAATTGCTGTTGGGGCTGCTGATCACGGCGCAAAGTTTGTGTCTGTATTCCGCCGTGGCGCGGGTGCCGGTGGCGCTGGCGCTGCTGGTGGCCAACGTGTTTCCGATTCTGCTCGCACTGCTCACCTGGGCGATGGGCGGGCCGAGGCCGACCGCACGCACCGCGTTATTGATGGGTTTGATTCTGGTGGGTCTGGTGTTCGTGCTGGACGTTCCCGGGCGTCTTTCGAACGCCGGCAGCGTCGGCCCGGATTGGTGGCTGGGCGTGACGCTCGCCTTCTGCGCGGCCAGCGTATTCGCTTGTGCACTGTGGATCACCGACCACAAGTTGTCTCAGGTGCGTGGTTCGGCGCGCAGTCTGTTGACCATTTTCATTGTGTTCAGCAGCGTCAATCTGGCGGGCCTGACCGGCGCCCTGCCCGGCGGCCTCAATCTGCCGGCGACCTCGACCGGCTGGCTGGCCCTCGCCACACTGGTGGTGTTGTACGGCACCGGTTTCATTGTTCTGTTCATTTCCGTGCCACGCCTGGACATGCCGCGCAACGCCCCGGTGATGAACATCGAGCCGCTGGCGACGTTGCTGATGGGCTGGATCGTGCTCGACCAGATGCTCGGCAAGGGCCAGGTGCTCGGCGGAGTAATTGTGGTCACCGGCATTGTGTTGCTCACGTATCGGAAAAACGCGGTCAAGGCTGAGGCGAAAGCGTCGGCCTGACACTGGGGTTCGCTAGCGCGCCCCTTGCTGATACTCACGCGGCGTACAACCCAACTCACGGCGGAACACCGTGTGCAGGTATTGCGCCGACTTGAAGCCACAGGCACGGGCCACGTCGACGATTGCGGCGTCGCGGTTCTCTAGGCCGCTGGTCGCCGCCGCCAGTTTGAAGCGCAGGATTTCGTCGTGAACGCTGCAGCCGCGTTCATGACGGAAATGCGCCTCCAGCGAGGAACGCGAGATGCCGACGTAGGCCGCGACCTGCGCGGTTTTGATGCCCTGGCAGGCATATTGGCGGATGAACAGCAGCGCTTGCATCACGTAGGGATTGCCCAACGGCTGGTGCAGGCTCGAGACCTGCACATTGACCGCGTCCGGCGGCACCAGAATCTGCGTGCCGCTGGAAGGCATGCCGTGGAGCATCTGGTGCAGCAGTTGCGCGGCGGTGCGGCCCATGGTTTCGGTGCCCTGGATCACCGAACTTAACGGTACTCGCGTCAGGCTGCGCGTGAGCGGGTCGTTGTCGATGCCGATCAACGCCACCTGCTCAGGCACGGCAATGCCGGCGGTCAGGCACGCTTGCAGCAACTGGCGGGCCCGGGCGTCGCTGACGGCGATGATGCCGATCGGTTTGGGCAAGCCTTGCAGCCAGGCGATCAGTTGTTCGACGGCGCTGTCCCACAGCGGCGCGCTGGTGCCCATGCCGCGATAGATCTCGGCGCGCAGGCCGTCACGTTGCATCAGCCGGCGAAAGGCTTTTTCCCGCTCCTGCGCCCAGCGATTGGCCTGCGCTTCGGGCAGGCTGAAGCAGGCAAAGCGCTGCAGCCCCGCTTCGATCAGGTGGTTGTAAGCCAGGGTGATCAGGGCGTTGTTGTCGGTGGCGACATACGGGATCGCTTTCGGGTACGCCCGCGCATCTTCATAGGAGCCGCCCACCGCCACCACCGGCAACTGGATGTCGGCCAGGGCCTCGCCGATCAGCGGGTCATCGAAGTCGGCAATGATCCCGTCGCCCTGCCAGCGTTCGATGCCTTTCAAGCGGCAGAGAAAGTCCTCTTCCAGAAACAGGTCCCACGAGGCGCGGGTGCTGCTCAGGTAGTTGCCGATGCCGGCGATGATGCCGCGGTCATAGATTTTGCTGCCGTTGAACAACAGGGCGATGCGGTGAACAGGCGGTAATGTTTTCATTGTTTTGGGCGCGTTCAGGGCCTCTTTGCAAAGAGGCGGTCGGCACAGACTAGGCGCGCACGCGGCGAATCTCAATACGCAAAATCGCACTGTGTGTTGGTGATTTTCATAATCTTCGCGCTCGGGGCCGTTGCTAGTATCGAGTCACCGCCAAGAACAACAAGGACACCGTCCATGCCGTACTTCCCCGATGTCGCCCCGATTCGCTACGAAGGTCCAGACAGCGATTCGCCCCTCGCCTTCCGCCACTACGACGCCGATAAACTGATCCTCGGCAAACCCATGCGCGAACACCTGCGCATGGCCGCCTGTTACTGGCACACCTTTGTCTGGCCGGGTTCCGATGTGTTCGGCGCGGGGACGTTCAAACGCCCCTGGCACCATGCCGGTGACCCTATGGAAGTGGCCATCGGCAAAGCCTCGGCGGCCTTCGAGTTCTTCAGCAAACTGGGTGTCGATTACTACTGCTTTCACGACACGGATGTCGCCCCCGAAGGCCAGTCGCTGAAGGAATACCGCAACAACTTTGCGCAAATGGTCGACCACCTCGAGCAACACCAGGAACAAAGCGGCATCAGGTTGCTGTGGGGCACCGCCAACTGCTTCAGCAACCCACGCTTTGCCGCCGGCGCCGCGAGCAATCCGGACCCGGAAATCTTCGCCTGCGCAGCGGCTCAGGTGTTCAGCGCGATGAACGCGACCCAACGCCTGAAAGGCGCCAACTACGTGCTGTGGGGCGGTCGTGAAGGCTACGAAACCCTGCTCAACACCGACCTCAAGCGTGAGCGCGAACAACTCGGGCGCTTCATGCGCATGGTGGTGGAGCACAAGCACAAGATCGGTTTTACGGGCGATCTGCTGATCGAACCCAAGCCGCAGGAGCCGACCAAGCACCAATACGATTACGACAGCGCCACGGTGTTCGGCTTTCTGCAGCAGTTCGGTCTGGAAAAGGAAATCAAGGTCAACATCGAGGCCAACCACGCGACGCTGGCCGGCCACAGCTTCCATCACGAAATCGCCACCGCCGCCTCGCTGGGGATTTTCGGCAGCATCGACGCCAACCGCGGTGATCCGCAAAACGGCTGGGACACAGATCAGTTCCCCAACAGCGTCGAAGAAATGACCCTCGCCACCTATGAAATCCTCAAGGCTGGGGGCTTCAAGAACGGCGGTTTCAACTTCGATTCCAAGGTGCGTCGGCAGAGCCTCGACGAGGTCGATCTGTTTCATGGCCACGTCGGCGCCATGGACGTGCTCGCCCAGTCGCTGGAGCGCGCCGCAGCGATGATCGAGAACGATCAGTTGCAAGCGCTCAAGGATCAACGCTACGCCGGCTGGCAGCAGCCTTTTGGTCAAGCGGTCATGGCAGGCGACTTCAATCTTGAGTCACTGGCCGAGCACGCCTTCACCAACGAACTCAACCCGCAAGCCGTCAGCGGCCGCCAGGAAATGCTCGAAAACATCGTCAACCGCTTTATCTATCGCTGATCCGGAGGGAGCTTGCCGGCGCCACCGCGCTGTGACAATTGCACGACAATTCTGTGCGTGCGGCGCCGGCAAATTCTCTACAGTTCTACCAGCCCGATACTCATCGTCAGGCCGTGTCTTTCAAACAAAAATAAAAGGACGCACCACCATGAAGAACCTCAAACGTACGCTCCTGGCCAGTGCTCTGGCGCTGCTGTCGCTACCGGTACTGGCTGACGCTGCCCACCCGAAAATCGGCTTCTCCATCGATGACCTGCGTCTGGAACGCTGGTCCCGCGATCGCGATTACTTCGTCGCGGCGGCGGAAAAAATGGACGCCAAGGTGTTCGTGCAGTCGGCCGATGCCAACGAGCAGAAGCAGATTTCGCAGATCGAAAACCTGATCTCCCGTGGCGTCGATGTGATCGTCATCGTGCCGTTCAACGCCACCGTGCTGACCAATGCCGTGGCCGAAGCGAAGAAGGCCGGAATCAAGGTCGTGTCCTATGACCGCCTGATTCTCAACGCCGATGTCGACGCCTACATTTCCTTCGATAACGAAAAGGTCGGCGAGATGCAGGCCGGCGGCGTGCTGAAGGCCGCGCCGAAGGGCAATTACTTCCTGCTCGGTGGCGCGCCCACTGACAACAACGCCAAGATCCTCCGTGAAGGCCAGATGAAAGTGCTGCAACCGGCCATCGACAAGGGCGATATCAAGATCGTTGGCCAGCAGTGGGTCAAGGAGTGGAACCCGACCGAAGCGCTGAGCATTGTGGAAAACGCCCTGACCCGCAACGACAACAAAATCGCCGGCATCGTCGCCTCCAACGACGCCACTGCCGGCGGTGCGATCCAGGCCCTGGCCGCGCAGCAACTGGCCGGCAAGGTGCCGATTTCCGGGCAGGACGCCGACCTCGCCGCCGTCAAGCGGGTGATCGCCGGCACGCAAACCATGACCGTGTACAAGCCGCTGAAACTCATCGCCTCCGAAGCGGCCAAGCTCTCGGTGCAACTGGCGCGCAACGAAAAACCCGCCTACACCTCGCAGTACGACAACGGCAGCAAAAAAGTCGACACCATCCTGCTCACGCCCACCCCGCTGACCAAGGACAACATCGACTTGCTCGAACAGGACGGGTTCTACACCAAGGCGCAGATAGCCGGGCAGTGATCAGGACGTTTGGTCCGAAACCCTTGCAGGAGCGAGCCTGCTCGCGATGGCGGCGGATCAGCCAGCCGTGCAGTGTCTGAACGGACGCTATCGCGAGCAGGCTCACTCCTACAGGTTCGGGCTGTGATCCATTCGCGGATCTGCGGTTAAACAGAAACCCTGTGGGAGCGAGCCTGCTCGCGATGGCGGCGGATCAGCCAGCCGTGCAGTGTCTGAACGGACGCTATCGCGAGCAGGCTCACTCCTACAGGTTCGGGCTGTGATCCATTCGCGGATCTGCGGTTAAACAGAAACCCTGTGGGAGCGAGCCTGCTCGCGATGGCGGCGGATCAGCCAGCCGTGCAGTGTCTGAACGGACACTATCGCGAGCAGGCTCACTCCTACAGGTTCGGGCTGTGATCCATTCGCGGATCTGCGGTTAAACAGAAACCCTGTGGGAGCGAGCCTGCTCGCGATGACGGCGGATCAGCCAGCCGTGCAGTGTCTGAACGGACGCTATCGCGAGCAGGCTCACTCCTACAGGTTCGGGCTGTGATCCATTCGCGGATCTGCGGTTAAACAGAAACCCTTTGGGAGCGAGCCTGCTCGCGATGGCGGCGGATCAGCCAACCGTGCAGTGTCTGAACGGACGCTATCGCGAGCAGGCTCACTCCTACAGGTTCGGGCTGTGATCCATTCGCGGATCTGCGGTTAAACAGAAACCCTGTGGGAGCGAGCCTGCTCGCGATGACGGCGGATCAGCCAGCCGTGCAGTGTCTGAACGGACGCTATCGCGAGCAGGCTCACTCCTACAGGTCTGGTGTTTGAGTCCTTGGTATACGAGCCTTTTTCCATGTCCGACTACCTGCTGCAAATGAACGGCATCGTCAAATCCTTCAACGGTGTCAAAGCGCTCAACGGCATCGACATCAAGGTCCGGCCCGGTGAGTGCGTGGGCCTGTGCGGCGAGAACGGTGCCGGCAAATCGACGCTGATGAAAATCCTCTCGGCGGTCTATCCGCATGGCACCTGGGACGGTGAAATCCTCTGGGACGGGCAACCGCTGCGGGCGCAATCGATTAGCGAAACCGAAGCCGCCGGCATCGTCATCATCCACCAGGAACTGACCCTGGTGCCGGACCTTTCGGTCGCCGAAAACATCTTCATGGGCCACGAACTGACACTACCCGGCGGGCGCATGAACTACCCGGCGATGATCCACCGCGCCGAAGCGCTGATGCGCGAACTGAAAGTGCCGGACATGAACGTCTCGCTGCCGGTTTCCCAATACGGCGGCGGTTATCAGCAACTGGTGGAAATCGCCAAGGCGCTGAACAAGCAGGCGCGCCTGCTGATCCTCGACGAGCCTTCATCGGCGCTGAGCCGTTCGGAAATCGAGGTGTTGCTCGACATCATCCGCGACCTCAAGGCCAAGGGCGTCGCTTGCGTGTACATCTCGCACAAGCTCGATGAAGTGGCCGCCGTGTGCGACACCATTGCGGTGATCCGCGACGGCAAACACATCGCCACCACCGCCATGGCCGACATGGACATTGCGCAGATCATCACGCAGATGGTCGGCCGGGAAATGAGCAACCTCTACCCGTCCGAGCCGCACGAGATTGGCGAGGTGATTTTCGAAGCGCGGCATATCACCTGCTACGACGTCGACAACCCCAAGCGCAAACGGGTCGACGATGTGTCGTTCGTGCTCAAGCGCGGCGAGATCCTCGGTATCGCCGGACTGGTCGGCGCCGGCCGCACCGAACTGGTCACGGCCCTGTACGGCGCGTATCCCGGCCGCCATGAGGGCGAAGTCTGGCTCGACGGCCAGCCGATCGACACCGCCACGCCGCTGAAATCGATCCGTGCCGGCCTGTGCCTGGTGCCCGAAGACCGCAAGCGCCAGGGCATCATTCCAGACCTCGGCGTCGGCCAGAACATCACCCTTGCCGTGCTCGACAGTTATTCGAAACTCAGCCGCATCGATGCCGAGGCCGAACTGGGCAGCATCGACCGGGAAATCGCGCGCCTGCACCTGAAGACCGCCAGCCCGTTTCTGCCGATCACCAGCCTGTCCGGCGGCAACCAGCAAAAAGCCGTGCTGGCAAAAATGCTGCTGGCCAAGCCGCGGGTGCTGATTCTCGATGAGCCGACCCGCGGCGTCGACGTTGGCGCCAAATACGAAATCTACAAATTGATGGGCGCGCTGGCGGCCGCCGGCGTGTCGATCATCATGGTTTCGTCGGAACTGGCCGAAGTGCTCGGCGTGTCCGACCGCGTGCTGGTGATCGGCGAAGGCCAGTTGCGCGGCGACTTCGTCAATCAGGATCTGACCCAGGAACAGGTGCTCGCCGCCGCGCTCAGCCAGCCCGGCAGCCATAACAATAATGATCGGAAATCCGCGTAAATGAATCAGGTCAAACAGCTGTTCACCCGCTACAAAATGCTCGCGCTGGTGTTCGCCGTGGTGCTGATCTGGCTGTTCTTCAGCTGGCAGACCGAGGGCGGTTTTCTCACCCCGCGCAATCTTTCCAACCTGCTGCGGCAAATGTCGATCACCGGGATTCTCGCCTGCGGCATGGTGCTGGTGATCATCAGTGGCGAGATCGATCTGTCGGTCGGCTCACTGCTTGGCCTGCTCGGCGGGCTCGCGGCGATACTCGACGTCGTCTATCACATCCCGCTGCTGGCCAACCTGAGTCTGGTGGCCCTGTGCGGGCTGATGATCGGCCTCGGCAACGGCTACATGACCGCGTACCTGCGCATCCCGTCATTCATCGTCGGGCTGGGCGGCATGCTGGCGTTTCGCGGGATCTTGCTGGGGATTACCGGCGGCACCACCATTGCCCCGGTATCGCCGGAACTGGTCTACATCGGTCAGGGTTACCTGCCCCACGCCATGGGCACCGGGCTGGGCATCGTGCTGTTCGCGCTGACCGTATTCCTCACCTGGAGACAGCGGCGCAACCGCGCCCTGCACGGCCTCGCCGCGCATTCACTGGCGCGTGACGTGATCCGCGTGCTGGTCATCGGCGCGGTGCTGGCCGGCTTCGTGCAGACGCTCAACAGCTACGACGGCATTCCCGTGCCGGTCCTGCTGCTGCTGGCCCTGCTCGGTGTGTTCAGCTACGTCACCAGCCAGACCGTGTTCGGCCGCCGCGTCTATGCGGTGGGCAGCAACATGGAAGCGACGCGCCTGTCGGGTATCAACGTGCAAGCGGTCAAGCTGTGGATTTTCGGCATCATGGGCGTGATGTGCGCCCTCGCCGGCATGGTCAATACTGCGCGCCTCGCCGCCGGTTCACCCTCGGCCGGCAGCATGGGCGAACTCGACGCCATCGCCGCCTGCTTCATCGGCGGCACCTCCATGCGCGGCGGTTCGGGCACTGTCTACGGCGCGCTGCTCGGCGCACTGGTGATCACCAGCCTGGACAACGGAATGTCGATGCTCGACGTCGACAGTTACTGGCAGATGATCGTCAAGGGCAGCATTCTGGTGCTGGCGGTGTGGGTGGATGTGAGTACGCGCACGGGGCGGCGTTGAGGTTCGGATCTCGTTGATACTGACAGGGAAGCCCCTCACCCTAGCCCTCTCCCGAGGGAGAGGGAACTGATTCGGGGATATTGGGGATCTGCGCCGACGTGAGCGTTCTGCGGTGAATCTGCAATCGATCGGGAGTCGCGGCGGTTAGCAATGGCGATTGCAACCCTCACAAATGCCGCAACCGGTCCCCCTGCCCCGGTGATCTCGCCGCAGCGTCAGCCCCGGCGTGAATTGCCCGTTCCAGCTCACGCGCATCATGGCTGCAATAGATCTTCACCGCTGCGCGCGCATCGGCGGCCAGTTCGCGCAGGCGTTGCTGGTTGTGCAGCCGCGCCTGGCGGTCGCTGTCCATCATGAATTGGTACAGGCGCATGCCCGGCGGGCAGCGGCGTTTCGGCAGATGGACTTCATCGTGGTGGAAATAGGCGTCGCCGGCGTGCAACTGCCAACCGTCGGCGGTGCGCAGGGCAATGCCGGCGTGGCCGAGGGTGTGGCCGCTGAGCGGCACCAGCAGGATGTCTTCTTCCTCGGCGCCGAGCACGGCGCGTACCGAATCGAATCCGAACCAGGTGTCGCCCTGCGGCGCGTACAGCTCCCAGCCTTCGACGTTGCGCCATTGCGCCGGGACGAAGCGCCGCCGTTCAATCCAGTCATTCGCCGAACGGGCATGCTGCAGTTCCTGCTGCATGACGTGCACCCGTGCGCGCGGAAAGTCCTGCAAGGCGCCGGCGTGGTCGAAGTCCAGGTGGGTCAGGAGGATATGGCGCACGTCGTTGGCATCGAATCCCAACCGGCGGATCTGCTCCAGCGCAGTGAAGCGGTGTTCGAGACGGATGTTGTTCAGCGTGCGGAAAAAGCGGCTCAGGCGCTGCGGATGCTGGACGTCCTGCTGGCCAAAACCGGTGTCGACCAGAATCAGGCCGTTGCTCGCGGTTTCGATCAGCAGGCAGTGACACACCACCGACGCCGTCAGGCCGCGACTGTAGCCATCGAACAACGCGCCACCCAACGGGCACATACAGCCGCAATTCAAATGATGCACACGCATGTTTTACCTCCCTCGCGCCAGGCGCGTTGCCGAACCGTTATGCGCGGTTGACCCGGCCTGAGCGGCCACTGCTCGAATGAATCGACGTATGGCACGGCGGGCGTTGCGCTTGGGCAATTGGAGGGAACAACCGCCCGCCTTCAGCGTCATCACTGAAAGCGCCGGGCGTTTATCCGCCGCGTCAGCACCACCCAAACAGTCACCCAGCCCCGCACTAAAGGATGGCCACCATGTTCGATAAGCCCCGCTACATCGTCAGCTTCATCCTCGACAATCAGCCGCAGAGCCGCACTCTGGAAGAGGACCTGGACGGCCTCGATCCGCAGCAGGCGGAAGCTGTGCTCAGGCAGACATTTCCCGAACTCAAGGACGCACGCTTGAGTGACGTGCAGGTGCAGAAAAGGACCAAGCCTGACGAAGGCGACAATGTCCCGGGGCACTATCAGCAGCCGTAAACCAACGCGTGTCAAAGCAAATTCAAGGAGAGGACCATGTCCGCTACGCAGAATTTGACATGGTGGAAAAACGTCGCGATTTATCAGGTCTATCCGCGCTCGTTTGCCGACGGCAACGGTGACGGCATCGGCGATCTGCCGGGGCTGATCGCGCGGCTCGATTACCTCAAGACGCTCGGTGTTGGCGCGTTGTGGTTGTCACCGGTGTACCCGTCGCCAATGTGCGACGCCGGTTACGACATTTGCGACTACACCGACATCGACCCGCTGTTCGGGCGCCTGGCCGATCTCGATCAGCTGATTTCCGAGGCGCACAAGCGTGGCCTCAAACTGCTCATGGATTTTGTGCCCAACCACACCTCGGACCAGCATCCGTGGTTCATCGAATCGCGCGCCAGCCGCGACAACCCCAAGCGTGACTGGTACCTCTGGCGCGACCAGCCGAACAACTGGCGCGCGTCGATCGATGGCGGTAGCGCCTGGACCTGGGATGAAGGCAGTCAGCAATACTATCTGCACTTCTTTTTGCCGCAGCAGCCCGACCTCAACTGGCACAACCCGCAAGTCGTCGAGGCGATGCACAACGTGCTGAAGTTCTGGCTCGACCGCGGCGTGGATGGCTTCCGCATCGATGTGGTGCATTGCGTCGGCAAGGATCCGACTTTCGCCGATGACCCGCGCTGCATGGCTGGCGAAACCATGGTGCAGATCAACGATCAGCCCTACAGCCACGAAGTGCTGCGTGGCTTGCGTCGGTTGGTGGACCATTACCCCGGCGACCGCGTGTTGATCGGTGAAGTGAATATCCGCTCGACCGCACGCGTGGCGGCGTATTACGGCGCCAGTGATGAATTGCACATGTCGTTCAACTTCCCGCCACTCGACGCGCCGTGGGACCCGGTGGTGTTTCGCCTGTGCATCCGAGAAGTCGAACGTTGCCTCGGCGAGCAATCGGCATGGCCGACCTGGGCCTTGTCCAACCACGACAACAGCCGCATCCGCAGCCGTTACGGCGGCTCGCTGGCGCGCGCAAACGCAGCGGCGGTGATGCTGCTGAGTCTGCGCGGCACGCCGTTCATTTTTCAGGGCGACGAACTGGCGCTGGAGGACACCCAGGTCACCGCACAAACCCGCGTCGACCCCGGTGGACGCGACGGCAGCCGCGCGCCGTTACCGTGGCTGGCGCAGGCGCCGCACGGCTGGTCGGGCAAGGCGCCATGGCTGCCCTTCCCGCCTGAAGCCGAAGCGCTGGCTGTGGACACTCAGGAAGCGGCCTGCGACTCCACGCTCAATCTGTACCGGCGCCTGCTGCATTGCCGCCGCGAGAGCGCAGCCTTGCGCCTCGGCGACTGGCAGGAATTGCCCTCGCACCCACAGCTATTGGCTTATCGGCGCCATTGCGAGGATGACGAACGCATCGTCTGCGTCAACTTCGACGCGGCCGAGCACGCCTTTGTGTTGACCGGCGAGTGGATTGTCGAAGTGGCCAGTGATCGCCACGGCGAAGACCAACCGTTCGCCGGCCTCGTCGCCGCGCAACAAGCGCTGATCCTGCGTCAGAAAGGAACTGCCCATGAGTGCTGAATGGCCGCACACCACCGTGATCTATCAAGTCGACCCGTCGCAGTTTTTCGACCGCAACGACGATGGCTGCGGCGACCTTGCCGGCATCGTTGAACGCCTTGATCACCTGTGCTCGTTAGGCATCGGTGCGCTGTGGTTGCTGCCGATCTTCGGCTCACCGTTTCGCGATTGCGGCTATGACATTAGCGATCATCAGGCCGTGGAACCGCGCTTCGGCAGCGAAGCGGATTTTCGCCGGCTGATCGACGCGGCCAACCAGCGCGGCATACGGGTAATCATGGAACTGGTGCTGCAACACACCAGCGACCAACACCCGTGGTTTCAGCAGGCGCGGCGGGATCGCCACAGCCGCTATCGCGACTATTACATCTGGTCGGACCAACCGGTGGACGATGGCAACCAGCCGATCTTTCCCGGTGTGGAAGACAGCATCTGGCAATGGGACGAACAGGCCGGGCAGTTCTACCGGCATCTGTTTTACCGGCATGAGCCAGACCTGAACCTGCAAAACCCGGCAGTGATCGCCGAGATCGAACAGATCATCAGCCACTGGCTGCGCAGGGGCGTTGCCGGGTTTCGTCTGGACGCCGCGTCCCACGCCGTGGAACAGGCCGGCGGCGGCGAGGAAGAACGCGGTGTATGGCTGCTCGAACGGTTGGCCGCGCATGCGCGTTCGATCACCCCGGAATGCCTGTTGATGGGCGAAGTCGATGTCGAACCGCAGCGGTTTCAGCACTATTTCGGCAGCGGCAATCGCTTGCAACTGGCGCTGGATTTCTGGATGAACAATCACCTGTTTCTGGCCCTCGCCCGCGAGCGTGCCGAACCGCTGCTGCGCGCGTTGCGCCAGCGCCCGCACGCCCCGGATGGCGCTGGTTATGCGGTGTGGCTGCGCAACCATGACGAGCTGGATCTGGAACGCCTGAGCCCGGCCGAACGCGAGGAAGTCATGCAGGTGTTTGCCCCGCAAGAGGACATGCGTGTCTATGGCCGGGGCATCCGCCGACGGCTGGCGCCAATGCTCAATGGCGACGTGCTGCATCAGGCCTTGGCGCAGGCGCTGCTGGCGTCGTTGCCGGGCACGCCGATCATTCGTTACGGCGAGGAAATCGGTATGGGCGACGACCTGCGACGGCGCGAACGCCTCGCGGTACGCACGCCGATGCAATGGAGTGCAGAGGTCAATGGCGGGTTTTCCCGCGCGGAACAGACGAAGCTGCCGGCACCGCTGATCGAGGACGAACCGTTCAGCTATCAGCGGGTGAATGTTGCCGCGCAGCAAGACGATCCCGAGTCGCTGCTCGCGCGCTGTCAGGCGATCTTTCAGCAGCGGGCGCAGCTCGGCGAAATCGGCTGGGGCGCCTCTGAACCCCTTGCGCTGGCGCATCCGGCGGTGTTTGCCATGCGCCATGTTGGCGCAGCGATCACCATTGTCGTGGCCAACCTCAGTCGGCAGCCGGTCACGCTCGATCGAGCGTTGAACAAAGAGCTGAAGGGTTTCGAGCAGGTCCTCGCGGACGGCATCTATCCCTCGCCCGTCAGCGAAACCGAGGCGCTGACACTGAACGGCTTTGGCTACCGCTGGTTTCGTCGCAGCGTTTCAAAACCATAACAACACCAGCGCGCCGACTACTGCCAGCGCCGCTGCCAACGCCGACACCTGAGTCGAAGTCAGCGCCAGCGCGCTGTCGCGGGAGCGGCCGACAAAGCGTCCGCGCGCGCGGTGCAGGTCGCCACTCAGCGGTTGATAGAGGTTGTCGCCGTGCTCGCCGTTATCGTCGTCCTTGCTCATCTGCCCCGGATAGCATTGGCGCGCGAGCATTCGGTCGAGCAGCCCCGGAATCAGGCAACTGCCGACAATCGCCTTGATACTCGCCATGCCCAGCCACAACTCGCGCGGCGGGCGCTGGATGACGCTGAAGATCGCCCGCGCGGCGACGTCCGGGTCGTGAATCGGCGGCACCGGTTGCGGACGTTTTTCCAGTTTGTTGCGCGCCCAATCGAACTGCGGTGTATTGATCGCCGGCAACTGCACCATGCACACGCGAATGCGGCTGCGCTCGTGCAGCAACTCGCAGCGCAACGCATCGGTGAAACCGCGCACGGCGAACTTGGCCGCGCAATAGGCGGACTGCAACGGAATCGCCCGATAAGCCAGCGCCGAGCCGACCTGGATGATCAGCCCCGCATTGTGCGGGCGCATCAAGCGCAACGCCGCCAACGTGCCGTGGACAGTGCCGAGATAAGTCACTTCGGTGACCCGACGGATTTCCTCTGCGCTGAGCTTCTCGATCGGTGAAAACACCGTGACCATGGCTGAATTGACCCAGATCTGCAGCGGCCCCAGTTCCTCTTCCAGCGCAATGGCCGCCGCTTCCAGCGCTGGCGCATCGGCGACATCGACGCTGATCGCCTTCACTGCCTGACCGTATTGCGCCAGCTCGTCACGCGTCGACTCCAGCCCGGCCTCATCGCGTGCGAGCAAGCCGATGCGGTAACCGGCGGCGGCGAAACGATGGGCCGTCGCGCGCCCCACGCCGGCACTGGCGCCGCAGATCACCACCAGCCCGTTGTTTTGCTGATCCATGCTTTGCTCCTCCCGGCAGACTAGAACTTGGGCACATCGCCCGTGGCTTCGGCCAGCGTCGCCAGTGCCTCCTCCATGCTGGCGATGTTGTCTTGCAGCTTTTCGAAAAACAGATCGAACGCGCCGTCGACGTCCATCGTCTGCTGGCCACGCAGCGTAGCGCTGCCCTCCTCGATCTCGCGCAAGGTGTTCACGCTCTCACGCAGGTTTAGTAATTGCTCGAAGATGCTTGCGACCTGGGCCTTGCTGTCAACGCTCATGCTTGCCATCCGGACCTCGTTATCATTCAACCGAACGCAGGCTCGTCAGCAGGCCGCGCAACGTATCCTTGTGGCTCTCGAGACCTTCGCTGGTCAGCTCGTATTCCTTCAACGCGCTGGTGCGGCCGTGGTCCTTGCTGCTCTGCATCAGTCGCCCGAGCAGCAACTGCTTTTCGTGCAAGGCGCGAATCGCCACCCACAGTGCTTCTTCGACGGTTTCATTTTGCGCTTCGAACAAGGTGCGGCTGGTGTAGGCGTGGCCGGTGTGGCAGCGATAACGCGGCGGCGTTTCGCCGACTTCCCACAGCGCGCCGCCACACTCCGGGCATGACATCCCGGCGACCTTACCGACCGCATCCAGCGCATAGGCGCCACCGCGACTGAGGTTTTCGGTGAGGTCGTTCTCCGTTGCGAAAGGCTCGATGCGTGGCGGCGGCTCAGACGAATGAGCGCCGTCACCCCGTTGCTGGACCGCCTGGACCAACGCCGTGCCCAACGTGTTCAGTGGCAGGCATACATCCACTTGCACATGCCGCAGCGCATTACGTGGCATCGACGGCGCTTCAGCGGTGTCCGGGTCCTGGACGAACACCTGACCGCCATAAGCTTTGATCGCTTGCAGCCCGACCACGCCGTCATCCAGCTCGCCGGTCAGCAGCACGCCAATGGTTCTGTCACCATAACTGGTCGCGGCCGAGCGAAACATCGGATCGATGGCCGGGCGCGCATGGTTCTCCTTGGCACTGCGCACCAATTGCACCGTGTCGCGCTTGATCAGCAAGTGCTTGTCCGGCGGTGCGATGTACACGCAGCCATTGGCCGGCCTGGTGCCGTTTGCGGCGAAACCAATGTCGAGCGACAAGGTGTGCGTCAACAGGCTCGGCAGCAGGCTTGGCTGATCGCCAATGTGCATGGTGATGAATACCGCCGCGGGCAGATCGCGCGGAAACTGCTCCAGCAGCACGCGCAATGCGGCCAGTCCACCGCTGGAAACACCAATGACGATGATCTGTTCGACCGGCTTGTGTTGATTCATGGTTTACGTCCTTACTGCCGGATCGAAAGCGCCGATTTTGCCCTCTGACCGCGCTGGCAGGCTGTTGCGGGCGCACCGTGCCCCGCTTGAAAAAATGATCGTTGTGTCTGTTGTGATCGGTCGAAACGAACGAAGGTTCGAAGAAATATTCAATCGCCGGTCGTGGCGCTTGCGATTGAATTTTTAACGCCCATGCCTTCCTAAACGTTGAGCGCCCCGCAACGGGGCGCACGTCAAAGAGGACTGAAAGCGATGTCGAAAACCCGCGAACAGGCCACCGATGGCGAGACCACGGCCAACACCGAAGCACTGCTCAAGCGCCTGCTGATGGCGCGCGGCCCCGGTGGTCAGGAAGACGAGGTCCGGAGCATCTGTCAGGAACACTTGCAGCGTCATTGCGATGAAACCTGGACCGACCCGGCCGGCAATGTCATCGGTTTGATCAAGGGCCGGAACACCAGTGCCGATGCCAACCGCGCGGTGCGCATCATGGGCCACATGGATGAAATCGCCATGCTGGTCAAACGCGTCGAACCGGACGGCACCCTGCGCGTCGTGGCGCTGGGCGGTGCCAATCCGGTGAACTTCGGCGTATGCCCGGTCGACATTCTCGGCGACGAGCAAATCCTGCCCGGCGTGCTGTCGTTCGGCTCGATGCACGCGACCACCGGTTCGCCGCAAGGCCAGGACGTGCTCAGCGGCGCCGTGCAATGGAAAGACGTGCACATCATCACCCGCCAGGATCCACAAGCCTTGCAGCGCCTGGGCGTCCGCCCCGGCACGCGGGTGGTGCTCAGCCAGCACTGGCGCACGCCGTTTCGCGTCAACGATGCGATTGCCGCGCACTTTCTCGACGACCGCGCGCCGGTCGTGGCCATGCTGCAAGCCGTCGAGCAATTGAGCCAGTGGCGCGGCGAGTTGCCCTGTGACGCCTACTTCGTCTTCACCACCCTCGAAGAAGAAAGCAACGCCGGCGCGATGTACGCCGCCGCGCATTTGCCCGGTGAGACGACCATTGCGGTCGAGGTCGGTCCGGTGATGAGTGAGTACGCGACCCAGTTGAAGGTCGATCCGATCATCAATACCGGCGACCAGAAAGGCTATTACTCAAGACACGTGGTGACAGCGCTGGCCGCTGCCGCCAAGGATTGCGGCTTTGATCCGCAGTTCGCCTTGCTGGTGGATTTTGCTTCCGATGCCAGTGCGGTGATGAGTTCAGGCATCAGCGCCCATGCGGGATGCCTGGCGATACCGACCGAGAACACGCATGGCTACGAGCTGGTGGTAGATGGCGCGATCGAAGCGTGCGCCGCGACGCTGGTGCAATACTTGAAAAACCTGCCAGGCAACGACGTTGAGTGAACCGGCGCCTCTGTGAGGCGCCGGTTCAGCGATTCACTTGAACCGCAGGGTACGCTGGGACGTGAGCACGTGCTCCAACTGCGGCTCGACCACCGCGCGATGCACGGCGAGCACCCGCGCCTGCTCCCATTCGAGGTCGGGGCGTAACCATTCCAGCGCATCCTGCGCAGCGAACGCCAGCAACCGCTGGCGTTTCATCTCGACATCTTCATGAGTCACCAAAGCCAGCCCTTCATATCCGTTCGAGGCGCCGCCCTGTGCAAGCGCCGCGAGGAACATGGGAGCTGGCTGACGCGACGTGGTGTAGGCCAGATTGCGTGAGTGTACGGTCATGCCAGTATCCAGAGGCTCGTACCAGCCCTCGACGGCGACGAGCATGCGCCCGTCACGCTTGACCCGGTTGAACACTTTCGAGCGCATCACCAGGTGCAGCGGCAAATGCGTCAGCGGCGGCAACGTCCCGCTCGACCACGACGGCGACCAGCCCCAGCGCACCGGCAGACATTCCAGCGTAGCCCCGCGATGACGAATGCCGGTGAGCTGCATGCCGGGTTTGATCAGATTGCCTTTCGCGGCCGCTTCATCGTCGCTCGCGTCGGTGCTTTTTGCCGAAACGCCCAACACTTCAATTCGTGAAATCTCCCCTTCGAGAAAACACGACGCCAGTTTCTGCGGGGCGGCGTGTTGAACAATGTATTCACACATGCTGAAACTCCTGACAATCGCTCCGATTGCGCAAGCAGGGCCACGCGGTCATATCGCCATGTCCTCATCCCAGGTCACGGGTTTCGAGGCCCGCCATTGCACGTCGGTCACGCCGAACCGCTCCGCCATCGGTTTGGAAAAACGCTTCAAGGGAGGCCTTCCGGGCTTGGGGATCGGGGTCAACCCCGCGTCACAACTGGCCCACTGCCAGGCTTCCGCGTTATTCATCAATTTTGTCCTGATGATGAACGACTTGGGCTTGCCGTGGAGTCGGTAGTTGATCACATACAATTCTGCTTGGCTCATGAGGCTCTCCTGTTGTTACTAAACAGGGATGTTTCACGCGCCGAGAAATTCATAGAATTTTTGCGGATTGCGATATACGTTTGGCGGCTTTAAAAAATAGCTATACAACAGAAGCAAGCCGTACAAGACGACCGTATTATTTTTTTAACAGCATGCGAACGACAACTAACTCTGAAGATTACCTGGAACTTCCGAGATCACTTGCCTACACAAACGCCACCCCACGCACGCGCCGTCGAATTAACTTCCCGATTTCAATTCCAGCCCCGCCTGACGCGGATATCACTCGATCAGTGGCACGTCAGTGCAATAACAGCTTCGACAAGCGAAGCGTTTTCCGGCCGTTTTGCTGTACACAAATAACAAGCCTGTGCCAAGGTTGAATGGACCTATCGGGTCGGAACAGGAGTGAGGGTGATGGATAACGACGACCAGCAGCAAACTTGTACAAGGTGCAACAGGCTGTACAAGACCGCATCACAAACGGAACGCTACAAGGCGAGCGTCGGCCATGCCGGGCTTTGCAAGCGCTGCATCAAGGATCAGCAAGAACAAGCCATCGATGAAGGCCTGGCGCTTTGCGCGGCGAAAATGATGTTGATTGACCAGCAGTTCAAGCAACCGCCGAAGCGGTAAGTCATTCCGTGCCACCGCCTCTGACTGTAGAGCGCATTAAACTTGCGCCGACTTTAACGAAACGCTATATACCTCAGAGAAGTGGCAGATTGATATTAACTTTCCGGCCAGACGAACACCGATTTAAAAGTAATGACCGTTAATCGGAAGTCCCTGAAGAAAAACCGAAACAACTTCAGCCCTGGAAATCTCAATAGCAGACCTGCCAAAAGCAGGTCGCTCACGAGTACCCTCCTTAATTGCCCGTACCCTGTACGGGCTTTTTTTCTCTTCTTCGTTACATGTTGTTTTGGTTTAAAGTCCGACGCGTTCATTGCTGACCATTATTAACATTCCCTCCGCTAAAGCGCGGCGGTACGTTGTTCGGCATACCGGCGGCACGCATCGCCAAACGCCTGGAAGATCTTCAGATAATCCGGATGCGACATCACCTGCCACTCGGGATGCCACTGCACCCCCAAGGCAAATCCCTTGCTGCCCTCAACCGATAACGCCTCGATCAAACCGTCCTCCGCCACCGCCTCAACACGCAAACCCTCAGCCACCCGCGCGATGCCTTGGGCATGCACTGAATTGACCTTGATCACGCCCTCAAGCCCAAGCCCCGCCAGAACCCCGCCCGGTTGCACCGTCACATCGTGGGTCTTGGCGTACTGCTCTTCGATAGATTCATCGCCAGGGGGTTCATGCTCCGCGCCAGGCCCATCGAGCTGCTGGTGCAAGGTCCCGCCAAAAGCCACATTGAGCTCCTGCACCCCACGACACAAACCGAGCACCGGCAACCCGGCAGCCACAGCCGCGCGCAACAACGGCAGCGTCAGATGATCACGCGCCGGATCATGCTCAGTCCCCGGCGGACTCGGTGGCCCACCGTAATGAAACGGCTCGATATTCGACGGCGCACCGGTGAACAGCAAACCATCGACGCTCGCAATAATCTGCTCAGGATCAAGCAGATCAGGGAACATCGGCAAAATCAGCGGCAGCCCACCGGCCGCACTGGCCACCGCACGCGAATTCTTGTCGTCATTCATCTGCACCGCATGCGGACCGATCTTCCAGCAACTGGCCGTGACCGCAATGACAGGTAATCGAGACATACACTCCCCCCGGATTTGGTTGTAGGCGTTTCGCCTGGAATTTTTGAGTTCAGGGTTGGTGTGGGCGTTCAGTTGGTTTTATGGGCGCGGTCAATCTGGGTTGCCTGCCTGAAAATCAAAAATCAAGATCAAAAGCCCCTCACCCTAGCCCTCTCCCGGAGGGAGAGGGGACTGACCGCGGTGGATGTGAGAGATACGCTGACCTGAAATACCGAGTCGAATGCAAGTCTTAAAGCCAACCAAAATCGGCTCCCTCTCCCTCGGGAGAGGGCTGGGGTGAGGGGCGAATCCACTGAAGATTTCAAGCCATACGGCGCTTCTAACCACTCAACAATGAGCGTTAGCTCGCGTGCTCTTGATCTTGCGTCACATACACTCCCCCCGGATTTGGTTGTAGGCGTTTCGCCTGGAATTTTTGAGTTCAGGGTTGGTGTGGGCGTTCAGTTGGTTTTATGGGCGCGGTCAGTCTGGGTTGCCTGCCTGAAAATCAAAAATCAAGATCAAAAGCCCCTCACCCTAGCCCTCTCCCGGAGGGAGAGGGGACTGACCGTGGGGGATGTAAGAGCTACGCCAACGTGCAATACCGAGTCGAATGCAAGTCTCAAAGCCAACCAAAATCGGCTCCCTCTCCCTCGGGAGAGGGCTGGGGTGAGGGGCGAATCCACTGAAGATTTCAAGCCATACGGCGCTTCTAACCACTCAACAATGAGCGTTAGCTCGCGTGCTCTTGATCTTGCGTCACATACACTCCCCCCGGATTTGGTTGTAGGCGTTTCGCCTGGAATTTTTGAGTTCAGGGTTGGTGTGGGCGTTCAGTTGGTTTTATGGGCGCGGTCAGTCTGGGTTGCCTGCCTGAAAATCAAAAATCAAGATCAAAAGCCCCTCACCCTAGCCCTCTCCCGGAGGGAGAGGGGACTGACCGTGGGGGATGGAAGAGCTACGCCAACGTGCAATACCGAGTCGAATGCAAGTCTCGAAGCCAACCAAAATCGGCTCCCTCTCCCTCGGGAGAGGGCTGGGGTGAGGGGCGAATCCACCGCGAATCTCAAGCCGTGCGCCGCTTCTCACCACTCAATAGGCCGAGTGTCAGCTCGCCTGCTTTTGATCTTGATCCACCGGCGACGTCGGAAGGCTGAGCGCAGGGATCGATCCGGGCGTGGGAGCGCAGCGACCGTCTGGCGCAGCCAGACACAGCGGAAGGAGGTGCAGCGAAGCAAACCGTAGCCGCTGCGCCCGGATCGGTCCCGGAGCGAAGGGACCCGAGCCTGCGAGGGCCGAACGCAGGAGCAAGCGTTTTGGGTTACCTTTTTGGCGTTTGAAAAAGGTGACCCGCCGTAAGGGCGGAACCCTAAGCAGCCGTTACCGCAGCAACGGATATGTACCCAAACCAAAAAACTCAGCGCCTGAAAGAAAGTCATCGCGAGCAGGCTCACTCCTACAAGGGGTGTTGCGCACACGCAGACGACCTTTCATCCCACCACCGACAAACCCAGTGGAACCGCAAACGCCAGCATTTCTTCTATCGCAAACACACCGATGGAGAACCGCAACATGACTGACCATCCACTGATAGCCACCCACACAAGAAACGACACCGGCCAGCGCGGCGCAATGAGCAGCGCCGAACGCGCCCTGTCCCTCACCGCCGGCAGCGCACTGTTATTGCACGGCTGGCGCACCGGCGGCCTCGCCGGCGCACTGGAAATCGTCGCCGGCGCATACGGCGTATGGCGCGGTGCCGCCGGCCACTGCCGCTTGAAACAGGCCCTCACCCCTACCCCGTTCGAGCAACAATTCAGCCGCGAACACCACTGGCCGATCAGCGAAGCGATCACCCGCAGCGTGACGATCAACCGTCCGCTGGAAGAAGTTCGCGACTTCATCACCCGCGTCGAAAACATCGGACCGCTGCTGCGCTGGGTCGACAGCGTCGAACAACTCAGCCCGGACACCACCTGCTGGACGCTGCGCGCACCCGCCGGTCGCAAGCTGCAAACAACGCTGATTCGCCAGCCCGCCGAAGACCCGAACACCCTGCACTGGCAAACCCCGGACCAATCCAGTTGGCAACACGACATCTCCCTGTCGTTGACCCCCGCCCCCGCCAATCGTGGCACACAGGTCAAAGCCGTGGTCGTGTGCAAACCGGCGATGGGCAAACTCGGTTACGCCTTCGCTCGCGCAATCAGCCTGTTCAGCGACAAAGCCCTGCTAAACGGTTTGCAAGCAGTCAAACAGCAGATGGAAACCGGCGAAGTCAGCAACAACCGCATGCGCCCTGAAGGCGACGATGATTTCTTTTATGTCCACGGCGACAGCGGCCATACCGCGGCCGGTCAACAACCGGTGAAAACCGGCGTGGCGATTGAAGGGGGGATTCACTGATGCGCGCACTCACCTGGCAAGCACCCAACCATCTGCGAGTCGACAATGTCCCCGATCCGTCGATTCTCAACCCGCGCGATGCGATCATCCGCGTCACGCTGTCCTCGGTCTGCGGCTCCGACTTGCACCTGCTCGGCGGTTACGTTCCGGCGATGAAACCGGGCGATATCATCGGCCATGAATTCATGGGCGAGATCGTTGAGGTCGGCCCCGGCGTCAATGGCCTGCGCAAGGGCGACAAGGTCATCACCATTTCCATCATCGGCTGCGGCAATTGCGAGCCGTGCCAGCGCAGCGATTTTTCCTGCTGCGACAACTCCAACCCCAATCCGTCGGTGACCGACCTCGCCTACGGCCAACCGTGCTGCGGGATTATCGGCTACAGCCACGCGTTCGGCGGCTACCCCGGCAGCCACGCCACTTATGTGCGCGTGCCCTACGCCGACGTCAACCTGTTCAAGGTGCCCGAGGGCGTGCGCGACGAGCAGGCGCTGTTTGTCTCCGATGCCGCGCCCACCGGTTATTTCGCAGCCGACAACGCCGACATTCAACCGGGCGAGACGGTGGCGGTCTGGGGCTGTGGCGGCGTCGGGCTCATGGCGATCTGCAGCGCCTATCTGCTCGGCGCCGAACGGGTCATTGCGATCGATCGTTACCCCGAGCGACTGCGCCTGGCCGAAGAACGCTGCAACGCCATTCCGATCAATTACGAGCAGACCAACGTTCACGAAGCGCTGCTGGAACTGACCGGCGGGCGCGGGCCGGACCGCTGCATCGATTGCGTCGGCATGGAAGCTCACGGCACGGAAATCGACTATGCCTACGACAAGACCAAACAGATGCTGCGCCTGCACACCGAACGCGGCACCGTGCTGCGCCAGGCCATTCGCGCCTGTCGCAAGGGCGGCACGGTGTCGGTGGTCGGTGTATATGGCGGGTTGCTGGATAAATTCCCGATGGGCGCAATCGTCAACAAGGCGCTGACGGTGCGCTCAGGGCAACAGCCGGGGCAACGCTACGCACCGACGTTGTTCGAACACATCCAGAAAGGCGAACTCGACCCTTCGTGGCTGCTGACGCATCCGATGAGTCTGGAGGACGGTGCCGAAGGTTATCGGATGTTCAAGGAGAAAACCGATCAGTGCATTCGCGCCGTGTTCAAGCCGTGAAGGTTGCAACGCCGCTGACGCCGTTTGCCGGCGTCAGCGGCGCTGTCATTCATTCTCATGGCCGTGCGCGTCGGCACAGGACAGTCGCCCCGACTCGCCGCCCGCGATGCGTTCTGCCTGATCGATGCCGCGCTTGAGCGCGTCTTCAACTTCCCATTCGATACCGGGCAATTTTCTGATTCGCTCGTAGGCGCATTCGCCGGTCGCCGTGTAGACGCTGATAAATATTTCCACGTCGCCGTCATCCGCCTCGCGTGCCCGCACCTCGATGTGACAACCGTTTTCAACTTCTTCCGTGTGGCACTTTTCTGCCCTCTCCGTGGCCTTCCATTTGCTGTAGGTTTCGCCGCGTTTGAACATGTCGTACTCCTGATCTGATCCGCTTATTCAAAGACCCAGGCTGTCGCTGGATGATTCCCGAATTTGCCAAAGGTCATTTCCAGCATAGTCCGCCAGTTCTGCATCGCCGTTTCGCTAGTTCAACCGTTCGTCAGGTTCAGTAACATTTTGTCAAACCAATGCCCAAGGGTTTATTCAAAAAATCGTGGCTCACATGAACCACTGTTACAGCCGCCTGAATATTGATGCAGGCAACTTCGCTGCGCTTTAAACAAACGCAGCGGCAATACCTCAACTCATTGTTTTACTCAGGTGCGTCGCAGTTCCGCCACAGGACGAGGATCGGCGTTTATACAGGAGCATGTATGAAGCGAATCATTGGGTATGGCCTGACCTATCTCGCTACCAGCGTTGTTCTCGCCGGTTGCAACTTGATCGTGTTCAACCCCAAGGGCCAGGTGGCCAAGGATGAACGCGACCTGATCATCCTCGCGACCGGCCTGATGCTGCTGGTGGTGATTCCGGTCATCGTGATGACTTTCCTGTTCGCCTGGCGCTATCGCGCTACCAACAAAAAAGCCCGCTATTCGCCGCGCTGGGCCAGCTCGCACAAGATCGAAGCGGTGGTTTGGGGCGTGCCTTTCCTGATCATTTGCGTGCTCGGCTGGGTCACCTGGGAAACCACGCACGCGCTGGACCCTTATCGACCGCTAGACTCCGACGTCCCGCCGGTGAACGTCCAAGTCGTCGCGACGGACTGGAAATGGTTGTTCATCTATCCGGATCTGGGCATTGCTTCGGTCAATGAACTCGCACTACCGGTCAACACACCGGTAAGTTTCACCGTCACTTCCGACGCGGCCATGACTTCGTTCTTTATTCCTGCACTCGGCGGGCAGATATATGCCATGGCAGGCATGCAGACCAAGTTGCATTTGATCGCCAATGAGCCCGGCCAATATCGCGGAATCGCCGCCAACTATAACGGCCACGGCTTCTCCGACATGCACTTCAGCACCCTGGCATTGAATGGCGCCGACTATGACGCGTGGGTAAACAAGGTCAGGACCACCCCCCAGCAACTTGATCAGAACAGTTATGCCGAACTGGCGAAGCCTTCGGTTGCACACCCGATTACTTATTACTCGAAAGTTCAGGAGCGACTGTTCCTGAATATCGTCGACAAGTACGAAGGCATGAACAAGGCACCGCGCTCCAAAGGTAGCCAGGTGCAACGCAACAGCGACGACAAGCGCGTCGATCAACAACCGAGTCTGCTGGCCGAGGAGCGTTAACAATGTTCGGGAAACTTTCATGGGACGCGGTTCCATTGCACGAGCCGATTGTCATGTACACCCTGGCCATCGTTGGCCTGATGGGTTTTGCCCTGGTCGGCACCGTCACCTGGAAGCGCAAGTGGGGGTACCTCTGGCGCGAGTGGTTCACCTCGGTCGATCACAAGAAAATCGGCTGCATGTACATCATCGTCGCCCTGGTCATGCTGCTGCGCGGCTTTTCCGACGCGATCATGATGCGCACCCAACAGGCCATGGCCTCGAGTGGCGGGCCGGGTTATCTGCCGCCGGAACATTACGACCAGATCTTCACCGCCCACGGCGTGATCATGATTTTCTTCATGGCCATGCCGTTCGTGGTCGGCCTGATGAACATCGTTGTGCCGTTGCAGATTGGCGCGCGCGATGTGGCGTATCCGTTTCTCAATGCGCTGAGTTTCTGGCTGTTCGTGGTCGGTGCGGCGCTGGTCAATATCTCGCTGGGCGTCGGTGAATTCGCCCGCACCGGCTGGGTCGCCTACCCGCCCCTGTCCGAACTCGGCTACAGCCCCGGGGTGGGTGTCGATTACTACATCTGGTCATTACAGATATCCGGGATAGGCACGTTACTCACCGGGGTCAACTTCTTCGTGACCATTCTGAAAATGCGCACCGAAGGCATGACCCTGTTCAAGATGCCGGTGTTCACCTGGAACGCCCTGTGCACCTCGGTGCTGATCCTCGCCGCGTTCCCGATTCTCACCGCAACCTTGCTGATGCTCACCCTCGACCGCTATCTGGGCATGCACTTCTTCACCAACGAGGCCGGCGGCAATCCGATGATGTACGTCAACCTCATCTGGGCCTGGGGTCATCCGGAGGTGTACATCCTGATCCTGCCGGCCTTCGGGATCTTTTCCGAAATCGCCGCGACCTTCAGCAGCAAGCGTCTGTTCGGCTACGTGTCGCTGGTGTGGGCGACGATCTCGATCACCATCCTGTCGTTCATCGTCTGGCTGCACCACTTCTTCACCATGGGCGCCGGGGCCAACGTCAATGCGTTCTTCGGCATCATGACGATGATTATTGCGGTGCCGACCGGGGTGAAAATCTTCACTTGGCTGTTCACCATGTACCGCGGGCGGGTGCGCTTCGAAACGCCGATGTTGTGGACGCTGGGCTTTATCGTCACGTTCAGCATCGGCGGCATGACCGGCGTGCTGCTGGCGGTGCCCGGCGCGGACTTCCTGTTGCACAACAGCCTGTTTTTGATCGCGCACTTCCATAACGTGATCATCGGCGGCGCGGTATTCGGCTACATGGCCGGGCTGACCTACTGGTTCCCGAAAGCCTTCGGCTTCCGCCTCAACGACCGGCTCGGGCGCATCGCCTTCTGGTGCTGGCTGATCGGTTTCTACTTCGCCTTCATGCCGTCCTACGTGCTCGGTTTCATGGGCATGACCCGACGCCTCAACCACTTCGACAACCCGGCCTGGCAACCTTGGTTGCTGCTGGAACTGGTCGGCGTCGGCATCATTCTTTGCGGCGTGTCCGCGCAGGCGCTGCAGCTGTATGTGAGCATCCGCAACCGCGCCAAATACCGCGACCTCACCGGCGACCCGTGGGATGGCCGCACGCTGGAATGGGCCACGGCCTCGCCGCCGCCGTTCTACAACTTCGCCGAGCAGCCGAAAGTCAACGATCTGGACGCGTACTGGGGCATGAAAGAGCGCGGCGTCAGCACCCTGAGCCACACCGATTACCGCGCCATTCATATGCCACGTAATACCTCGGCCGGTCTGGTGATCAGCATTTTCGCGCTGATCTACAGCTTCGCCCTGGTCTGGCATATCTGGTGGCTGGCGATCTTCGGGCTGGTGGCCTCGGTGGTTGCCATGGTCGTGCGCAGTTATGACGAAGACATCGACTATTTCGTCCCCGCGCAGGAAGTCGCACGGATCGAAAAAGCGCGTCTCAAAGACCTGGCGGAGGCTTGATCATGTCCAATATCGTCCTGGAAAAAGACATCGCTCACAGTCATGAGCAAGGCCACGAAGACGCCGGGTCCATGCGGGTGTTCGGTTTCTGGATCTACCTGATGACCGACTGCATTCTCTTCGCCACGCTGTTCGCCGGCTACGCCGTGCTGCGTGACAGCATCGCCGGAGGGCCGTCGACTGTCGATATTTTCGAGTTGCCCTACGTCCTCGCCGAAACCGCCCTGCTGCTGCTCAGCAGCATCACCTACGGCTACGCCATGCTGGCGATGAACCGCAACGACAAGGCCCATGTGCTGCGCTGGCTGGCGGTGACCTTCCTGCTGGGCTGCGGCTTCATCGCGATGGAAATCAACGAATTCCATCACCTTATCGCACAAGGCTACGGCCCGGATCGCAGCGGCTTTCTCACCGCGTTTTTCACTCTGGTCGGCACCCACGGCGCGCACGTGCTCAGCGGCCTGGTGTGGATGGCAATCCTGATGGCGCAGGTCAGCAGCCGCGGCCTGACCAACACCAACACCACGCGCCTGAGTTGCCTGAGCCTGTTCTGGCACTTCCTCGATGTCGTGTGGATTTGCGTGTTTACCGTAGTTTATCTGTTGGGGGTGGTGTGACATGTATAACCAAAGTCAGGTTCACAGCAGTGCCGGGACCAGCCACGGCAGCAGCCGCACGTACATGGTCGGCTTCATCATTTCGGTGGTCCTCACCGTGATTCCGTTCGGTCTGGTGATGTTTCCGACCTTGCCGCGCAATGTCACCGCGTGGGTGGTGGTGGCGCTCGGCGTGGTGCAGGTGTTCGCCCACCTGAAATATTTCCTCCATCTGGACACGGCCTCGGAACAGCGCTGGAACCTCATCGCGCTGATCTTTTCGGTGGTCATCATTCTTCTGCTGGTTGGGCTCTCGCTATGGATCATGGACAGCATTCACCACAACATGCTGGCGCACTGAGGCAATGGAGGGTACCGCTCAACGTCGGCATTGAACTGACCAAACCGGGGATCATCTTCGGCAATCTGGCGTCGGTGCTCGGTGGTTACCTGCTCGCGGCGGCCGGCCGACCATTGTCTGTCGCGCACTTGCTGGCCACCGTGCTCGGTACCGCGTTGATCATTGCTTGCGGTTGCGTGATCAATAACTGCGTCGACCGCGATATCGATCGGCGCATGGTCCGCACCTGTCATCGGGCGCTGGCGATCCGTGCGGTGTCAGTGCCGGCAGCGCTGTGTTATGCGGGCGTGCTCGGACTGCTCGGCTTTGCCCTGCTCTGGTCCGGCACCACGCCGCTGGCCTGTGCGCTGGCGGCGATTGGCTTGATCATCTATGCAGGCGTTTATACCTGTCTGATGAAGCGCAGCTCGCATTGGGGCACGCTGGTTGGCAGCCTGTCGGGCGCCATGCCGCCGGTGATCGGCTATGGCGCGGTGACCGGCAATTTCGACGCCACCGCGCTGCTGCTGGTCATCGTGTTCTGCTGCTGGCAGATGCCGCATTCCCATGCGATCACCGTGATGCGCCACGAGGATTTCCGCGCGGCCGGGCTGCCAACCCTGACGCTGAATCAGGCACGGCGCGAGATCATTCTGTACATGCTTGCGTTCCTCATCAGCGCGGCCGTGTTGGGCTGGCTGGCAAATCTCAACGTGTCGTACCCGCTGGTCATTGTCGGCCTGGGTGGCTACTGGTTTTACCTGGCCTTGCGGCGGGTCAGCAGCCGCACGTCGAAAGCCTGGGCACGACGGCTTTTCGTGGTGTCCATCCTGCTGATTCTGGCGTTGAACCTGTCGCTGGCGCTGAACGCGGTACTGCCATCGTTCACGGTTTAGCCCAAGCGTATCGACCGCTCATCGGCCCTGGAGAAATCCGTTCAAACCCAGTCGCGCTGCCGGCCATCAGATTTTATGAACGCAACAACCATCAGCAACCGGGAGGACACCATGGCTAACGACACCTCAACATCACAATGCGCCTGCTCCGGCTGCACCTGCAGTGCCGACAACGCGGTCGAGCGCGACGGCAAACGCTATTGCAGCCAGGCTTGTGCCGACCTTCACCCCAATGGCCAGCCCTGCCCGTCGAGCAGTTGCCAGTGCGAGCAAAATCTGGGGCACAGTGAACGCAACGTCAGTGATTCAAAACTGGACGAAGCGGTGGAAGAAACCTTTCCCGCCAGCGATCCGATTTCACCGTAATGCGCAGGCCCTGTTTTTTTACCCGCTGGAGAGAATTGATATGGACGAGGAAACCATCCGCAAAACCGCCTATCGCCTTTGGGAAGAGCAAGGCCGGCCGCACGGGCAGGATTTCGATCACTGGTTCCAGGCCCGCGCCGAGCTCGATGCGTTCGACTCCGACGGCTTGCCCGGCTCGGTCGCCAGCAGCGTAGCGCCGCCGGCACCACGGAAAAAGAGCAAAGAGGCGCCCGCCGCCACGGCGAGCAAAACCCGCAAGAAAACCTCCGCCGCAGCGAAATGACCTTGACCATGCCGTCGCCAATCCTGATCGGGCGCTGAAGCTTTGAAGCGCGGCGCTAACCTGGTGGCGGCGGCTTTCGCCCTCACGGCGTTGTCCTATGGCCTGGCACGATTTGCCTACGGCCTCCTGCTGCCGCAGATTCGTCAGGAGCTGGCGCTCAGCGTCTCGGCGGCCGGCTGGATCGGCGGCAGCGCCTTCGCGGCCTACTGCGTGGGCATCGTCGCGACATTCATCAGTAACGGCAAACTCAGCCCGCGCGCACTTACGGTGCTTGCCGGTGCGGCCGCTTCGTTCGGCATGGGTTTGATCGCCTTCGCCCAATCGGGCCTGGCGCTGGGCTGCGGCGTGGCGCTCGCCGGATTGAGCACCGGCCTGACTTCACCGCCGCTGGCCAGCGCGGTGGCGGCCCGTATTGCCGAGGCGCAGCGCGCGCGGGCCAACGGCTTCATTAACGCCGGCACCGCTGCCGGCATCGTTTTTTCCGGTTTGACCGTGGTGGTCGCCGCAGGGCAATGGCGGCAGTTGTATGCGCTGTTCGCGATGATGGGGGTCGGCATTACGCTGTGGCTGTGGTTTGCCGCACCACGCCGAGGCGAAAACGCAATCGCCGACAACTTTTCCTCGACCCTGCTGCTGCGTCCCGGTGTATTGCCGCTGTGTTGCAGCGCCTTTTTGATGGGACTGGCGAGCACCGCGATCTGGACGTTCGGCGCCGACATTCTGCGCGCTGAAGCTGGTTTCTCTGATCGGTCGATTGCCTGGGCGTGGATTTTGCTCGGCACTGCGGGCATCAGTGGCTGCACCACCGGCGTACTGACCGGTCGTTTTGGCGTCGCTCGCGTGCATCGCTGGGCCCTCGCCGGGATCGCCGTCGGCACACTAGGGCTGGCAGCGGCTTCGGTTTCAGCGTTTTATGGGCTCGCGGCGATGTGCCTGTTTGGCGCGGCCTACATCGTCTCATCCGGTGTGTATCTGATTCAGGGGATCAACCTGTTTGCAGATCGTCCCGATCTGGGGCTGGGCATTCCGTTTCTGGTCCTGGCGCTGGGGCAAACCGCCGGCACGCCGTTGTTTGGCGCGGTGCTGGAGAACGCCGGGGTGATCGTCGCCCTGTGCGCGTTTGCCTTGGCTGCAGGCGTGGCGATGCTGCCGAGAGCAAGCGCCGCAAAGCAGTCGATCAAGCCGCCGGCTGGAGAATCTCCAGGAGAAAATCGATGAACACGTTGATACGGCTCGAGCCCCGGTGGTTGGGCAGGTACAGCGCGTTGATGCAGGTGCTGGCAGTGCCGGGATTGACCTGATACTGCTCGAGCACGCGCACCAGTCGTCCGGCGGCCACGTCGTCGCGAACCAGCCAGTCGGCCAGCAGCGTCACCCCGCCACCGTTGATCGCGGCTTCGCGAAGGATGTCGGCATTGTTACTTTGCAGGCGCCCGTGCACGTTGAGCTGGATGGTTTCGTCGTCGCCCTGAAAGGTCCAGTGCTGGTGGGTGCCGGCGTAATCGAAGCGCAGGCATTGATGGTCGAGCAGGTCGCGCGGATGGCACAGCTCGGCACTGCGCGCCAGGTACTCGGGGCTGGCGACGACCCAGCGCTGGAACTGACCGACGCGTTTGCTGACGATGTCCTCGCTGACCACTGACGAGCCGAGGCGCACCGAGACGTCGATCTGTTCGCTGAGCAGGTCGCTGACCTGATCACTCAGCGACAGGCTGATTTCCAGGCCCGGATGGCGCGCCAGCAAGCGGCTCAGGTGCGGCGCGATGAGGCGCCGGCCGAACTCCACCGGCACGCTGATGCGCAGCCGCCCTTGCGCCTCGCTGCCACGGTCAGCGACCACCGCGTCGGCTTCGTCGATCGCGTCGAGAATCGCCACGGCCTTGTCGAAGTAAGTCTGCCCCGCCACCGTCACGCTGGTATTGCGCGTAGTACGATTGAGCAAGCTTGCACCCAGCTCATGTTCCAGCCCCGCCACCTGCCGGGTCACTGAAGACGTCGAGATCCCGAGTTTGCGCGCCGCCGAGGAATAGCCCCCGCAGCGCACGGTTTCGACAAACATCTTCAAGGCCAGCAACTTGTCCATCAGCGGAGTCCGGTCGGAAAGCAACGGCGCTGATTGTGCATCACCGTTCGCTTGCCGTCTTGTATCGCCGTGCTTGGCTGCAGGGGCCGCGTACTCAGGCATCGGCTTTGTGGCTCAGGAACAGCCCCAGCGCCAGGGCCGGCAACAGCGCTACCGCGACCGCCGAAAGGTTCCAGCCGAAGTGCTCGTAGAGCGGGCTGGCGACCAGCGAACCGAGGGCGCCGCCAACGAAAATGCTGGTCATGTACACCGCATTGAGGCGCGCACGGCTGTGCGGGTCGATCGCATAGACCTCACGCTGGCCGAGGACCAGGTTCAACTGCACGGCGAAATCCAGCAGCACCGCACACACCACCAGCCACCAGTAATTGCTGCTCGGCAGTGCAGCGATCAGCAGCGAAACCGGGGCCAACAGCAACGCTACCAGCGTGCCGCGCCGTGCATGCCCGGCATCGGCCAGGCGACCGGCAATCGGTGCAGCAATCGCGCCGACCGCGCCAACCAGGGCGAAGATCGCCACGTGCGCCTGAGTGAAGCCGTGATGACGCATCAGTTCAATCGGCGCCAGGGTCCAGAACAGACTGAAACTGGCGAACAGCAGCCCTTGATACAAAGAGCGCTGACGCAACAGCGCATGCTTGCGCGCCAAGGCAAATACCGAACCGATCAACGCCGTGTACGTCGCTTTATGGCTCGGCACACGACGTGGCAGCGCAACGGCAGTGATCAGGGCAATGACCGCCATCAACCCGGCAGCGCTGAAAAACACCCCGCGCCAGCCGAACACCTCGACCAGCAGGCTCGACAGTGGCCGCGACAACAGAATCCCCAGCAGCAGGCCGCTCATGATGTTGCCGACCACCCGCCCGCGCGTGGCTTCAGGCGCCAGATGCGCGGCCAGCGGCACGAGGATCTGCACGGCCACCGAGGTCAGGCCGATCAGCAGGGAAAACAACAGGAACATCGACGGCGAATGGGTCAGCCCGGCGCACAACAGCGTGACACTCGCGGCAAGAGTGAAACCGACCACCAGACGGCGGTTTTCCATCAGGTCGGCCAGCGGCACCAGCAACAGCAGGCCCAAGGCATAACCGAACTGGGTCAGCGAGACGATCAAACTGGCATTCGCGCTGGAAAGACCGATTTGCGGCGCGATCAACTCGACGATGGGCTGCGCGTAATAAAGATTGGCCACGACTGCGCCACAGCAGAATGCGAGGAACGCGACCATCAGGCCGGAGAGTGAAGCGGGTTGCTCGGCCTTGGCCGTAGCGGCGGGATTGCCGGTGAGCATGGTGACACCTCATTGCGTCTGGAAAAGGTGAGCCAAGGCTACGGCCAGCACCGGGCCGCGAGAATCACTGCGCCGGGCAACGCACTGATGCGTGTGGCGCAACGGCACACGGCGTTGCTTGTGACGCAACGCGCTGTTGCGCCAGGCGCGGATTCTCCGCCGCGCGAGTGTTCTCTAGGCTTTGTCCGAGGCGCAGACGTCGGCGCCCTTCCCCGGTCGTCACAAGGAGCTTCGCATGACTCGCCATCCTTCCCCCCCGCTGTTTTGCCCTGTGCCGGGGTCACTCTGATGAACCTGCCCTGGCTGAAATCCCGCACCTTCTGGATCGCCGTAGCGTTGTTGGCGGCAGTGGCGCTGATCGCCGCAGCGCTGTTGATGTGGCGCCCGGCGATCGCGCCGATCGAGCGCCCTCCGATATTCGATACGGCGCAGATCCATCGCGGTGCGCGAGTCGTCGAAGCCGGCGATTGCGCGGTCTGCCATACCCGCCCCGGCGGTGAATATCTGGCTGGCGGACTGCCGCTGGTAACGCCGTTCGGCACCCTGTACAGCACCAACATCACCCCGGATGCGCAGACCGGCATCGGCCAATGGTCGCTGCCGGCCTTCGAACGGGCGATGCGCCAGGGCATAGCGCGTGACGGGCATTTCCTCTACCCGGCGTTTCCCTACGTGCACTACCGGCGCATGAACACCGAGGACATCGCCGATGCCTATGCCTACCTGATGAGCGGCCCCGCCGTGCAGGCGCCGGCGCGGCAGAATCAGATGAATTTCCCGATGAACATTCGTCCGCTGGTGTCGTACTGGAACCTGCTGTTTCTTCACGGCGAACCGCTAACGCCATTGGCCGAACACAGCGCGGCGTGGAATCGCGGGCGCTATCTAGTCGACGGACCGGGACATTGCGCCGGCTGCCATTCGCCGCTGAACCTGATCGGCGCGGAAAAATCCTCCGAGTACCTGCACGGCGGCAGCGTCGACGGCTGGGACGCTCCGGCGCTGGTCGGTCTGGGGCAACGGGCGAATCCGTGGAACCGCGAGCAACTGGTCGATTATCTGCGTGCCAATGTAGTCGCCGGTCACGGCACTGCGGCTGGCCCGATGCGCCCGGTCAGCCTGAGTCTGGCGCGTCTGCCGGCCAGCGAAGCCGATGCGATTGCCGAGTATCTGCTGAGCCTGGAGCAGCCGCCGACCGTTACCGAAACCACGGCGCCAACGCCGATCGACCCTGCATCCACTGCCCAAGGCGCACTGCTGTTTACCAGTGCCTGCGCTGGCTGCCATGGTCGCGCCGCGCCGATGCGCGAGATCGACGGGCGGCCGCCGCTGGAGAGCACCTCGGCGCTGCACGCGGCCAGTTCGCGCAATTTCCTCAAGACCGTACTCGAAGGGCTGCCGGCCACGCCCGGTTCGCCCGGACCGCAAATGCCCGGGTTCGCCGCCAGCCTCGACAACCGCCAGCTCGCCGCACTGGCCGTGTATCTGCGCCAGCAGGTGCGCCCAGACCAGCCTTGGGCAGACCTCTCGTCCACTATCGAAGCATTACGTCAGGAGACCAAATGAGCCAGATCACCCTCAACGTCAACGGCGCCGCCCAGGCATTGGAGCTGGAGCCGGACATGCCGCTGCTGTATGCGCTGCGTAATCATCTGAACCTGAATGGCGCCAAGTACGGCTGTGGTCTGGGTCAGTGCGGCGCCTGCACGGTGATCGTCGATGACCAACCGGTGTTCGCCTGTCTGACGCCCTGCGCGGGTCTGCAAGGCAAGCAGATCCGCACCGTGGAAAGCCTCGGCAGTGCGGAGAAACCGGGCCCGCTGCAAGCGGCCTTCATCGAGAAACAGGCGGCGCAATGCGGTTACTGCATTGCCGGCATGCTGATGCGTGCACAAGCGTTGCTGGAACAAAATCCTCACCCGGATGAGCAAACCATCCGCGAGCACATGGCCGGCAATCTGTGCCGCTGTGGCACGCATTTGCGCATCATCGAGGCGATCAGCCTGGTCGCCGGGCAACACGGGAGCCGGTCATGAGCGAATCAACCGGTCTGAATCCGAGCCGTCGGGCATTCCTGCGCGGCGGCGCATTGCTGATGGCCTTCACCCTGGTGCCGATGGCGCGGCGGGCGCTGGCCGACACTGAAGTCGACACGCTCGGCACCGTGGTGCTCGCGCCGGATCTGCCGGGCAGCCTGCGCACCAATCCCTACCTCGACGCGTGGATTCGCATCGACGCCGACGGCATCACCGTGTACACCGGCAAGGTCGAGCTGGGCACCGGAGTGAAAACCGCGTTGCTGCAAATCGCCGCCGAGCGCCTGCAAGTGCCGGCCAGTGCGATCAACCTGCTCACCGCCGACACCGCGCTGACACCCAACGAAGGCTACACCGCCGGCAGTCACAGCATTTTCGACAGCGGCACCGCGCTGTTCCATGCCGCCGCGCAAGTACGCGAGATGCTGGTGGATTCCGCCGCGCGCCACTGGCAGGTTGACCCGGCGCAGCTGACTACCGCTGATGCGATGATCGAAGGGCCGGCCGGGCAACGCATGAGTTACGCCGAGGCGGTCAGCAACGTCGATGTGCACCAATACGCCAAGGCGCAATCGCCGAGCCTGCCAGCGGCGGATTTCAAGCTGATCGGGCATTCGCTGCCGCGTCTGGATATTCCGGCAAAAGTCAGCGGCGGCGCCGCGTTCGTCCAGGACATGCGCTTGCCCGGCATGCTTTACGCGCGGGTGATTCGCCCGCCGCGTCCGGGTTGCACACTGGAGGCGTTCGATGCGCGGGCCATTGAAGCACTGGCCGGGGTGGTCAAGGTAATCCGCGACGGCAGTTATCTCGCTGTGCTTGCCCGTGACGAATGGCAAGCAATCAAGGCCATGCGCAGCGCCAGCGAGGTCGCACGCTGGCGTGGCGGCGATGGGATTCCCGAGGCCGAAAATATCCATGCCTTGCTCAAGCGCCTGCCTTCACGGCGCTACCCGATCAGCAACAATGGCGACCTGAATAACGCCGGTGAAACGCGTTTCAAGGCGCGGGTGACCAAGCAATACCTGATGCACGGTTCGATCGGTCCGTCCTGCGCCGTGGCCTGGTTCAAGGACGGCGTGCTGACCGTGTGGACGCATACCCAAGGCGTCTATCCGCTGCGCGCCGGCATCGCCGAGATGCTACGTCTGCCGCCGGAGCGGGTGCGCTGCATCCACACCGAGGGCTCCGGCTGTTACGGCCACAACGGTGCCGACGATGCCGCCGCCGACGCCGCGTTGATCGCCATGCGCGTTCCCGGCACGCCGGTGCGCGTGCAGTGGATGCGCGAGCAGGAAAATCTCTGGGAACCGTACAGCTCGGCGATGGTGGCCGAGGTCGACGTCGGCCTGGCGAACAATCGCCTGCAGGACTGGCACTACGAGCTGTGGACCACGCCGCACAACGAGCGCATCGTCAATGCCGGGCGCCTGCTGCCGGCGCGTCTGTTGGCGCAGCCGTTCGCCTCGGCGCCCTCGGTGCCGATCGCCCAGCCCGAAGGCGACGGCGACCGCAACGCCGTGCCGCTGTATGACCTCGGTGCGACGCGGATCAACATGAACTTCGTTACTGCCATGCCTTTTCGCACCTCGGCGATGCGCTCGCTCGGCGCGCACATCAATATTTTCGCGATTGAGGCGAGCATTGATGAGCTGGCGAACAAGGCTGGCCTTGATCCGGTGGCGCTGCGTCTGGCACATCTGACCGACCCGCGCGCGCGTGCGGTGATCGAGCGGGTGCGCGATGCCATCGACTGGCCGCACAAGAATTCCGAGCCCGGGGCCGGCATCGGTTTTGCCTTCGCCCGCTACAAAAACATCATGGGTTATTGCGCCCTCGCCGTGCGCCTGCGGGTGCATCCGCAAACCGGCGAAGTACGCATCGAGCATGTGGTGACGGCGGTGGATGTCGGCCAGATCGTCAGCCCTGACGGCCTGCGCAATCAGGTCGAGGGCGGCATCGTGCAGTCGGCGAGCTGGACGCTGTACGAGAAAGTCGCCTACGACGCGGGCGGCATTCGCAGTTACGACTGGAGCGGCTATCCGATCCTGCGCTTCACGCAACTGCCGAAAAAAGTCGATGTGCATCTGCTCGACCAGCCTGGCGAACCGTTCCTCGGCGCCGCCGAAATTGTCCAGGGGCCGATGGCCGCTGCGCTCGGCAATGCCGTCGCCAATGCCACCGGCCGGCGCTGGCTGAACCTGCCGCTGAGCCGTTCGACCCAACCCTCCTGAGCACCGCCCGCGTTCATCGCCAATGAACGCGGGCGCCGTTGCGCCAGACGCAAAACAGCGTAGCGCTGCCCACCAATTATCACCCCCGCCCGGCCCGGTTAACGTAGCTCTACCGCGTGCGCTGCCCGGCTGTCGCGCCTGAATCCAATCGCTAAATTTCTGGAGTTGCCCATGACCCGCCGCCTGTTTCAACCCGTCACCCTCGGCCCTTATACCCTCGCCCATCGCGTCGCCATGGCACCGCTGACCCGCTCGCGCGCCGGCCAGCCGGGCGACGTGCCGACGGCGATGAACGCCGAGTACTACCGCCAACGTGCCAGCGCTGCGCTGATCATCACTGAAGCCACGCAGATCTCCCGCCAGGCCCAGGGTTACGCATGGACGCCGGGCATTTACAGCGATGAGCAGGTCGCGGCCTGGCGCGAAGTCAGCGGCGCGGTGCATGGCGCTGGCGGGCTGATTTTCATGCAGCTGTGGCACGTCGGCCGCGTCTCGCACCCGAGCTTTCAACCGGACGCCGGCCTGCCCGTCGCACCGAGCGCACTGCCGGTGCCCGGCAAGACCTTCATCGTAGATGAACACGGCAACGGTGTCTGGGGTGATGTGCCGGTACCGCGCGCCCTCGAAACCGCAGAAATCGCCGCCATCGTCGAGGACTATCGCCGCGCTGCGCGCAATGCCATTCGTGCCGGGATGGACGGCGTGGAGATTCATGCGGGCAACGGCTACCTGCTCGATCAGTTCCTCAACAGCAACAGCAATCAGCGCGACGACGCCTACGGCGGCAGCGTCGAGAATCGCGCGCGTCTGTTGCTCGAAGTGGTGGCGGCCGTGGCCGACGAAGTGGGGGCCGAACGCGTCGGCGTACGCCTGACGCCGATGGGGCGCTTCATGGGCATGGGCGACGACACCCCAGAGGCCACGTTTGGCTATCTGGTCAATGCGCTCAATCGTTGGAATCTGGCGTATCTGCACCTGGTCGAGCCGGCGATGGTCGGCACGGTCAAGGACGAGAATTTCGACCCGCGCTGGGACGCGATCATTGCGCAATTGCGCGGAATCTGGAAAGGCGTGCTGATCCTTGCGGGCGGCTACGACGCCGAGTCTGCCGAGCAGGCGTTGCGCTCGGGGCGTGCCGACATCATCGCGTTTGGCCGGCCTTTTTTGGCCAATCCGGACCTGCCGCGGCGGATCCGCGAAAGCCTGCCGCTGAACACGCCGGACCCGAGCAGTTTCTTTGGTGGCGATGAGCGCGGGTACGTGGATTATCCGTTTCATGCCTGAGCGGGGGGCGGCGCGTTTTTTGTGACTTGGCGGCCTTTGGGCCGGCCATGCTGTGGTTGGGTTGTGTGAATATCCGTTTTTTTTGGTGTTGCGGCTGGCGGTTTCGCCCTTACGGCGAGGCACTTTTTCCAGACGCCGAAAAAGTACCCAAAAAGGCTTGCTCCTACGTGCGGCCCCTCGCAAGCTCGGGGTCCCTTCCGATGTCGCCGGTTAGGCAAGATCAAGAGCACTCGAGCTGGCGCTCATTGTTGAGTGGTTAGAAGCGGGTGGTTGGCTGGGGATTTGTGGTGTGGCTGCCCCTCATCGGAACGCCGCCCGCCCAGCCCTCTCCCGAGGGAGAGGGAGCCGATTTGTGGGCTTTTCGGAAACTGCGTACGACTCGGTATTTCAGGTCGGCGTGATTATCGCATTCACCCCGATCAGTCCCCTCTCCCTCCGGGAGAGGGCTAGGGCGAGGGGCTTTTGATCTTGTTCATCAATTGCAGCACACACTGGGCAAGGAAAGCGTCAATGCGTACCCGGCAAGAGCAATCAATTGGCACTGCGGCCCCGTTTCAGGGTCAGTTCAGATGACCTGACATCGACCGGCAAACCCTCAAGGCCGCCGTTAAATGGCAGAATCCCCCGACCTTGATCCTTTTCGGAGTGCGCAATGCTTCGCGTGTTTGAACGTAGACTCGATCCCTTCCCGCCTGACGAATTGCCGCCACCGCCGGTGGGCCTGACGCGTTTTCTGTGGGCGTGCACCCGCGGCGCGCGCGGCTATATCCTCGCGCTGGCCCTGCTCAGCGCCGGTGTGTCGATCTACGAAGCGTGGCTGTTTTCCTTCCTCGGCCAGGTGGTCGACCTGCTCTCGACCTGGCAGGCCGGTGGCGGCGTCAGTGCCGAAGAAAGCCGCGTGCTGTGGGGCATCGGCATCGTCCTGCTGGTGAGCATCGTGCTGGTTGCGCTGCGCACGATGGTTCAGCACCAGATCCTGGCGATCAACCTGCCGCTGCGCCTGCGCTGGGATTTTCACCGCTTGATGCTGCGGCAAAGCCTGTCGTTCTTCTCCGATGAATTTTCCGGCCGAGTCACCACCAAGGTCATGCAAACCGCGCTGGCGGTGCGCGAAGTGCTGTTCACCTTGATCGAAATTGCCCCCGGCATCGGCGTGTATTTCATCGCCATCATCGCCCTCGCTGGCGGCTTCGCCCTGAAGCTGATGCTGCCCTTCATTGCCTGGGTCGCGCTGTTCGCGCTGGCGATGGTGTACTTCGTGCCACGCCTGGGCAAAGTCGGCCAGGAACAGGCCGATGCGCGCTCATCGATGACCGGGCGCATCGCCGACGCCTACACCAACATCACCACGGTGAAACTGTTTTCGCATTCAAAACGCGAAGCGCATTTCGCCCGCGCGGCAATGGAAGATTTCAAACTCACCGGGTTTCGCCAGATGCGTCTGGTCAGTCAGTTCGAGATCGTCAACCAGGCCCTGGTGGTCGCGCTGATCATCGGCGCCGGCGGCTATGCCCTGTGGCTCTGGCACCAGGGCCAGGTCGGCGCAGGCGCGGTCGCGGCGATCACCGCCATGGCCTTGCGCATCAACGGCATGTCGCACTGGATCATGTGGCAGATGACCTCGCTGTTCGAGAACATCGGCACCGTGCAGGACGGCATGGCCACCCTCACCCGCGGCCCGAAAGTCCAGGACGCACCGAACGCCGGCGTGCTGGTACCTGGCGGCGGCGCGGTGACGTTCGACGACGTCAGCTTCAATTACAACGGCGAACGTCAGGTCCTCGACGGCTTGAGCCTGCACATTCGCGCCGGGGAAAAAATTGGCCTGGTCGGCCGCTCCGGCGCCGGCAAATCAACGCTGATCAACCTGCTGCTGCGCTTCTACGACGTCGACAGCGGGCAGATCCGCATCGACGGCCAGAACATCGCCGAAGTGACCCAGGACAGCCTGCGCAGCGCCATCGGCATGGTCACCCAGGACACCTCGCTGCTGCACCGCTCGATCCGCGACAACATCGCCTACGGCCGCCCCGACGCCAGCGACGCAGACATCCACCGCGCCGCCGCCAACGCCCAGGCCGACGGCTTCATCAACCAACTGAGCGACCGCCAGGGCCACAGCGGCTACGACACCCTGGTCGGCGAGCGCGGCATCAAACTCTCCGGCGGCCAGCGCCAACGCATCGCCATCGCCCGAGTTATGCTGAAAAACGCCCCGATCCTGCTGCTCGACGAAGCCACCAGCGCCCTCGACTCCGAAGTCGAAGTGGCGATCCAGGAAAGCCTCGACGAAATGATGCAAGGCAAAACCGTCATCGCCATCGCCCACCGCCTCTCCACCATCGCCGCCATGGACCGGCTTATTGTCATGGACGAAGGCCGCATCATCGAACAAGGCACCCATGCCGAACTGCTGGCCAGAAACGGAATTTATGCGAGGTTGTGGCAGCATCAGAGCGGCGGGTTTCTGGGCGAAGATCAGGGGTTTGCCGCGACGGTGGATCAGGCGTGATCTGGCGATTTTAGAAGCAAAGTCAAAGGCCCCTCATCGGAACGCCGCCCGCCTATCCCTCTCCCGGAGGGAGAGGGGACTGACCGCGGTGAACAGGAGTAGTACGCAAACCTGAAATACCGAGTTGTACTCAATTTAAAGCCAACGCAGATCGGCTCCCTCTCCAAGGGGAGAGGGCTGGGGTGAGGGGCAGCCACACCACAAACCCCAAGCCGAACAAACGCTTCTAACCACTCAACAATGAGCGCCAGCTCGAGTGCTTTTGATCTTGATCTTGCGTCACCGGCGACGTCGGAAGGCTGAGTGGAGGGATTGATCCGGGTGTGGGAGCGCAGCGACCGTACGACGCAGTCGTACACAGCGGAAGTAGGTGCAGTGAAGCAAACCGTAGCCGCTGCGCCCGGATCAATCCCGGAGCGAAGGGACCCGAGCCTGCGAGGGCCGAACGCAGGAGCAAGCGTTTTGGGTTACCTTTTTGGCGTTTGAAAAAGGTGACCCGCCGTAAGGGCGGAACCCTAAGCCGCCGTTACCGCAGCAACGGATATTCACCCAATACCAAACACCCAAAAGAACCAAAACCAACCGTACGTCGCCCCCAGGGAACACCCCGCCAAGGCCCCTCCTCTACCCAACAAAGGCCGAGGAGAAAAGCCATGTACAACGAAACCAAAATGCTCGCCTACAGCCAATGGCACGACCTGCTGACCAACACCACCAACACCTTCAGCGAACCCGAAGACCGCTACGACGAACTGCTCCGGCTCGCCGACGACTACCGCAGCCGCGGGATCATCAATACCCCCGAACGCAACACCCTGATCGAAATCGCCACCGCGGCCTACACCCGCTCAGTGACCGCCGTCACAGCCAATTCAAGCCACTCAGGAATCAACCATGACCGGTGAAAAACCCAACCAAGCCCCAACCACGCCGAACACCGAAGCCGACGGCCTGACCGACGATCAACGCGTACGCCGCGAAAACAACGACCACCAACAAGGCGCCCGCGTAACCCCCGGCCCTGCGGATAAAGAACGTGACCCGGAGGTTGGCCGGACATGAACAAGCTCGCAGTAAAAGCCATCGCCACGCTGCTCCTGAGCCTGCAGACCATCACTCTGTGTTACGCCGTCACACTCAATGCCTTCGTCGAAGAAGCGGCGCAACAGAGCCTGTTCCAGAACAACGCCTCTCGGATAGCCATGGAAAACAGTGCACTGCCCGAAGTCAGGGACTTCGCCAAAACCATGATCGCTGACCACGACCGCTTCTATCCGAAACTGCAGCAGCTCGGGCAAACCTTGAAGATGGACGTGCCGGCCGAACCTTCGACCGCCGGACAAGCCAAGCAACTACGCCTCGAATCGCGCGATGAATCCTTCGATCGCACCTACATCGACAGCCAGGCCGAGACCCTCGAGCAGAAGGTCATGCTGTTCAAGAAAGAGGCGATGTCTTCGGAAAACCCGCAGCTCAAGGCCTTCGCGAAATCAGCGCTGCCAGGCATCGAAAAGCAGGCGCAGACGGCGAAGGCTCTTCAGGAAAAACTCAAGCCTTCAGCCGGGAAACTGATTGCGCCGACCAGGCCTTGAGCGGCGGCGCTGTCAGTCGATGGGGCCAACGTTGATGAACATGTCGTCGCCCAGCCCCTGGACTTTGGCGAGAACATCGACCGGGGTTTCGTCGGAAAAGTGCACGACGTAGCCCATGCCGCTGCCGTCTTCTTCGATAGCGCTGACCCAGAGTTCGACCTCGTCGGCGTCCAGCCCCAAGGCCTGGCCGAGCTGGCGGTTGCGGTGGTCTGAATCGGTTTCGTCCATTGGGTAACTGCTCATTGGGTTCTCCGGTTTTTTTGGGGGCTTATGGCGATGGACGTTGTGGTTGGGTCAGCGTTCGATTTTTTTTGGTTGGGTTGTTTGTTCATTGCTGCGGGTTTTGGCGTAAGGCTTCGGTGGAGTGGTGTGGCTTCCCCTCATCGGAACGCCGCCCGCCCAGCCCTCTTCCCCAGGAGAGGGAGCCGATTTGTGGGCTGTTCCGAACTGGAGTTCGACTCGATATCGCAACGTGGCAAACCTCGCCCATTCACTTCGGTCAGTCCCCTCTCCCTCCGGGAGAGGGATAGGCGGGCGGCGTTCCGATGAGGGGCCTTTGATTTTTGGCGTTAGAGCAACAGGACATACAACGACTGGCCACCGCTGCGAGCGCGGAACTCCCGGACGCAAGCGCCGGTCGATGACGACAACCCATGGCCATTGCGTCATATGCGTTTCAACTGATGATTGCGAGAGAACACTATCGTGGACTTGTTGTTTCTGGGCACCTCCGCCGGCGTGCCGACCCGAGAGCGCAATGTCAGCGCCACGGCATTGATCGAGGCGTCGGGCCGAGGCTGGTATCTGATCGATTGTGGTGAGGGCACGCAGCATCAAGTGCTGCGCACGCCGTTGTCACTGAGTGAACTACGGGGCATTTTCATCACCCATGTGCACGCTGACCATTGCCTTGGCTTGCCCGGATTGCTGGCGAGCACTGGGATGTCCGGACGATCGCGGCCGCTGGATATCATCCTCCCGGCGGCGCTGCATCCGTGGCTGACGTTGAGCCTCGCGGTGACCCAGTCGCATCTGCCCTTCGAAATCCATCTGCACGCCGTCGAGTCGCTCGAGCATTGGCGTAACGGCAACGTCGAGGTCAGCACGGTCGAGCTGTCGCACCGCGTGCCGTGTCACGGTTATGTCTTCACCGAAGCCGATCCGGCGCCGCGTCTGGATGTGCAACGGCTCGACGCTGAAGGCATCAAACGCGGTCCGCTGTGGGGCGAACTCGCCCACGGCCAGGATGTGCTGCACGACGGGCGCTGGCTGCGCGCGCAGGACTATTTACTGAGGGCTCGTCCGCCCCAGCGCATCATTGTCTGTGGCGACAACGACCGCCCGGAACTGCTGGCGGAAGTTGCCGCTTCAGCCGATGTACTGGTGCATGAGGCGACGTTCATCCAGGCGGCCATCGATAAAACCCGCGCCAGCTACGGCCATAGCAGCGCCGCAGCGGTCGCCGGTTTTGCCGAAGCGGTGGGCGTGCGCAATCTGGTGTTGACGCACTTCAGCGCACGCTACCAGGCCAACCCGGCGCAACATCCGTCGATCGAAGACGTGCGCAGCGAGGCGGCAGCGCTGTACAACGGGCAATTGATTCTGGCGCGCGACCTGCAGCGCTATCACTTTGATCAGCACGGTCAGTTGCAGCCGGTGATGCGAAACCCTCTGCCCCGCTCGCACGATAAATGAAAAATAAAAACGTCCGCTCGCCTGGCGAACGGACGTTCCGGTTCCACGGTGGGGTTACTTCTTGGCTTCCTTGTCGGGGTCAGCCGAGCGAGCCAGAAACGCCTCGGTCAGCTGCGGCAGGTGCTTGAGCAGCCAGTCGGCCATGGCCACTTCCTGCGGCAGAATCGACTCACAAGCCTTTTTCGTCTGGGTGTCACCCGCCGCTTCGGCGGCAGCAATCAGCACGGTGTAGCTGGCGATTTCCATGTTTTCGAACACGTAACCGGCCATCGCGCCCTTGATCACCTCATCGCTCATCAACGAGCCACCCACGGCCTGACCGAAGGCCATCAACTTGCCGCCCAGATCCTTGATCGTCGACGAATCGCCACCCAAACGTTGCAGGCATTCATCGATGAGTTTCTGCTGACCAAGAGTTTCTTCAATGTGCTGGTCGATCCGCGCTTTCAGTTGCGGGTAGTGTTCGAGGCGCTTGGATTGCGCCTTGAGCATTTGCTCGGCCTGTTGCTCCATGGCATGGGCGTCACGCAGCCAGTCGAGCAGATTTTCCTGTGGAGTGGCCATGATTGAATCCTCTTCTTGATGGTTTCACAGTGGTCCCGCTCAAGCGCGCCACGAGATGATGTGGCGCGCTTGAGCGGGGTTCGGCGGGCAGTGTCGCGCTGTCACAGCGACGGCGGAACCTGCGTACCGGCGCCCAGATCCGCGCCGGTCACCGGCTCGCTGTTGGGGTCGGACATGGTGCGGGTTTTCATTTTTTCCAGCAGCGCTTCGTCAGCACTGTCCAGCTCGACCGTCGCCAGACCATCGCCGCCATCCACCGCTGGCGTTGGGCTTTCGACAAACTCCCAATCGTCACCCTGATTCCATGGCCCGCGCATGCTCTCGGTGCCATGGGACATGTTGAAGTAGACGTTGGTGAACTCCGGCATGCCGGGTTTCTTGCCCTGCGGGAAGTTCGGCTGAATCGCATGCAGGGCTTTTTCAAAGGACAACTGGTGCGCGATTTCACGGGTCATCAAGAAGCCCAGCGCTTCTTTCACGCCGGGATCGTCCGTCACGTTCATCAACCGCTCATAAACAATCTTCGCCCGCGCTTCAGCCGCGATGTTGGAACGCATATCCGCCGTCGGCTCGCCGATGGTGTCGACATACGCCGCGCTCCAAGGCACACCCGCCGAATTGGTCAACGGCGCCCCCCCGCCATACAACAGGCTGGTGATGTGCGAGTCGTTACCGGCACCGTTCAACGAACGATACAACTCACCCTCTTCTTCCACGCCCTCAGCCATCTTGCCCTTGGCGCCCTTGTTAAGCATGACGATGATCGAACCGATCACCTCCAGATGGCTCAGCTCCTCGGTGGCAATGTCCAGCAGCAAATCCTTGCGCCCCGGATCATCCTCAGCCAACGCCTGAGTGAAATAGCGCGTAGCCGCCGCCAACTCACCCTGCGCCCCCCCGAACTGCTCCAGCAGCAAATTCGCAAGCCCGGGATTGGGTTGCGCAACACGAACGGTGTATTGAAGTCGCTTGTTATGTAGAAACATGACAAATCTCCTCAGTCTGAATGAGTGTGGCGTTCTCAACGGTTAAGTCACTGCCCACTCCTTTGTGAAGCATTGGCTGCGGAGAAAATTTCAAAAAATATTCGGGTTCAGGACAAATGGTTATGTCGCGGGAACAAGCGAAACGGGAGGTGCGGGTTCGCTTGTTTGCGCGATTTGCTTCATTGAAAGCAGCGGTTTTACCAGTGCAAATCGGACAAAAGACACAGCAAAATCAAGAGCCCCTCACCCTAGCCCTCTCCCGGACGGAGAGGGAACTGACCGTGGTGGACGCGAGAGCCGCGCCGACAAGAAATACCGAGTCGTCCTGAAACTTCGAAGCCAACAAAAATCGGCTCCCTCTCCCTCTGGGAGAGGGCTGGGGTGAGGGCCGAAGCCACCACAAACCCCACGCCAACCCCCCGCTTCTAACCACTCAACAATGAGCGCCAGCTCGCGTGCTTTTGATCTTGCCTAACCGGCCCCATCGGCAGGCTGAGTGGAGGGATCGATCCGGGCGTGGGAGCGCAGCGACCGTCTGGCGCAGCCAGACACAGCGGAAGTAGGTGCAGCGAAGCAAACCGTAGCCGCTGCGCCCGGATCGGTCCCGGAGCGAAGGAACCCGAGCCTGCGAGGGCCGAACGCAGGGGCCAAGCCTTTTTGGGTACTTTTTCGGCGTCTGGAAAAAGTGCCTCGCCGTAAGGGCGAAACCGCCAGACGGCACACCCGCAGAAACGGATATACACCCAAAACAAACCAAAGCCTGGTCAGCCCAGAGGCCGCCAAGGCACACGCCCCATCACTTCCCTTGAACCTCCACGAACCCCAAGCGCTCACAAAGAAAACAACCCGCGAGCCAGCCCCCATGAATGCCTATAAAAACCTGCTGACAGCCGAACAACAAACCCGCCTGCAAGCCCTCGATACCTGGCATCGAACATTGCAAGACCGCAGCCTGCGCATGGACTGCCCCGATCGCTACCACGAAGAACTCCTGCGCCAATGCGACGAAATGGACCGCCTCGGCATCATCACCTGGCAAGAATGGCAAGAACTGCGCAGCGAAGCCGACCAGGCCTACCTGCACGCCATCGCCGGCCACGACTACCACGGCCCCAGTAATACCCAGCGAGCCCAGCCATGACCGAACCGCGCTTTGGAATCGAAGAAGAATATTTCGTCACCGACCTGCACACCCGCAAAATGGTTGGCGCCCCTGCTCACGAGGCTCGTGAGGCTTGCCAGCAAGCCATCGGCGCATCATTTGCCAGCGAGATGTTCCAGGGCCAGTTCGAAATCGCTTCACCCGTATTCACCGATTTCGTCGAAGCCAGCGATTACCTGACCGGCGCACGTCAGGCCCTGAACAACACCCTCAAACCTTTCGGCCTCGGCCTGCTCAGCGCCGGCAGTCACCCACTGGCTGACTGGCGCGAACAGATCCCCACCGACGAACCGCACTTTCACGAACTGTTCGACACCTACGGCCACGTCGCCCGGCGCAGCGTGCTGTCGGGCCTGCATGTGCATGTCGAAGTACCCGAACAACACGACCGCATCAAAATCATGAATGAAGTGTTGCCATGGACACCGTTGCTGCTGGCCCTGAGTTGCTCGTCGCCACTGTGGGACGGGGCCAACAGCGGCTACAAAAGTTATCGCCAGGCTGCGTGCGACGAGTGGCCGCGCATGGGCGTGCCGCCGCTGTTTGCCGATCAACAGGCCTATGACGATCACGTTGGTTTTCTGACCCGCGCCGGCGTGATCAGCCAGCCCAGCCAATGCTGGTGGGGCATTCGCCCGGCGGTGCGCTACCCGACGCTGGAACTGCGCATGACCGACGCCTGCCCGCGCGTGGAAGATGCGCTGACCCTCGCCGCATTCTTTCGCGTACTGGTCGCGCATGCGTGCAGCCAACCGCAACCCGGCTCAGCCTATGACGCGTCAGCACGCTGGATACTTGAGGAAAATCGCTGGCGCGCCAAGCGCTGGGGGCTCGATGGAACGTTTATCGTCACAGGCCAGGACAGCCCTTGCTCAATCAGCCAGTGGCTAGCGCTGGCTGAGGAACGCTACGCCGAAATCGCCGACGACCTGCGCATGCCGACCTTGTTCGAACGCGCCCACAGAATCGTCAATGACGGCACCAGCGCCGACCGACAACTGGCGGTATTCAACCAGGCTCTGCAGCAACAGCCCGGTCCGCGCTCTGCGCTGTCGCAAGTGGTCGATCATCTGCTGAAGGAAACCTCGCGCAGCTGATCGACCTTCAACACATCGCTTCAGTCCCCCTTGCCGGTGCGGGTTCCACCATGGCTGTGCTGCCCGCCCGTGCGTGCCTTTTCCGCTCGGTCAAGTTTGACGTCGACCGCAGTGTCGCCCTTCTTACCGGCCTCCTTGATTTTCTGTGGATCGTCGGCGAATGAATGTCCGCTTTGATGCTTGCTGGTCATGGCAATGTCCTCGCGATCAGTTCCTGACTGTCAGTTTCGTATGCCGCCCTTGCACCCTATCAACCGAACTTTGCGCTCGCCACCCATGCACTCGCACTACTGACGAAAGGTAATTAAACGAAACGAAGCGAAGCTATAAGCCACTTGTAAACTATCAATTTAACATCGACAAACTTATACGAAGCGGCACCTGAAACAGCAGTCTGTATAAGTTTCATCGCGAGCACTACCGTTCATCGGGCACCAAAAAAAATCTTCAAACGATTTTCCCCGCCGCGTTATCCGAGTAAGTGTCCGTTGCAACAAATGGGCAACTTAAGAAAACCTTAATTGATATTGGAGAGCTATCATGACTACAAGTAATAAAAATCCGGGCAACTTCGCCAACGATCGCGAGAAGGCATCCGAGGCGGGTAAAAAAGGCGGCCAGGCATCCGGCGGCAACTTCGCCAATGACCGCGAAAAAGCTTCCGAAGCAGGCCGTAAAGGCGGCCAGAACAGCCACGGTGGCGGCCGTAAGTCGTCTTGACCGGCGGCATAAGGGCAGCCTCGCTGCCCTTCGAAATCAAACAGCTGGAACGGTCATCAGCATGAAAGGCAGTTATCCATGCCTGATGAGCGTTCCAACTGATTGACAGTCGAACCCAAGCCAACCGGCAAGTAACGAGCATTTGCAACAAACAACATCAGGCAGTATCCACGGCATTTGTCCGAACAACTTCAGCGCGCAACTAAGCGCAGCCTGAATTCGAATCAATGCGTATATATGCAAGAGGTGTTTTAAAATGGCTCAAGATAAACAAGGCAGCATGTCCGTCAACGAAGCAGGTAAAAAAGGTGGGGAAGCAACATCGGCTTCGCATGATAAAGAGTTCTACCAGGAAATTGGCAGCAAAGGCGGCCAAAACAGTGGAGGCAACTTCAAGAATGATCCGGAGCGTGCAGCCGAGGCCGGTAGCAAAGGTGGCCAGAACAGCGGCGGCAACTTCAAGAACGACCCGCAGCGCGCGTCGGAGGCCGGCAGCAAAGGCGGCCAGAACAGCGGTGGCAACTTTGCCAATGACCGCGAAAAAGCCTCCGAAGCCGGGCGCAAGGGTGGCGAAAACAGTCATGGTGGTGGGCGCAACAGCTAATGCGCCATTTGCAGGGGAGCTTCGCTCCCCTGCCGTTTATCCAGCGCAAGACAACTTCCTCGCAATCTCCCGCCGCTTTCTGCATCGCTGCACCTTGGAATTGGCCAACTCGCCCTCATAACCATGACAATCCCCAACGTTGCGAGAGGAATGACCGCCATGACCTTTGACACCGAAACCGCGATTCTTGCCGGCGGCTGCTTCTGGGGGATGCAGGATCTGCTGCGCCGCTACCCTGGCGTACTGGAAACACGCGTCGGTTATACCGGCGGCGATGTACCCAACGCGACCTATCGCAACCACGGCAACCACGCTGAAGCCATCGAAATCACCTTCGATCCCGCATTGATCAGCTACCGCCAGATTCTCGAATTCTTCTTCCAGATTCACGACCCAAGCACACCCAACCGTCAGGGCAACGACCTTGGCCCGAGCTATCGTTCAGCGATCTATTACCTCAACGACGAGCAACGCGCCGTGGCTGAAGACACCGTTGCCGATGTGGACGCCTCAGGATTGTGGCCAGGCCCGGTGGTGACTGAAATCGAACCGGCCGGACCGTTCTGGGAAGCGGAACCTGAGCATCAGGATTATCTGGAGCGGATTCCGAATGGCTACACCTGCCACTTCATTCGGCCGGACTGGAAGCTGCCCAAGCGCAGTAGTTAAAGGCAACTCCAGATGCTTGCACAGGTGAACGACTGATCGCGCGGCGATGAGCGACGTAATCTCAACTCCTGCCAAGAATCGGTGTACTGTCTGACGGCTCGTCGCACGGCCAGACAGGCAATAAAAAGGAGCTCCTCTTGCGCAAGGATTATTTGGCGTTCTTCACGTCGCTGTTTCTGTCGCGCCTGGCCGATCAGATTTTGCTGTTCATTGTGCCGCTGGTGGTCTTCCAGACGACCAACAGCGCTTCCTGGGCCGGTCTGGCATTCTTCGTCGAATCGCTACCGCGTTTTCTCGCGTTTCCACTATGTGGAGCGTTGTGCGATAAGTTTTCACCGATAAGGATCCTCCATATCAGTCAAATCTATCGCGCGCTGCTCTGCCTGCTGGCCATGGGCATGTTCACTGTTTTCGGCGGCATGGCCTGGGTGGTGGTGTTGTCAGCGGTGTGCGGCGTGCTGACCACTCAGGGAATCATGGCGCGCGAAGTGCTGATGCCGTATATCTTCCAGCATTACAGTTACACCAAGACGTTGTCCTATTCGCAAATTGCCGACCAGACCGGACTGGTTCTCGGGCCGTTGGTGGCAGCGCTGCTGCTCGAAGTGTGGGCCTGGCACTGGGTGGTGCTATGGATCGCCGGTCTGTTTCTACTCGCGGATCTGAGCATGCTGGTGTGGCAACGCCTCAGCCGAATCACGCTGCAAGTGTATGAACAGCATCAGGACATATGGCTACATCCACTGCGCATCGCTTTCAGGCATATAAATGAGCTGGCGGAGTTGAAAAAAATCATCTTGCTGGCCGTGGGGGTCAATTTGCTCGTTGGTGTCACGCTGGCGACCTCAGCCGCGATGGTGCTCGGCGAGTACGGCGCGGGCAAAGATGCTTACGCCGGTTTGCAAGCGGCCGGGGCTATAACAACAATCGTGATTCTGTTTTTCCTTGCCAGAGTGGAACTGCCGCAGCGGCTACTTGGCGGGCTCGCGTATTCAATGATCGCCGCTGGCGCTCTTGTCAGTGCTCTGAGTCCGAATCTTGCCGGTTATGTATTGGGTTTTCTGCTGATTGTCGGCTTCGACAAGATGTTCAATATCTACATGCGCAGTATTCGTCAGCGCGTAATACCGCCCAAAGACTTCGGCAAAACCGTCGGTGTGATCACCTTGCTCAACAACCTGTCGCAACCCTTGGCGGGTTTGCTGGTAGCCCTGCTTGCGTCCAGCGCAGGCACACAAGGCGTGATCCTCATCCTGGCTGCGCTGACTATGCTGCTGGGCGTCACAGCGCTATGGTGGTTTGCTACCAGCCGAGGAACTCTGAATGCCGAAAAACCTATCCACCGCTAACGAGCCCGCCAGCGCCGCCGACATCGAGCGCTCGATCCAGGCCCTGAACCGGCTGGCCGAGCGCCTCTGGGGCGAGGACCGTGTCGCCGAAGCCAAAGCCCTGCTTGATGCGCTCGATGCGTTGAACCGTGCGCTTGATCGCATTCGCATCGGCGAAAGTCGCCGGGCGGCGACTCTGCATTGAGGCAACGGGTTACGGCTTGAGGATCAGCACTGGTTCGCCTTTCTTTACGATATAAGTCGCCAGCTCCGAGGCCTTGTCCTTGCCGACGTTTTTCGCCACATGCGCCACGCCTTCCGGAATGAACAGCGACTCCCCCGCCTTCAGCGTCACCGGCGCCCTGCCCTCCAGTTGATATTCGAACGTGCCGCTGATCACGTAAGCGACTTCAACGCCGGGATGTGCATGGCGCGGCGAGGTCACGCCCGGTTCGAAATCGACGCGTGCCTGAACCACTTCGCGGTCGGCAGCACCGAGATCCTGCTTGACCAGATCGTTGCGGCTCAAGCCTTGCTGCCAGCTCTTGGCCGGGGCGTCGGCCGCGTGGGCGATGCCGATCATCGAAGCGAAAATGGCGCTGGCGAGTAACAGTGAACGTTGCATGGTGTAGCCCTCTGGATCAGTGATGTGGTGAGGGCTACTGTGCGGGTTGCGTGTAGGGTGGATGTGTCGTGGAACCTGAGTTTGGTGTTCAGCCGTGTACAGCGTGCAAACAGATACACGCTTATACAAAAGTGCCGGTGGTTTTCGGCAATGCCAACAGCCAGGACCTGAACGCAGCGATTTTTTCGGCCTGCGCGGTCTCAAGAGGCGCGACCAGATAAAAGCCCAGCGCATCCCGCAAGCGCAATTCGAAAGGGATCACCAGGCGCCCGGCGCGCAGATCGTCGGCGACGTAGGTTGAGCGGCCGATGCACACGCCCTGCCCGTCCACCGCCGCCTGCACGGCCATCAGCGCCAGATCGAATGTCAGTCGCGGCCCCTCCGCCAGTTGCGGCGCCTGGCCGGCGGCGCTTAGCCAGGTCGCCCAGTCACCGGCCGTCACACCGCTGACCTGCAGCAGCGTGTGATTGGCCAGCTCCGCCGGCGAGTTCAGGCTCTGGGCCAGCGCCGGACTGCACACCGGAAAGATTTCATCGGACATCAAAAAGTCAGCCTGTAAACCCTTCCAGTCGCCGTGCCCGTAACGAATCGCGGCGTCGATGCCGCTGCTGCGAAAATCCACCCAATCGGTCGACGCACTGATGCGCACATCGATAGCGGGAAAGGCCTGATGAAACGCAGGCAGTCGCGGCAACAACCATTTCGATGCGACCGATACCAGTGTGCTGATGGTCAACACGTTATCGTCGCCAGCCCCCAATACCTGTTCAGTGGCAAAGCGCAAATCCTGAAACGCCGAGCGAATGCCCGGTAAATAGGCCTGCCCGACCTCGCTCAGCGCCAGGCCGTCGTTGCGCCGCAAAAACAGCGGGCTGCCCAGTTCCGCCTCGAGTCGGCGGATCTGATGGCTGACCGCAGTCTGGCTGACGTTCAGTTCTGCGGCAGCCTTGGTGAAACTCATGTGCCGGGCGACGGTTTCGAAGGCGCGCAAGCCATTGAGCGAGGGAAGTCTGACAGGCATGGGATAGGGCTGGCTCATGAGATTTTGTCATACGCTAGCACTGCAAATGACCTTTGCCAAAGCGCTTGCCGCGACGGAATCTGGCGCACTCGCTCAACAAGGAGTTGCCATGAAACTGTATTTCGCCCCGATGACCTGCTCGCTCTCGCCCCACATCGTTCTGCGCGAGTTGGGTTTGCCTTTCGAACTGGTCCGAGTGAACAACCAGAGCAAGCGCACCGCCGACGGCCACGACTTTGGAGAGATCAACCCGAAGGGCTACGTTGCCGCGCTGATGCTGGCTAACGCAGAAGTGCTGACCGAAGGGCCAGCGATCCTGCAGTTTCTTGTCGATCAAGTGCCGGGCAACTCGCTCGCACCGGCGGCTGGCACCTGGGAGCGCGCACGCTTGCAGGAACATTTGAATTTCATCAGCTCGGAGATTCACGGCGGCAGTGCGCCGTTGTTCAACGCGGATATTCCTGAGCCGGTCAAAGCGATATTTCGGCAAAAGCTGTTCAAGCGCCTCGACTTTCTCAATCGCCAACTGACGGATCAGGATTATTTGATGGGCGGTTTTGGCGTGGCGGACGCTTACCTGTTTTCCGTGCTGATGTGGTTGCCGACGTTCAATATCGCTATCGAGGACTGGCCAGCGTTGGCCGTCTATATGCAGCGCATCGGTGCTCGGCCCAGCGTGCAATCGGCGTTCGCCGCAGAAGCCGCGACGTTGCCGGTTTGAGCGTACGCGGCGTGATCGAAGCGGGCCTTGTCGGCGTCGAGTCTGTAAACTGCCGCGATCTTCACTCGCTCAAACAAGGGATTCCCATGGCCAACCAAGACATCACCTTCACCCCCGATCCGGACGCCGACTCGATCTCTTCCGACGTGGCGACCTTCGGCGGAATCATGGTTTCCACCCAGATCCCGACCCGCGCCGACGGCAGCCTGGAACTGGGCGATATCACCACCCAGAGCGAATGCACCCTGCAAGCGCTGAAAGTCGCGCTGGAACGTGCCGGCAGTTCGATGGACCGGGTCATGCACCTGACCATTTACCTCACCGACATGGCCGATCGCGCGGCATTCAACGAGGTGTACCAGCGATTCTTCGCCAAGCCATGGCCGGTGCGTGCGGCAGTGGGCGTGGCGGCGCTGGCGGTCGAGGGGATGCGAGTGGAAGTAACGGCGATGGCGGCCAAGGCCTGATCTGACCTCTGCAACACCCTATAACCCTGTGGGAGCCAGCCTGCTGGCGATAGCGGCCATGCACTCAACATTTATATTGGCTGAACCACCGCTATCGCGAACAGGCTCACTCCTACAGGGGTTTTGTGTAGGGCTTGAATTTTGTGGGAGCGCAAGGCCCTTGTGGGAGCCAGCCTGCTGGCGATAGCGGTCTGACATTCAACATCGATGTTGGCTGAACCACCGCTATCGCGAGCAGGCTCACTCCTACAGGGGTTTTGTGTTGGGCTTGAATTTTGTGGGAGCGCAAGGCCCTTTTGGGAGCCAGCCTGCTGGCGATAGCGGTCTGACATTCAACATCGATGTTGGCTGAACCACCGCTATCGCGAGCAGGCTCACTCCTACAGGGGTTTTGTGTTGGGCTTGAATTTTGTGGCAGCGCAAGGCCCTTGTGGGAGCCAGCCTGCTGGCGATAGCGGTCTGACATTCAACATCGACGTTGGCTGAACCACCGCTATCGCGAGCAGGCTCACTCCTACAGGGGTTTTGTGTTGGGCTTGAATTTTGTGGGAGCGCAAGGCCCTTGTGGGAGCCAGCCTGCTGGCGATAGCGGTCTGACATTCAACATCGATGTTGGCTGAACCACCGCTATCGCGAGCAGGCTCACTCCTACAGGGGGTTGTGTGATTCTTGAGTTCTGTGCCATCGGGCAGCGCGGGCGTGCCGCCTGCGCGTTTCGCGGGTAGAATGCGCGCCTAACCGTGACAGCCTGACTAAAAAAACTATGTCCTTGCCCAAGCATCATCTGGAATTGCTCAGCCCTGCCCGCGACGTGGCCATCGCCCGTGAGGCGATCCTGCACGGCGCTGACGCCGTGTACATCGGCGGCCCGAGCTTCGGCGCGCGCCACAACGCCTGCAACGAAGTCAGCGAAATCGCCGAGCTGGTGGAATTCGCCCGGCGCTACCATGCGCGCATTTTCACCACCATCAACACCATCCTGCACGACAACGAACTGGAGCCGGCGCGCAAGCTGATCCATCAGTTGTATGACGCTGGTGTCGACGCGCTGATCGTTCAGGACCTGGGCGTGATGGAGCTGGACATTCCACCAATCGAACTGCACGCCTCGACGCAGACCGATATCCGCACCCTGGAGCGGGCGAAGTTCCTTGATCAGGCCGGTTTCTCGCAGCTGGTACTGGCGCGCGAGCTGAACCTGCAGGAAATCCGCGCCATCGCCGACGAGACCGACGCTGCCGTCGAGTTCTTCATCCACGGCGCGTTGTGCGTGGCCTTCTCCGGCCAGTGCAACATTTCCCACGCGCAGACCGGACGCAGCGCCAACCGTGGCGACTGCTCGCAGGCCTGCCGTCTGCCGTACACCCTGAAAGATGAAAAGGGTGGCGTGATTGCCTACGAAAAACACCTGCTGTCGATGAAGGACAACAACCAGAGCGCCAACATCCGCGCACTGGTCGAAGCCGGCGTGCGCTCGTTCAAGATCGAGGGCCGCTACAAGGACATGGGCTATGTGAAAAACATCACTGCCTATTATCGCCAGCGCCTCGACGACGTGCTGGAAGATCGCCCGGACCTCGCCCGCGCGTCCAGCGGCCGCACCGCGCATTTCTTCCTGCCCGATCCGGAAAAAACCTTCCACCGTGGCAGCACCGATTATTTCGTCACCGATCGCAAGATCGACATCGGCGCCTTCGACTCGCCGACCTTCACCGGTCTGCCAGTCGGCACAGTCGAGAAAGTCGGCAAGCGCGACATGCAAGTGGTGACCCACGAGCCGCTGTCCAACGGTGATGGCCTCAACGTCCTGGTCAAACGCGAAGTGGTCGGTTTCCGCGCCAACATCGCCGAAGCCAAGGGCGAGTTCGAGGAAGATGGCGAGAAGCGCTACCGCTATCGCGTCGAGCCGAACGAAATGCCCGAAGGCCTGTTCAAGCTGCGCCCGAATCACCCGCTGAACCGCAACCTTGACCACAACTGGCAACAGGCGCTGCAAAAGACCTCGTCGGAACGTCGCGTGGCCCTGAGCTGGCTGGCGCGTCTGCGCGAGGAACAGCTGGAAATCACTGCCACCAGCGAAGAAGGCATCAGCGCCAGCGTCACCTTGCCCGGTCCGTTCGGCGTGGCCAACAAGCCTGAGCAAGCGCTGGAACAGTTGCGCGATCTGCTCGGCCAGCTCGGCACCACCCAGTACCACGCCACCGACGTCAAGCTCGATGCGCCGCAGGCATTCTTCATCCCCAACTCGCAGCTCAAAGCGCTGCGCCGTGAAGTGATCGAGGCCCTGACCGCCGCCCGCGTCGCCGCGCATCCACGTGGCAGTCGCAAGGCCGAAACCAGCCCGCCGCCGGTGTATCCGGATTCGCACCTGACCTTCCTCGCCAACGTCTACAACCAGAAGGCGCGCGACTTCTACCACCGTCACGGCGTGAAGCTGATCGACGCGGCGTACGAAGCTCACGAAGAGCCGGGCGAAGTGCCAGTGATGATCACCAAGCACTGCCTGCGCTTCTCCTTCAACCTGTGCCCGAAACAGGCCAAGGGCGTGACCGGCGTGCGCACCAAAGTCGCGCCGATGCAATTGATCCACGGCGATGAAGTGCTGACGCTGAAGTTCGACTGCAAGCCGTGCGAGATGCATATTATCGGCAAGATGAAGGGCCACATCCTCAACCTGCCGCAACCGGGCAGCGTGGTTGGCCACATCAGCCCTGAAGACCTGATGAAGACCATCCCGCGCGCACCGCACTGAGTGCCTGGCCTGGGCGGTGCTTCGGCGCCGCGCAGGCTGGCCTTGCTGTGCCTTGCCAAATCGCAGGCATAAAAAAACGCCAACTTCTTGCGAAGTTGGCGTTTATTCGAATATGGCAGGGGCGGCTGGATTCGAACCAACGCATGGCAGGATCAAAACCTGCTGCCTTACCGCTTGGCGACGCCCCTACTGCTCTTTCCAGCGGCCCGTTGGGTTCGCTGTGAGAACGGGGCGCAATTTACCAACATTGTTTGGCTTTGGGAAGCCCGGCGTGAAATATTTTTTGTTTTAAAACAGCGACTTAATTTTTTCATCGTTAAACAGCCCGGCGCCGGGCACCTTCAGCCACTGTGTATCACACTGTATACGTGCGCAACGACGATACATCGCCTTGCAACAAGGCCTCTTTCAGACACAGCCCGGATACGTCCATCCGCTCAAATGCACTCACGGTTTCAAGGTTTCATTCAGCCCCTTGACCAAGGCATGCACAGGAGACGTCCCCATGAAAAAGGCACTGCACACCCGTAAAACCGCATTCGGTTTGTCGATCCTGGCGCTGTCGCTGTTCGGCACTGTCGCCAGCGTTCAGGCGCAAACCGCCGAACCGGCTGAGATCAGCTATTCCGCACCCTCGCCCTTCGGCCCGCTGAAACACGTGAAGGCCGGCGTGCTCGACGTCGCCTATGCCGAAACCGGCCCGGCCAACGGCCCGGTGGTGATCCTGTTGCACGGCTGGCCCTACGACATTCACAGCTACGACGAGGTCGCGCCGCTGCTGGCCGCCAAGGGTTATCGAGTGCTGATGCCCTATGCGCGCGGTTACGGCGATACGCAGTTCCTCTCCAAAGACACCCTGCGCAACGGCCAACCGGCGGCGCTGGCCAGTGACGTCATCGACTTCATGGACGCACTGAAGATCAAGCAAGCCGTGCTCGGCGGCTACGACTGGGGCGCGCGTTCAGCGGACATCGTCGCGGCGCTGTGGCCGGAACGCGTCAAGGCGCTGGTGGCGGTCAGCGGCTACCTGATCGGCAACCAGGCCGCCGGGCAAAACCCGCTGCCGCCGAAAGCCGAACTGCAGTGGTGGTACCAGTTCTACTTTGCTACCGAGCGCGGTCGCGCCGGTTATGAAAAGAACACCCATGACTTCGCCAAACTGATCTGGCAACTCGCCTCACCGCAATGGAAATTCGACGACGCGACTTTCGATCGCAGCGCCAAGGCCTTGCAGAACCCCGATCATGTCGAGATCACCGTGTTCAATTACCGCTGGCGCCTGGGCCTGGTACAGGGCGAAGCGCAATACGCGGCGCTGGAACAGAAACTCGCCACCGCGCCGTCGATCAGCGTGCCGACCATCACCCTCGAAGGCGACGCCAACGGCGCACCGCACCCGGCACCGGAGGATTACGCCAAGCGCTTCACCGGTAAATATCAGTTCCGCTTGATCAGCGGCGGCATCGGGCACAACTTGCCACAGGAAGATCCAAAGGCGTTTGCCCAGGCTGTCATCGATGCGGATCATCTGTAGAAACACAAAAGCAGTTAGCCGCAACGGCTGACTGCTTGATTGGTTAGAGGTGGGCTTGAGGCTCGAGGAATGGTCAGGTTCAGTGTAAAAGCTTGCAGATTCTTTGCCTGAACTGACGTCATCGCGAGCAGGCTCACTCCTACAGGGGAACGCATTTCAAATGTAGGAGTGAGCCTGTTCGCGAAGACGCCCGTTCAGACACTCTCAAGCCCGACTAACGTGCGCAATCACTCGGTTGGCACCACAAGATCCAACGCCTTGTTAACCGCCAACTCACCCAACATGACCACCTGCGCAATGCCCAACAAAGTCTGGCGATTCGAGCCCTCCAATACCCCCGCAAAATTGCCAAGCATGACCGTGGCGGACGCCAGGGAACCGCTGGCATTGGTCAGCAACGTTTCGGCGTCCGATTGCGGGTTGACCATGAACAGCGGGCTGGGCGTATAGGGCGTGGCCATGATCGCGGCGGGCAACAGGTAATGGTCAAGCGCGCGCTCCGCCGCTTCGTGGAGCTTTCGCGAGTTGGGGGATGCGTACGGCGAGGCCGGGTCAGTGAGCGGTGCTTCGGGTGGCTTGGACATCAGCTGCAACTCCAGACAGGAACCCCTCGAGGCTCGTTAACGGATGATCGTCACTGCGACGGGTTGGGCAAGCGCTGATTATCCAGCACGCGGTTTACCGTCAGCTCGCTGAGCATGATCACCTGTCGCAGGATGAGCATTTTTTTGCGCTGGGAACTGTCAATCGAATCGGCAAGTTCACGGGCCATGTCACTGGCCGAGGACAGGGTTTCCGTCGCCTCGACGAGCAGCGTTTCGTTATCCACGGTGGGGTCGATGAGGTAGATCTTGCCGGTGTTGCGCGTGGGAATCGAAATCTTGTGCGCCCCGGGACTGAGGTAGAAGTTGATGGCGCGATCGGCGGCGTCTTTGATGTTTTGAGGTTCGAGTGCGGCGTCGTAGGGGATTGGATCGGTGTCTGGCGGGTTGGGCGTGACTTTGAACATAAAGGACTCTTTGTCTTGAGGAAATGAAAGAGCCGTCACTTTCGCTACCAAACGAAGGGTGGCGGCCACACGTGGGTTGGTAGACCGGTCAAGACAGAGAAAACCCGGCGCCCCCGAAGGAGCCCCACGCATGGCCACCATATAAAACCGAATCCCGGAAAGAGACTGGTTCTGGCGATGCCAAACGTTTGTCGAGAAACGGGCTACCAAACCCGATCACTGTTTTGCAGTGACAGGGAAACGATACAGCCCGCCTCGTGACTCGTAAGCCGGCGGATTCTGGCGTACGCGTAGGCAACGGCGCAAGGAGTTGTAGCCGCTATGGCGTAACAGTTGGTGTGATTTAAACGTTGGTGCTCGGTGACGTTTAAGAGCCACCCTCACCCTCATCCCCTTGGAGAGGGAGCCGATTTGGATTGGCTTTGAAGTTTGCGTTCGACTCGATATTTCTTCTCGGCCAGTTCGCGCATCCACCACGGTCAGTTCCCTCTCCCTTTGGGCGGTCCGACGTTTCGGGAGGGCTAGGGTGAGGGGCTTTTGATCTTGCACTTTTTTTCTTCCTGCCGATGAGGCCGGCACGGCAAGATCAAGGGCACTCGAGCTGGCGCTCATTGTAAGAAGTGGTGAGCACAGCGCTTGGCTTGGTTTTGTGGTGGATTTGCCCCTCACCCCAGCCCTCTCCCCCTGGAGAGGGAGCCGATTTGGATTGGCTTTGAAGTTTGTGTTCGACTGGTATTTCTTGTCGGCGCAGCTCGCGCATTCACCACGGTCAGTCCCCTCTCTCCGGGAGAGGACGGGGTGTTTGGGCGAGGTACGCCGACTTGAGATACCGAGGTGAACTGGGAAAAGTAAAAGCGTTGGTGCTATTTGACCAAGCGCTTCTCTTTGGAAGGCCGATACCCGAAATAGGCGCTGTAGCACTTGCTGAAATGACTCGGCGAGACAAACCCGCAGGCCACCAGCACTTCCACTTGCGACAGTTCGGTGTGTTGCAGCAGGCGGCGGGCTTCGGTGATGCGCAGTTCCAGGTAATAACGCTGCGGCGTGGTGCCGAGTTGTTCCTTGAACAGGCGCTCCAGTTGCCGGCGGGAACGTCCGGCGTACACCGCCAGTTGTTCCAGTTCCAGCGGCTCTTCCAGGTTGGCATCCATCAGTTTGACCACTTCACGCAACGGTGCACTGACGCAGAGGTTTTCGTCCGGTTTTATCCGCCGGTAGCGCGACTCCTCGAACGCGAGAATGTCCTCGACACCCTCGACCAGCGCCTTGCCGTGCAGGCTCTTGATCCAGTCCAGCGCCATATGGAAAGCCCCCGACGGGCTCGACGCGGTGAGCCGGTCGCGGTCGATCACATAAGGTTCGCTGCTGACGTGCGTGGCCTTGGCGATTTCGGTCAGCGCCGGGCGATGTTCCGGGTGAATCGCGCAGCGGTAGCCGTCAAGCACCCCGGCGCGGCCGAGGAACCACGAACCGTTCCACAACCCGGCCAGACTGACGCCCCGCTCCGCTGCCAACCTGAGCACATGCACAAACCCATCGCTCGCCCGCAGCTCGGTGCGATAACCGCCACACACCACCAGCAGATCCAGCTCTTCGAGCGCAGCGGCGTCAAGGCGTGCATCGGGGCGAATCACCAGCCCCAGATCGCTGATGACCTCGCCCTCGCCTAGCCCGAAGGTGCGCGAGGTGAACAACCCCGGGCGCAACAGATTGGTGGTCACCACGGCGTCCAGCGTCTGCGTGAAGGCCGGTAGCGAAAAGTGTTCGAGCAGCAGAAAACCGGTGCGCGTCAGCTGCACGCTATCGCTATGTTCATTCAGATAGCGGAGGTTTTTGCCCTTCATGCCTCCGCTGAATTGGCGTCGTTCGGTCAAGTTTCAGTCCATCGGTCATGTTGTTGTGCGCCGATAGTTGGCCGGAAGCGGTAAAGAGTCAATCGTGCGTGTGACGGGATGATCAGCCGCGCCTCAAACGAACGAGAACATTCCCGCGCCTGCTCGCCCCTCGAGTCGGCCACAAAGCACGTAATGCTGGTAACCGCTGCTGAAAGCCCCGTTGGAAACCGCAACCCGGACATCGTCGTTCAGGCGCAGGTATTGCGCCTCGTCGAAGTTTTCCGCACTGACTTCGCCGGCACGCCCCAGCCGTTCGCTGTCCACGGGAAACCCGAGATTTTCGAGGCGTTCGAAATCGATGATGCGATTGACGGCGTGTTGTTCGAGTGCGCCCTGATTGGGAAATGTCGAGTAAATGTGCAGACCTTTGTTCGCACAGCGGCTGCACATGTCGATGCAATTTTGCTGGGTCGATTTGCGCCGCGTCAGTTCGGCCAACGGCATGTCGAGATACTTGCCGACCTGATACTCGGACTGATTGAAGATCGTGCAGCACAGTACGGTATTGCCATTGCAGTCGATCACCAGCCAGTTATCCTTGAGCTGGCACGCCTGCTTGGGATATTGCTGCATGACGTTCACCAAGTCATCGTACGGCGGCAATGCAAGGCGTTTCAGGGTTTCGTAATCGGTAGCCGTAACAGAGGGGTCGCGCTCGACGATTGCCAGGGTCTTTTCCAGAGGCATCATCACCGAATAGCCAGTGGTAAACACAAACCCGAGACGCTCACTGAAGTCGCGCATCAGTGCTTCTTCGTCGATGTTGTCCAGGTAGCGGTGATAGTAGACATCGACACGAGTGCTCAAGCCCAGGCGTTGCTTGATCTCATGCAGGGCAATCATGTTCTGTTTGACGACTTCGATATCCCCGCCCACATGGCCCTTTTTGTAGGTTTCCTGATAGAAACCCGACAGCGATATGCGGAAGTAGCTCGGCTCGGCCAGCAAGGCCTTTTCCATGTTCTTGGCCAGATTCAGGTTGGTGCTGATACCGCTCGCCATGCCGGCGGCGTTGATGATCTCGATAAACTCGCCGATTTTCGGATGAACCAAGGGTTCGGTCCAGTTATAGAGGAAGATCGTCCGCACGCCCTCCGACCGGGCCTTTTCGACAATCTGCCGGAACATGTCCAGTTGCATGGCTTTTTTGAAATTGAGATTTTCCGAATTACCCATTGGGCATGACGGGCAGCTCAGATTGCAGGCGCCGACGATATCGATGTACATATTCATTATGAGCATTGCTCCCTGAGTCGAACGTGCGCATCTCATCATTGCTCGCGTTCGGGTCGCCGGGATCGTTGTTTTTTTGACGACATTGATTCGCGGAAAGCAATAAGCGCACCAGACTCGTCACGCCATTAACGCCACGATCCAGTCGATAAACACCCGCAACTTCAAACTGACATGCCGGTTCGGCGGATACGCCAGGTAAAGCGGCATGCTTTCCAGCCGCCAGCCTTCGAACAATGGCACCAGTTCGCCGCGCGCAACATGCGCATCGGACATGTACGTCGGCAGCCAAAGCACCCCCATCCCGGCCAGACCCGCCGCCAGGTAGGCATTACCGTCGTCGACCGCCAGAACATGGCGCCCCTTGATTTGCAAATGTTCACGGCCGTTGTCCAAGGCGTATGGCACGGGTTTGCCCGTGCGCGCCCAGAGAAACCCGACCACCCGATGGTGCGAGTCTTCCAGCTCTCGCGGATGCTCAGGCGTGCCAGCGCGAGCCAGATATTGCGGCGCGGCAAACACGCCCAATGGCAGATCGGCGACTTTACGCGCCATCAACGACAGATCCAGCAGTTCGCCCCCGCGCACCACGCAATCGACGTTCTCATCAATGATGTCAACGATGCGGTCGCTTACGCCCATATCGATTTGAATGTCCGGATATCGCGCATGGAACTCCGGCAGTGCCGGCACCAGAATATGCCGCGCAAACGGACTCGGCACATCGATACGCAATCGCCCCGACGGCACTGCCGCAACGCCCGGCAAGCTGGTCTCCGCGTCGTCCAGTTCGGCCAGCAGCTTGACCACTCGCAGGTAATAAGCGGCGCCATCGGCGGTGACGTTGACCTTGCGTGTGGTGCGGTTGAGCAGTTTGACCCGCAAGCGTGCCTCCAACTGTTGCACCAGCTGGGTCACAGTGGTCTTGCTCATGTGCAGGGTTTCTGCCGCTTTGGTGAAGCTCCCCGCCTCGACCACCCGGGCGAAGGCCTGCATTGCGTCAAAACGATCCACGGTGCGCGCCTCGATTGTTTGGAATTTACAAACAGTGAACGCCAAGCTTGCGCGTTTATCGGCCCGCTGCAAATACCTAAAGTGGCGCCATCACCTCACTGATGGAGACACCCTGATGACTCAGCGCGACGTTGTTTTCCCGCCCACCCGCCGCACGCTCTACGAGCGCCACCGCTATTCACCGGCGATTCGCTCCAACGGTTTTTTGTTCGTCTCCGGGCAAGTCGGCAGCACCGAGGACGGCACGCCAGAACCGGATCTGAAAGATCAGGTGCGTCAGGCTTTCCACAACCTCAACGCGATCCTCGATGAGGCCGGCGCCAGCTTCGAGGACGTGGTCGACGTGACGATTTTCATCGTTGATCCGCAGTCGAAATTCGAAACGATCTGGAACGTCGTGCTGAGCGAATTCTGGGGGGATGCACCGCACCCGACGGTGACGGCGGTGGGCGTAACCTGGCTGTATGGGTTCGATTTTGAGATCAAGGTGATCGCCCGGTTGCCCGAGGCAGCCTGATCGATTTACAACACGGTCCGGCGGCTGAAAATACCCGGACATAGCCGACCGGTTGCCAAGCCCAGCCGTGTCTGGTTGCATAGCCATCCTCAATCACGGGCTCACCTGAGGTATCTGATCGTTCCCACGCTCTGCGTGGGAATGCAGCCGTGACGCTCCGCGTCACTGGACGCAGAGCGTCCCTTGAGGCATTACCACGCGGAGCATGGGAACGATCGCATCTTTTTATCTTCAACAAAAAGGCCCCGGAGCTTTCACTCCGGGGCCGAGCGCCTGACCAAGGCGCTGGCCTTTGTGCGTGTGAATACGTATAACCTCGCCGACTCGTCTACCCTGAGTGTGCGTCACACGTCGCGACTTCAGCCTTTTGGACGCTTACGAAACGGAGAATTTCATGCTCAAACGAACCCTGGCACTGACCGCCGGCCTGGCCCTGTCTATGTCTGCGCTGATGGCGCAAGCCGCTGATGTGTTACGCGTCAGCGCGATTCCGGACGAAGCGCCGACCGAACTGCTGCGCAAGTTCGAACCGCTGGGCGCGTATCTGGAACAGCAACTTGGCATGAAGGTGCAGTTCGTGCCGGTGGCCGATTATCCGGCCGTGGTTGAAGCCTTGGCTACCGATCGCCTCGACATGGCCTGGCTCGGTGGTTTTACTTTTGTTCAGGCACGTTTGAAGACCGAGGCGACGACGCCAGTAATTCCCTTGGTCCAGCGTGAGCAGGACGCGCAGTTCACCAGCAAATTCATCACGGCCGACCCGAACGTCAAAAGCCTCGCGGATCTCAAGGGCAAGACCTTCGCCTTCGGTTCGGTGTCGTCGACTTCCGGCAGCCTGATGCCGCGTTATTTCATGCTGAAAAACGACGGCATCAAGCCAGAAGCGTATTTCAGCCGTGTCGCCTATTCCGGCGCCCACGACGCCACCGTCGCCTGGGTGCAGGCCGGCAAGGTCGACGCCGGTGTACTAAACGCCAGCGTCTGGCAGAAACTGGTGGATGCCGGCAAGGTCGACACCAGCAAGGTCAAGGTCTTCGCCACCACGCCGACCTACTTCGATTACAACTGGACCGTGCGCGGCACCCTTGATCCGGCCCTCGCGGCGAAAATCAAGAAAGCCTTCCTCGATCTCGACCCGGCCAAGCCTGAGCAGAAGAAGATCCTCGATCTGCAGGCCGCCAGCCGCTTCATCGACACCAAACCCGAGAATTACAAGGGCATCGAGGAAGCCGCCCGCGCCGCCGAATTGTTGAAATGACCCTACGCCTCAACCAGGGCAGCCTGCGCCATGCCAATGGCGTCGATGCCCTTCGCTCTGTCGATTTACAGATTGCCGCGGGCGAGCAGGTGGCGATCATCGGCCCGTCCGGCGCCGGCAAATCGAGCCTGCTCAACCTGCTGGCCACCGCGTTGCGGCCCAGCAGCGGTGACATCGAAGTGCTTGGCGAACGCGCCTGGCATTTGTCCGCCCGCCAGCGTCAACGCCTGCGGGCGCGGATTGGCCTGGTGCATCAGGCGCCGCCGCTGCCGCCCCGTCAGCGTGTGGTCACGGCGGTATTGGCCGGCAAGCTTGGCCAATGGAGTCTGGGCAAAAGCCTGTTGAATCTGTTGCATCCGCTGGATGTGGCCGGTGCGCGTGCGGCGCTTGCGCGGCTGGATCTCGGTGACAAGCTGTTTGCGCATTGCCAGCAATTGTCTGGCGGCCAGTTGCAGCGTGTCGGCATCGCCCGCGTGCTGTATCAGGCGCCGGAGGTGTTGCTGGCCGACGAACCCGTGTCGGCGATGGACCCGGTGATGGCCGGGCATACCTTGTCGGTGCTGTCGCGCCATGCCCGCGAGCATGGCGTCACCCTGGTGGCGAGCCTGCACGCGGTGGACCTGGCACTGTCGCACTTCCCGCGCATCATCGGTCTACGTGACGGACAAATCCTGTTCGACAGCCCGTCCGGGCAAGTCAGCCACGAGATGCTCGACGCGCTGTACGCCAACGAAAAACTGCAATCGCCGACTGCGGCGGTGGCGCCGCTGACCGTGCAGATCCCACGATGCTGAAGGCCGATTCACGCGACCCGGCGGCCTGGCCGAGATTGCTTCTGACGCTGTTGGCGATTGCCGTGCTGTGGCCGGGCATTCATTTGAGCGAACTGAATCTAGGCGTGTTGCTGCCTGACAGCCAGAACGAGATGGGCCGCTTTGTCGCGCAGTTCTGGCCGCCAGCGCATGACGCCGCGTTCATGCAGATTTTACTGACTGCGACCCTGCAAACCCTGGCCATTGCCACGGCCGGCATGGCCTTGGCGTTGCTGCTGGCGGTGCCGGCCAGCCTGATCGCCAGTCGCGCGTTGTCACTGTCGGCGGCGTCACGGGGCGGCGTCCCGAGTCGCTGGGGACGGCTGCTGCGCTGGCCGGTACGCGGCTTGCTGATTTTCCTGCGCAGCGTGCCAGAGATCGTCTGGGCGCTGCTGTTCGTGCGTGCGGTCGGCCTCGGCCCGGCGGCAGGCGTGCTGGCGATTGCCATCACTTACAGCGGCATGCTGGGCAAGGTGTACGCGGAGATTTTCGAGTCCACCGACCAACGCCCGGCCCACGCCTTGATGCAGGCCGGCAGCGGTCGACTGGCGGCGTTCGCCTACGGCACGCTGCCCAATGTCGCGGCGGAACTGCTGTCTTACAGCGTCTATCGTTGGGAATGCGCGATCCGCGCTTCCGTGGTGATGGGCTTTGTCGGCGCCGGAGGTCTGGGCCAGCAGATCGACTTGTCGATCCGCATGTTCGCTGGCGGCGAAGTGGCGAGCATGCTGCTGATGTTTCTGCTGCTGGTGCTGCTGGCCGACCAGTTCAGCCGTTTGCTGCGCTGGAGGCTGGCATGAATCGCCTGATCAATCTGCTGCTGATCGTGGCGATCGGCGTCGCGGTCATTGCATCGTTCAGCTATCTGGGGCTCAACCTCGGCGAACTGGGCAGCGCTGCCAGCCTCAAGCAGATGGGCGCTTATGTGCAGCGCTTTCTCAGTCCGGACCTGAGCGCGGACTACCTCAAAGCGATTCTCCACGGTTCGCTGGAAACCCTGGCCATGTCGGCGCTCGGCACGTTGCTCGCCGCGGTGTTCGGCATCGTCCTGGCGCTGCCCGCCGCCGGGCGTTTCGGCTGGCCGCTGCAAAGCCTTTCGCGCCTGTTGCTCAACGGTCTGCGGGCGATTCCGGAACTGGTCTGGGCGGCGCTGATGGTGTTGGCGGCGGGCCTGGGGCCCAACGCTGGCACCCTCGCCCTCGCCTTGCACACCACCGGCGTGCTCGGTCGGCTGTTCGCCGAAGCGCTGGAAAACACCCCGCCGCAACCGGCCGAAGCGATCCGTTTGCAGGGCGGCAATCCGCTGCTCGCGTTCTGCTACGGCACCCTGCCGAACCTTGCGCCGCAACTGCTCGCCTACATGCTGTATCGCTGGGAAAACAACATCCGTATGGCCAGCGTGCTGGGCTTTGTCGGCGCCGGCGGGCTGGGGCAGATGCTCTACGTCAGCCTGAGCCTGTTCCAGGAAGCCCAGGCCAGTACGGTGATTCTGGCGATGCTGGTGCTGGTGTTTCTGGTCGACTGGTTGAGTGCCTGGAGCCGCCAGCGCTGGGTCAAGGCCTAGGGTTTACAGGCAGCTCAGTGGATATCTGGCGAAAGCTGATTATGCTTGAGGAAACCTCGCCGCCCGGCGAGGCGGTCAGACTGTGCACGCGACACGCGACAGCAAGGGCGATATTTGCCACAAGGCCAGAGTGAACAAGCAGTAACGGGGGACTCCGGCCTACAACAATAAGCACAACGGAGAACACCCATGGCCTCAATCGACACAGCATCCACCGGCAGTCCACCGCGCAGCGGCGGTATCACCAAGGAAGAGCGCAAGGTTATCTTCGCTTCATCCCTGGGCACGGTTTTCGAGTGGTACGACTTTTACCTCTACGGCTCACTGGCGGCGATCATCGCCAAACACTTCTTTGCCGGCGTCAACGAAACCACCGCGTTCATCTTTGCCCTGCTCGCCTTTGCGGCGGGCTTTGCGGTGCGGCCGTTCGGCGCGATCGTGTTCGGCCGGCTCGGCGACATGATCGGGCGCAAACACACTTTTCTGATCACCATCGTGATCATGGGCGTGTCCACTGCCATTGTCGGCTTGCTGCCCAGTTACGCGACCATTGGCGTCGCCGCACCGATCATCCTGATCATCCTGCGTTTGCTCCAGGGGCTGGCGCTGGGCGGCGAATATGGCGGCGCCGCGACTTATGTGGCCGAGCACGCGCCGCGCAACCGGCGCGGCTTTTTCACCTCGTGGATTCAAACCACTGCCACGCTCGGGCTGTTTCTGTCGCTGCTGGTGATTCTGGCCTGCCGCACCGCGCTGGGCACGGAAGCGTTCGAAGCGTGGGGCTGGCGGATTCCTTTTCTGCTGTCGATCCTGCTGCTGATCGTCTCGGTGTACATCCGTCTGCAACTGAGCGAGTCGCCGGTGTTCCAGAAAATGAAGGCCGAAGGCAAGGCGTCGAAAGCGCCGCTGACCGAATCCTTCGCCCGCTGGGACAACCTCAAAGTGGTAATCATGTCGCTGCTCGGCGGTACGGCCGGGCAAGCGGTGGTCTGGTACACGGGGCAGTTCTACGCATTGTTCTTCCTGTTGCAGACGCTGAAGATCGATGCGCAGACTGCCAACCTGCTGATCGCCGGCTCACTGATCATCGGCACGCCGTTCTTCGTGATCTTCGGCAGCCTTTCCGACCGCATCGGGCGCAAGCCGATCATCATGGTCGGTTGCATTCTGGCGGCGCTGACTTACTTCCCGATCTTTAACGCGCTGACTCAGTACGGCAATCCCGATGTGTTCGTGGCGCAGGATAAAAACCCGGTCAAGGTGATCGCCAATCCCGATCAGTGCTCGTTCCAGTTCGACCCGGTGGGCAAGGCCCGATTCACCAGTTCCTGCGATCTGGCGAAGACGCTGCTGGCGAAACGCGCGATCCCTTACGAAAACGTTAACGCCGAACCGGGCACCGTGGCGCAAGTGCGCATCGGCGACAAGGTCATCGAGAGCTTCGAAGGCAGCGCCCTGCCCGCCGCCGACTTCAAGGCACGCAACGACGCGTTCACCGCCAACCTCGCCGCCGCCCTGAAGGAAGCCGGTTACCCGGAAAAAGCCGACCCGGCGAAGATCAACTACCCGATGGTGCTGCTGTTGCTGACCATCCTGGTGATCTACGTGACCATGGTCTACGGGCCGATTGCGGCATGGCTGGTCGAACTGTTCCCGACGCGCATCCGCTACACCTCGATGTCGCTGCCCTACCACATCGGCAACGGCTGGTTCGGCGGCTTCCTGCCGACGGTGGCCTTCGCCATGGTCGCGGCCACCGGGGATATCTATTACGGCCTGTGGTACCCGATTGTCATCGCCGTGATGACAGCGGTGCTCGGCACGTTCTTCCTGCCGGAAACCAAGGACCGCGACATTCTCAAGGACTGATCGGTGATCACGGCGCCCGCTTGCAATGGGTGGGCGCCATTCGCTGTCAGCCGGCTGAAAAAGATCGAACCCGCCGCTTTGTGACGCCTCCAATGGTTACACCAATGGAGGTCACCACCATGAACAGCAACCACAACGACAAAACCCCGAACGGCCCACCTACCGACACTTCCGGTAAACCGGTGAATGTGGTGGAGCGTGCGCTTGAAGATCGCGATGAAACCACCGAGGGCGTGGACAAGGTCATTACTCCGTCGTCGACCCGGGTGAAAGAGCAGGACGCCGAAGAGCTGCAGCGCAAGGTGGATGAGATCGAGCGCAAGGTGGCGGATGGCAATTGAGGAGGTTTGGTCAGTTGTAGCCCGTTCTGCCCGAGCTATGAGGGAGAATGTGCTCGACGCTGAATGTTCTTCGGGCTCGAGACCGTCTGCCCTCACCCTAGCCCTCTCCCGGAGGGAGAGGGGACTGATTGGGGGATATTCAAGCGTTACGCTAGCCTGAACGATTCGCTGTGAATCCATAATCGACACGGTTCTTCAGGTCGATGTAGGACAAAAGACACTGCGGTCAGTCCCCTCTCCCCCTGGGAGAGGGCTAGGGTGAGGGCTGTTGCAGGCTCAACGCATTTCCCAGAGCAGCCCCACCCGCCGTGTTATCAAAAATGCACCAGGTCTCGACACCTTGCGCCGCCTCGGCCTGCAACCTCTTGCGCAGCACCTGCAGAAAATCCGCCGAATAATCGCTGAAATAAATCCGCGGCGATCCATGCAGCCGCCAATACCGCACCCCCGCCCAACCTCGCGGTTTGCTGTCAGTGCTGATGCGCGGAGGATCCACCGCTGCCTGAGCGATTCGATGACTGACCAGCATCGGCTCAGCCGCCACCCAAGTGTCATGTCGCGGCTCCAGCACCACAGCGCCGTCAAAGCGCTCACGCAACAGACGAAAAAACCTGTCTGCCCCAACCTCATCAAACCCCAGCGACGGCGGCAACTGCACCAGCAGACACCCCAATCGATCCCCCAACCCCCCGCACTGCGCAAGGAATTCATCAAGCAGCACTTCACAACCGAGCAAGCGCCGCTCATGGGTAATCTGTTTGGGCATTTTCACCGAAAAGCGAAAACCGTCCGCCACCGAGTCAGCCCAGCGTTCATAGGTCTGGCGTCGATGCGGACGGTAGAACGAGCTGTTGATTTCCACCGCATTGAGCCGCGCCGCATAGCGCTGCAAATGCGTGCCGACCGAAGGAAATTGCGGCCAATACTCACGGCCCAGACTCCAGCCGGCACAGCCAATCAACAGCTTCGCTGCACGCTCATCGCTGTTCATTTCTTGCCTGGCAACACCGCGCCGAGGACTTGCTTGGCGGTTTGCACAATCACACCGGCCTCGTCCGGGTCACCTTTGAGCAGCGTGGTGGCGAACTTTTTCGCCTGTTCCAGCTTGATGTGTGGCGGTAGCGGCGGCACGTTCGGGTCGGTCTTGAATTCGATCAGCACCGGCACGTCCGAGGCCAGCGCCTGCTCCCACGCGGCGGCAACATCCTCTTCGCGATCAACGTAAATACCCTTGAGACCAATCGAGATGGCGAACAGGTGATACGGCACATCGGGAATGCTTTGCGAAGCCTCGAACTTCGGATCGCCCTCCATCACCCGCTGCTCCCAGGTCACCTGGTTGAGGTCTTCATTGTTGAACACCGCGCAGATCCATTTCGGGCTTGCCCACTGCCGCCAGTATTTGGCGACTGTGATCAGCTCGGCCATGTTGTTCATCTGCATCGCGCCATCGCCCACCAGCGCGATGACCGAACGTTCGGGGTAGGCGAACTTGGCAGCAATCGCGTAGGGCACGGCGGCGCCCATCGAGGCAAGGCCGCCGGACAGCGAGCATTTCATGCCGCGACGGGTTTTCAGATCGCGTGCGTACCAGTTGGCGCACGAACCGGAATCGCTGGTGATGATCGCCTGCTCGGGCAAGCGTGGTGACAGCTCATAAACCACGCGTTGCGGGTTGATCGGATTGGCTTTGGCCATGGCGCGTTTTTCCAGGGTCTTCTCCCAGGTACCGCGCCAGCCTTCGATTTTCTTGCGCCATTTGCCCGCGTCTTTTTTCTCCAGCAGCGGCAACAGCGCGGCGAGGGTTTCTGCTGCGTCGCCGACCAGGTTGACCTCCATTGGGTAGCGCAGGCTGAGCATGTCGGGTTGCAGATCGATCTGCACGCCACGGGCCTGGCCTTCCTTGGGCAGGAATTCCGAATACGGGAAACCCGAACCGATCATCAGTAAGGTGTCGCATTCGCTCATCAGCTTGTAGCTCGGCTCGGTGCCGAGCAGGCCGATGCTGCCGGTGACCCACGGCAACTCGTCGGGCAACACGGCTTTGCCGAGCAACGCCTTGGCCACCCCGGCGCCGAGTTTTTCCGCCACGGCAATCACTTCATCGGTCGCCTGCAACGCCCCGGCGCCCACCAGAATGGCGACTTTCTGGCCGGCGTTGAGCACTTCGGCGGCGCGCTGCAGATCCGCCTCGTAAGGCAGCACTTTCGGCTTGCTGTAGCCGACGCCTGAATGCGCCGTACCATGGGCTCTGGGCGGCGCTTCGTAAGGTAGATCCTGCAAATCATTGGGCAGGATGATCGCCGTCACCCGCCGTTCTCCGACAGCCGTACGCACCGCACGATCAAGCAGATGACGGACCTGCGCCGGCGCCGATGCCTGTTGCACGAACGCGCCGGCGACGTCCTTGAACATTGAAACCAGATCGAGTTCCTGCTGGTAGTGACTGCCCAGCGCCGTGCGCGCCTGCTGGCCGACGATGGCCAGCACCGGCATGTGGTCCATCCGCGCATCGTATAACCCGGTGATCAAGTGCGACGCACCAGGACCGGAAGTGGCGATGCACACGCCGAGCTCTCCAGTGAACTTGGCATGGGCCGAGGCCATGAACGCGGCCATTTCCTCATGCCGCGCCTGGACGAATTCGATCTTGCCCTGCGCCCGGCTGAGCGCACCGAACACGCCATTGATGCCGTCGCCCGGGTAGCCAAAAATGCGCGTCACGCCCCATTCGCTGAGCCGTTCGACCAGAAAATCTCCCACTGTCATCGTCATCTTGATCCTCGCCTTTCACCGTTTACAGGGTGCATTTGCGACGCGGCACGCGCCGGCAGGTGTATGGGTCTGGACCATCGACGGAACGGCGAAGTTTCGATGAATTTGCACTGGCGAGCGATTCGCCAGCGAGACTGGATGACGCATCGAAGAGCCTTTTGTCAGCCATTCGACGAGTTTTTCTGAGGCGTTCGCCCTCCCCCGCGGTCGACTGCACAACGACCGCCGGAGGACGAATGATGACTGACGTAACTTCTTTTTTGCTCGAGCGTAACGACTGGGTACCGAACAATCCGCAGTTGCCGGTGCTGGTGTATTCCAGCGCGATAGCCCTCGAAGGTGACGACCCGGCCGCGCTGATCGAACAGACCTTTCGTGCCAACGGCTGGCCGCCGCAGTTTCGCTATCACGTTTACGATTTTCACCACTACCACACCCAGGGCCATGAGGTGCTGGGGGTCGCTCAGGGTCATGCGCGGCTGATGCTCGGCGGGCCCGGTGGACGCGAGGTGCAAGTCAGTGCCGGTGATGTGCTGCTGCTGCCGGTCGGCACTGGCCATTGCAGCCTGGAGTCCAGCCCCGACTTTCTCGTGGTCGGCGCATATCCACCCGGGCAGCAAGGCGATATTTGCACTGAAGCGCCGAATGCCGAGCAACTTCAGAATCTCGCCGATGTGGAGTTTCCGCAGCAGGACCCAGTGCAGGGCGAGCACGGCGCACTGTTGCAGCGCTGGGCCAGATAGCGCTCAGCGATGCGGGTGCACGGTCAGCGCGACGAGTCTGCTCACCACTGGCCGAACCACCAGAATGCACAGGAAGGCCACCGGCATCGCCAGTTTGTAGGCGTGCAAGGCATTGCTCAGGTAATCGTTATCAATTCCGGCGTTCGCCGCGGTGATCACCAGCGACATGAGAAAGGCCATGATCGTCGCCATGTACAACGCGAACACATACGGCGTGGCTCGCGGCGAGAGCTTGCGGCGGCTGGAGATGGCGGTTTCGGTGGCTTCACTCATAGGGCTTTTTTCCATTGACATTGACAGGGAGCCCGCACCTTAGCAACGCCGCCGGCACGCAACTAGACGGCTACCGGCTGGTACTTTATAAAGCAGAATTTACGAATCTGCGGTGCACGGCCCCTGAATGAATCTTCTCGCGGCGATTGCCAGTTTTATCAAAGTGGTGGAATCCGGCTCGATCGTCGGCGCCGCCAAATCGCTGGGGGTGAGCGCGGCGGCAGTGAGCCAGACGCTCAACCGTCTCGAAGCGCATCTGGGCGTACGCCTGCTGCAACGCACCACGCGGAGCATGGCGCTGACTGAGAACGGCGCGGTGTATTACGAAAAGGTCAGGCAGATTGCGGCGGATCTGGAATCTGCGCAGAGTTCGATCTGCGGCGATCAGGAAGAACTCAAAGGACGTCTGGTCATCGCGTCCACCGCCGCGTTCGGCCGGCACGTGCTCGCGGGCCTGATCGCCGGATTCGCCGCGCAACACCCAGGCCTGCTGATCGAGCTGTCGACCACAGACGGCAAGATCAATCATATCCAATCTGGCATCGACCTGAGCCTGCGCATCCGCCCGCAACTCGAAGATGGCATTGTTGCGCGCAAGCTGGTCTCGTTGCCCTTCATTTTTTGCGCCGCACCGGCTTATCTCGAGCGCGCCGGTTGGCCGCAATCGCCTGATGACTTGCAACACCACGCCTGCCTGGCCTTTCGTTACCCGCTGGACGGGCGCTTCCTGCGCTGGGGTTTTGTCCGCGACGGGCAGCGTTATGACGCGCCCATCCAGGCCAGCGCGATCAGCGACGATATCGACGCGCTGACGCAAATGGCCGTGCATGGCGCGGGTATCACCCGTCTGGCCGAGTTCGTCGCCGCGCCATATCTGGCCAGCGGCCAACTGCTGCCGTTGTTCGACAACCCGCACAGCGCAGTGACCGAGCCAATGGATATCTACGCCTGCGTGCAGGAACGCGCGGCGATGACGTCCAAAGTCCGTGCGTTTCTGGCGTACCTGACGCAGCAACTGGCCGCACGCTGGCCGAAGGACGAGTCTGCTGCCAGCAACTAACTCTGGCATGCGCCGGAAATTTTCCTTACGGTGACCCTCTACTTTCAGCCTGCCCACGATGAGGTCCGATTCATGAGCAATGCGCCTTACGTTCCGCCCAAAGTCTGGAAACACGAAGCCCCGTCCGGCGGCCACTTCGCCAGCATCAACCGCCCGATCGCCGGGCCGACTCACGACAAGACCCTGCCGGTTGGCAAACACCCCTTGCAGCTGTATTCGCTGGCCACGCCCAACGGCGTGAAAGTGACCATCCTGCTTGAGGAACTGCTGGCGCTGGGGCATGCCGGCGCCGAATACGACGCCTGGCTGATCCGCATCGGCGAGGGCGATCAGTTCTCCAGCGGCTTCGTCGAGATCAACCCGAACTCGAAGATTCCGGCGCTGCTGGACCGTAGCGTCGAACCACCGATCCGCGTGTTCGAGTCCGGCTCGATCCTGCTGTACCTGGCGGAAAAATTCGGCGCATTCCTGCCCAAAGACGCGGCCGGACGCACCGAAACACTCAACTGGCTGTTCTGGCAAATGGGCTCGGCGCCTTATCTGGGCGGTGGCTTCGGGCATTTCTACGCGTATGCCCCGGAAAAACTGGAATACCCGATCAACCGCTTCACCATGGAAGCCAAGCGGCAACTGGACGTGCTCAATCAGCGTCTCGCAGAAAACACTTACCTTGCCGGCGACGAGTACACCATCGCCGACATCGCGGTGTGGCCGTGGTATGGGCAACTGGTGCGCAACAACGTCTACTCCGCCGCCGAATTCCTCGCCGCGCACGAATACACCCATGTCCAGCGCTGGGCCGAAGACATCGCCCAACGCCCGGCGGTAATACGCGGCCAGCGCGTCAATCGCACCTGGGGCGAAGAAGCCAGCCAAGTGCCGGAACGCCATAGTGCAGATGATCTGAACTGATACCGGCATTGTTACAGGCTGACCGCGTTCCGGCTGAAAGAACGCGGTCAAACTGTAGGAGCTTGCCTGCAAGCGATAGCGGTTGAACATTCAACTTCGTATTGACCGAAAGAAAGCCATCGCCAGCAGGCTGGCTCCCACAGTTGGGCCAGGTACATCTCACAGATTTTGATGGGCTGTCAGGCCGCTATCGCTTGCAGGCTCCCCCACAAAGACCGCGCGCAACAACCAGGCCGAGTGTTAGCTCGAGTGCTTTTGATCTTGATCACCGGCGACGTTGGAAGCTGAGGCTTGAAATCAGCCTGAAAATCAAAAGCCCCTCATCGGAACGCCGCCCGCCTAGCCCTCTCCCGGAGGGAGAGGGGACTGACCGTGGTGGATGCGAGTGCTACGCCAACGTGCAATACCGAGTCGAACTCAGGTTTTGAACAGCTCACAAATCGGCTCCCTCTCCCTCGGGAGAGGGCTGGGCGGGCGGCGTTCCGATGAGGGGCGAATACACCGCAGATCGAAAGCCAACCATCCGCTTCTAACCACTCAACAATGAGCGTTAGCTCGAGTGCTTTTGATCTTGATCCACCGGCGACGTCGGAAGGCTGAGCGGAGGGATTGATCCGGGCGTGGGAGCGCAGCGACCGTCTGGCGCAGCCAGACACAGCGGAAGTAGGTGCAGCGAAGCAAACCGTAGCCGCTGCGCCCGGATCGATTCCGCAGCGAAGGGACCCGAGCCTGCGAGGGCCGAACGCAGGAGCAAGCGTTTTTTTGCTTACTTTTTTTAGGCGCTTGTAAAAAAAGTGAGTCGCCGTCAGGCGAAACCGCCAGCCGCAGCACCCGAAGCAACGGATATGTCCCCACATAAGGCGCCCCCGGAACCGTCCGCAGCGCCCGATTTCCGCTACCGGCTATTAGTCACCAACCGCAATCCGCGATAGTCTCCCAGCGAATTCCTCAAGAAGCACCGCACCATGACCAACCCGGCATTTGCCCCCGACATCGAAGCCATCAACCGCATTGACGCGGTGCCGGTGATCCTGAGCATGGTCAAACACCTCACCGGCATGCGCTTCGCCGCGGTGGCGCGGGTAACCGAGCGCAACTGGGTAGCCTGCGCCGTAGACGACTCGATCGATTTCGGCCTGTTGCCCGGCGGCGAACTGGTGCTCGAATCGACCATTTGCCATGAAATCCGCCAACACCAGCAACCGGTGATCTTCGGCCACGCCAGTGCGCACCCGATCTTCTGCGTGCACCACACGCCGAAGACCTACGGGCTGGAAAGCTACATTTCGATCCCGATCATCCAGGCCAACGGCGACTTCTTCGGCACCCTCTGTGCGATCGACTCGGTGCCAGCAAACCTCGACGAACCGGCCATCGCCAAGACGCTCACGCTGTTCGCGCAACTGATTGCCATGAGCCTCGATACCCAGAATCGTCTGGAAGCGACTACCGCCGAACTGAGCAACGCCAACGAACTCGGGCGCCTGCGCGAGCAATTCATCGCCGTGCTGGGCCACGACCTGCGCACCCCGCTGAGCGCCGTGCGCATGAGCGCCGACCTGCTGCACAGCAGAACCGAGGACAAGCGCTCGCTGAACCTGATCGCGGCGATTCGCAACAGCTCAGTGCGCATGGGCGTACTGATCGAAAACATCCTCGACTTCGCTCGCGGTCGCCTGGGCAGTGGTATCCCGGTCCAGCGCAAGTTCGTCCACGACCTGGAGCACGTCCTGCAACTAAGCGTTGCCGAAGCGCAGGCGGCTCATCCCCAGGCAACGTTTGTTCATGATCTGGGTTTACCGTCGGGAGTCTACTGCGACGCCCTGCGCATCAGCCAATTGCTCTCCAACCTGCTGAGCAACGCCGCCACCCATGGCTTGAACAGCGCGCCGATTGTGCTCAAGGCCTTTGCCGAAAACGACGAGATCGTCATCACCCTGACCAACCACGGCACCCCGATTCCGGCGCAACTGTTGCCACGCCTGTTCGAACCGTTCACCCGCGCCGAAGCCGAGCAAAGCCGCGAGGGTCTGGGCCTGGGCCTGTACATCGCCGCGCAGATAGCGACCGCGCACAACGGCACGCTGCACGTGACGTCAGACGCCGAATCGGGAACCTGCTTCACGACAAAATTCCCGGCCCGCCTCGCCCCCTCACCCTAGCCCTCTCCCAAAGGGAGAGGGAACTGACTGGGGTGGATGTGAGGGCTACGCCGACCTGCGATACCGAGTCGAATGCGAATTTTGAACGGCGCGCAGATCGGCTCCCTCTCCCTCCGGGAGAGGGCTGGGGTGAGGGGCAAATCCACCGAAAATCTCAAGCCATGCGACGCTTCTAACCACTCAACAATGAGCGTTAGCTCGAGTGCTTTTGATCTTGATCCACCGGCGACGTCGGAAGGCTGAGCGGAGGGATTGATCCGGGCGTGGGAGCGCAGCGACCGTACGACGAAGTCGTACACAGCGGAAGGAGGTGCAGCGAAGCAAACCGTAGCCGCTGCGCCCGGATCGATTCCGCAGCGAAGGGACCCGAGCCTGCGAGGGCCGAACGCAGGAGCAAGCGTTTTGGGTTACCTTTTTGCTGGGCCGGCACTCCGGCGTTTGAAAAAGGTGACCCGCCGTAAGGGCGGAACCCTAAGCCGCCGTTACCGCAGCAACGGATATGTACCCCAAACCAAAAAAAAACAGCGCCTGAAAGAAAGCCATCGCCAGCAGGCTGGCTCCCACAGTTGGACCAGGTACATCAAAGCCAAAAAAAAGCGGCGACCCAAAGGCCGCCGCTCTTCCCACAGCTCTCAAATCTTACAAAGGACGACCAATCGCGTTGCACACGCTAGCGTTGTTGATGTCCAGGTTGTTGCCCGAGGAGTTGGTGATGAAGTTGGCAGTCACAGCGGTTTTCCACGCGCTAGGCACGGCGACAAACTTGTGCGCCTGAACCGCAGCGTTGTTGCCCGGAACACTGTAGTGAGTGGTGAGGAACGCTTTCACATCCGCGGCCACGGCTGCATCCTTGTAGCACTGACCGAAGATGAAGTTGGTGTAGGCAGCCAGTTTGTAACCCGAAGCCGGGTTAGCCACTACTGGCGACCAGTTGGCCGGGTTTGCAGCTTGAGCTGCAGTCGAAGGCGCAGCGACCGACGACAGTGCCAGGGTCACGTTCACCGACGTCGGCTGTACACCGTTGACGCGAGCAACAACAGCATTGCTGGTAGCGTCGACACCGTCCGGACCGACATAACCGAGCGAACCGTCAACTGCGTTCACGGTAGTGGCGACTTCGGCAGTGCTGGCAACGCCCACCCAGTTCGAAGGCAGCGTCGAACCGGCTGGCAGACGAGCGTTGGTGAACGTCGAGTTGGTGGCGAACTGTGTCGGGCAGACCGAGTTCAAGTGGCGGCTGAGGATTTCGGTGGTGCCGCTGGAAACGTTGCGATAAACGATGCGGATCGGCGTGGTGTCGGCAGTGCCCAGCAGCGCGCCCCAGGTGGTTTTGGCGCCGGAGAAGGCATCGCACAACTGGGCACTGGTCAGGTTCAGCGCGGTCTGGCCGGCCTTTTTGTAAGGGATGGCAACCGAAGTGGCCACCGATGGCAACTGGATCAGCGGGCCGTAAGCGCTGCGGAAGTTGGTGTTGTAGGTGCTGATTTCCGAAGCGCTGAGGATCGAGTCGCTACCGGCGAAGTGCACGGTGCCGGTGGTGTTGAAGCCAGCCGGGTTGTTGGTCAGGAAAGCGGTCTTGCCACCGCCGCTGCCGATGGCTGCGTAGCTGAAGTTGGCCGGCAGAATGCTGTCGGCAGAACCTTTGTACAGAGCGGCAGGCAGAGTAGCACCGCCACCGGTGACGGCCATGGCTTGTGCGGAAGCCAGAGCGGCGACGGTCAGGGATGCGGCGATCAGAGTGCGCTTGAACATGAAGAATCTCCTTTTCAACTCGGTTGAGAACACAGGTTTTCGGATGACTTGCATGACGCTTTTATGAGGACTCACCGGGCCCTCGCTGGCTGGCCTGGGTTAAGTCGCACTGAGAAATTCGCAGTTTCCGGTGACAGATAAAGGAAAAAACCTCGGGAGCTGAACGCTGTTTTCAGAGGGGTTTTCTCGGGTGTTTGCAGGGTTTGGCGCAGTGTCTGGCTCGCGGTTTTGGCGCAATCGGGCTGGAGCCGTTGGCGGGTGGTTGCAGATGACAGAAAGGAGAACCCGAGGACGGGGAAAGCGAGGGTCGGGTGGTGCTCAGACCTGGTGTAAAAAGTTTTGCTGATTTTTGCCTGAGCCGACGTCATCGCGAGCAGGCTCACTCCTACAGGGGAACGCATTCCAAATTGCAGGAGTGAGCCTGCTCGCGATGAGGCCGGCCGAGACACTCACAAAACACCAGGCACACCGCTACTGGACTAGCTGATTGATCTCAATGATCGGCAACAACACCGCCATCACAATTACCAGCACCACCCCACCCATCACCACAATCATCAGCGGCTCCAGCAGTGCGGTCATGCCCATCGCCCGGCGTTCGATATCCCGCGACAAGGTCTGCGCCGCGCGCTCGAGCATCGGCGGCAACGAGCCGGTTTTTTCGCCGCTGGCGATCAGGTGTATCAGCACCGGCGGAAACACGTTTTCGACGCGCAACGCCGCCGCCAGATTCGCGCCCTCGCGCACTTTCGCGGTCGCCTCGCTGACGCTCAGACTCAAGCGCTCGTTGGACAACGTCTGCCGCGCCGCCTCCAGCGCGCGCAACAATGGCACCCCGGCGCCGCCGAGAATCGCCAGGGTCGAGGCGAACCGCGCGGTGTTCAGGCCCAGGATAAACCGCCCGAACAGTGGCAACTTCAGCACCCGATGGTGCCAGCTCAACCGCGCCGCTGGGTTGCGCAAATACAGCCGCCAACACCAGAACGCCCCGGCGATGATCGCCGCACACAACCAGCCCCAGGCACGAATGAAATCGCTCGCGGTGAGCATCGCCAGGGTCAGCCCCGGCAAATCCTGGCGCGCCTGGGAAAACGCACTGACCACCTGCGGCACCACGTAACTGAGCAGGAAAATCACAATGCCGATCGACACCAACCCGACCACACCCGGGTAGATGAACGCGGTGAGAATCTTGCCGCGCAGGTTGTTGCGCTCCTCGATGTAATCCGCGAGGCGCTCCATGACCTGCGCCAGATCTCCGGACTCCTCACCCGCAGCAATCAGCGCCCGATAGATCTCGGGGAAATCGCGCGGTCGCGCCGCCAGCGATTCCGCCAAGCGCATGCCGCTGCGCACATCGGCGCGCACGGCGCTGAGGGTGTGAGCGATGTGTTTTTTCTCCGCCTGCTCGACCGTGGCACTCAGCGCCGCTTCCAGTGGCAGACTCGCGCCGAGCAGGCTCGCCAGTTGCCGCGTCGCCCAGGCCAGATCGTTGTCTGACAGCCTGGCGCTGAACAGTCCGCCGCCGCCGTGCTGGGCAACATTGCTCTCTTTGTGCACCGACAACGCGGTCAAGCCACGCCCGCGCAAGGCACTGAACGCCGCGCCCTGGCTGTCCGCCTCCAGATGCCCGGACTCGATCTTGCCGCTGGCATCGGCGGCCTCAAAACGATAGCGATTCATCAGGCGTCCCGGGTCACACGCAGGATTTCTTCCGGCGCGGTGGCGCCGCTGCGGATCCAGCGCTCACCGTCCTCACGCAAACTGAACATCCCGGCTTTGGCGGCGGAAGCGCGCAAGGCCTGCTCGCCTGCCCCTTGGTGGATCAGCGTGCGAATGTCGTCGTCGATGCAGAACAACTCGTGGATGCCGGTGCGGCCGCTGTAACCGGTCTGGTTGCACGCGGCGCAGCCGACCGGGCGCCAGGTGCCGGGCGCTGCCGGATCTTCCTGCTTGCACTGGTTACACAGGCGCCGCACCAAGCGTTGCGCGAGCACGCCGAGCATCGACGAGGCCAGCAGAAACGGCTCGACACCCATGTCGATCAAGCGGTTGACCGCCGACACCGCGTCGTTGGTGTGCAGCGTCGCCAGCACCAGGTGACCGGTCAGCGAGGCCTGCACGGCGATTTGCGCGGTTTCCAGATCGCGGATCTCGCCGATCATGATGATGTCCGGGTCCTGGCGCAGAATCGCCCGCAGCGCCAGGGCAAAGGTCATGTCGATCTTGGCGTTGACCTGAATCTGGCTGATCCCGGGCAAGTCATATTCGACCGGGTCTTCGACGGTCAGAATGTTGCTGGTGCTGGCATCCAGTCGTGCCAGTGCCGCGTAGAGGCTGGTGGTCTTGCCGCTACCGGTCGGCCCGGTGACCAGCACGATGCCGTGGGGCTGACGGATCAGATGATCGAGTCTGGCCAGCACCTGCGCGTCCATGCCGAGGGTTTCCAGTTGCAGGCGCCCGGCCTGTTTGTCGAGCAGGCGCATCACCACGCGCTCGCCATGACCGGTCGGCACCGTCGACACGCGAATATCGATCGGCCGCCCGGCCACGCGCAAGGCGATTCGGCCGTCTTGAGGCAGGCGTTTTTCGGCGATATCGAGCTGGGCCATGATCTTGATCCGCGACACCAGTGCGCCGTGCAGCGCCTTGCGCGGCGAGACCACATCGCGCAGGGTGCCGTCGACGCGGTAACGCACCACCGAATGGGTTTCGAACGGCTCGATGTGAATGTCGCTGGCCTCGTCGCGCGCTGCCTGGGTCAGCAAGGCGTTGATCATGCGGATCACCGGCGCGCCGTCCTGGGTGTCGAGCAGGTCGGTGATTTCCGGCATGTCCTGCATCAGGCGGTCGAGGTCGACTTCGTTTTCCGCAGCACCGACCACCGCGGCGGCACTGCCGGTGTCGGAGTACGCGGCGGCGAGCAAGCCGTCGAGTTCGTCATCGCGCACTCGCTCCAGCCGCGCCACGCCAAACTGGCGCCGCGCTTCGCTGATCGACCAGCCCGGCGTCGACGGGCACACGGTCAGCACGTCATCACGCAGCAGAATCCGCTGCGCCTTGGCCCAGGCGTACGGCAAGCGGCTCACAGGCGCGGGCCTCCCGGAATTGGCACTGCCTTGATGGTCGCGCGCGGGCCTGAAGTCGGCATCAGGGCCGGCACGCCTTGCGCCGCCGAAGGCAACTGCGGTGCCTGCATGTCCGGCATCGCCCAGCTGCGTTCCGGTTGCAGACCGCCCTGCGCGCGGCGCATGAAGTCGTAGCGATTCAGCGTAATGCTGCGCCCCGCTTCGCTGTCGCGAATGATGTACGGGCGCAGAAACACCATCAGGTTGGTCTTGGTGATCGCCCGGCGCTCGTTGCGAAACAGCGCGCCAATCCCCGGAATCGTCGACAGCCACGGCACCGCGTCGTTGCTCTGGCTGTAGCCGTCCTGCAGCAGGCCGCCGAGGACCATGATCTGTCCGTCGTCGAGCAGAATGCTGGTGTCGATCGCGCGTTTGTTGGTGACGATGCCGGCCGCGTTCGCGCTGGCGGAAGCGCGCTCGTCAATGCTGCTGACTTCCTGATAGATGTCGAGCTTGACCGTGCCGCCCTCGGAAATCTGCGGGCGCACGTTGAGCTTGAGGCCGACCTCTTCGCGGGTCACGGTCTGGAACGGGTTGTTGCTGGTGCCACCGCCGCCGGTGACGTAACTGCCGCTGACAAAGGGGATGGTCTGGCCGACGAAAATGCTCGCCGCTTCGTTGTCCAGCGTCAGCAGGTTCGGCGTCGACAGCACGTTGGTGCCACCCTTGCTCTTCAGCGCGCGGGCCAGCACTTTCAGGTCGAGAATCTTGCCGATACCGGGAATGTCGACGGTGCCGTTGACGTAGCCAAGGTTCAGGCCCTGCGGCAGCACATCAAGGCTGGTCTTGCCGCTGAGGTTGATTCCCGAACCACCGAGATTGGCGCCGCCGATCACGCCCTTGCCGCCGAGATCGCCGGTCTGCCATTGCACGCCGAATTCGCTGGCATCGTCCTCGCCGACTTCGACGATCAAACTTTCGATCACCACTTGCGCACGGCGCTGGTCGAGCAAATCGATCACCTCGCGCAGGTTGCGGTACAGCGGCTCCGGCGCGGAAATCAGCAAGGTGTTGGTGGTGGCGTCCGCTTGAATGGTCACGCCGCCAGCGGTGAACGCGACGTTTTGCTCGCTGCTCTGCGCCCCGCCGCTAATGCTGCTGGCGCTGCTGCCCTGAGCGTAACTGCCGGCGCTGCTGCCGCTGTTGGTGGTGGTCGTCGCTGTGTTGCCGCTGCTGGACGCGCCGTTCTGGCCACTCTGCCCGGCGTTACCACCGGTGCTGCTGCCCATGCTGCTGAGCACGGAGCGCGCACTGTCGCTGCTGCCGCTGTCGCTCTCACCGGTGAGCAAGCCGCGCAGTGCTTGCGCCAGTTTCGCCGCTTGCGCGTTGCGCAGGTACACCACGTGCAGGTTGCTCGGATTGCTCTGCGCGTTGTCGAGTTTGTAGATCAGGTTGCGCGCCAGCTCGGTGCGCTCGGGGCTGCCGGCGCGAATGATGATGCTGTTGGAACGCGGATCACCGATCACGGCGATTTTCTGCGTCGGATCGTTGCCCGGTGCGTCGAGCAGATCAGCGACCATCGGCGCGATGTCGGCGGCGATACCGTTCTGGATCTGCACCACATCGGTGTCGATCGCGCTCGGCGAATCGATGCTGGCGATCAACTGCGCGACGCGTGTGAGGTTCTCGGCGTAATCGGTGATGACGATGGTGTTGTTACCGGGATAGGCGTTGATCGGGTTGTTCGGCGAGACGATCGGCCGCAGCACCGGAATCAGGTTCACCGCGTTTTCGTATTGCAGGCGAAAGGTGCGGGTGAGCATGCCGTTGCCGGCCGGTTTGTCGGCGCTGTAGATCGGCCCGCCGAGCAGTTTCGCATCGGCCTCCGGCACCACCTGGGCGACGCCGCCGACATCGACCACGCTGAAACCCTGCATGCGCAATGCCGCCAGCAGCATGTCGTAAGCCTGCCGCGCCGGCACCTGCCCTTCCGAAACCAGCGTCAGCGTGCCCTTGACCCGTGGATCGACAAGAAACTGCTGGCCGGTCGAACGCGACAGCGCGCGCACCACTGCTTGAATATCGGCGTCGACAAAATTCAATGTCACCGGTTGATCGCCCAACGGATTGCTCGGCAACGTGCTGCCCGTTGACGCGGCGCCGGCACGTGCGCTTTTGCTGATGTTGTGCAATTGCTTGGGTGCCGGTCGCGCCTGCGCCTGCGCGCGTTCGCGATCGAGCACCGCGTCGCCGCTGCGCTGGGTACTCGCCAGCGGTCGGCCCAATTCACTGTCGACCAGCAACGGCGGCTGATTTTGCGGCGCCCCGGTGTTGCTGCACGCACTCAACGCCATCAACAACAACGGCAATGCCAGTTGTGCCGGTTTGGATCCTGACCCCTTCATGAAGCTTCCTTAGCGCCCAGCGCCTGATCCATGCGAACGGTGCCCGACAACGTGCCGGCAGTGACTTCGGTGGAGGGGTTGTCTGCGCGTTGCAAACGAGCCTCGACCACTTGCAGAGAAAGTTGCGACGGCGTGCTCAGCAGCCAGCCGATTACCGCGTCCGCTGGCGCGCCGACGAAGGTCAGTTGCCAGGCGCCGGCCTCACCGGGTTGCAGTTGATAGTGCCCGGCCAGACTGCTCGCCTGCAGGGTTTGCTCCAGCGCCTGGGCCACGCTTTGCCCGTCCGGGCGCACGCTGACTTCGCGCAGCAGCACTTCCAGCGCTTCGGTCTGCGCGCGCAGCTTCGGCGTTTCGGTTTGCCAATAGCTGATTTTCTTCAGAGGCGGCTGAATCAGCACAACCCACAGCAGCAAGCCGAGCAGCGCCACAGCCATGCCACCGACCATGCGTTTCTCGCGCGGTGCCAGCGGCTGCCAGCGCGCCTGCAACTGAGCGTTGAAGCGCTGCCATTTGGCGCGGTAAGGCGCGAGCTTATTCATCTTCATTTGCTCCGCTGCTGTCGTCGCTGTCGCTTGCGGTGGCTTCGCTGGACGGGCGCAAAATCCAGCCCTCCTCATCGGCGGTGACGCTGATGCCGGCCTGCGCCAACGTGCTTTGCCAATCCTGATTGTTCCTGCTACGCCGGGCCTCGCTGAGCAACGCCAGTTGCAACGTGCCGTCGGCAAAGGTCAGGCGCTCAACCGTGCCGGCCATGAACGGCATGCCGCTGCCGGCCTGCAACACCAGGCGATTGAAGGTTTGCGCCGGATCATCTGTCGCGCCCTTCTGCCGCTCGGCCAATTGCTGCCGCGCCTGTTGCAGCGGGTTGAGGATCACCGGCAACTGCGGGAAGGCCTGTTTGACCCGCTGACTCATCTGCGCCTTGAGCTGCTGGCCCTGGCTGGCTTCGCGCGCGGCGTACAGATTCAGGCCAACAACCCACACCGCAACGGCCAGTGCCGATAAGCCGATGGCCCGGCCCCAGCCGCGATGTTCGGTAGTCTGCGACTGCACCGCGCCGTGCAAGCCCCACCCCGGCAACGGTCCGGTCCAGCGCTGGGCATCGGCCATCGGCAACTCGGCAGACGCCGGCGCTTGTTCGCCAATCCAGTGCAGTGTGGTGCCCGGTTCCCACATCGCGGTGTCGACATCCTCGCCGAACAACGGCTGCACCCGCGCTGCTTGCACGCTGTCGCGCAGCAGCAGATGCCCGTCCTGCACGCAGGCGACGGTGCCCGGCAACACCGGCAAGCTGTACGCCGCCGGATAGAGACCGCGCAGGTTCAGATCCGCGTGTTTCAACAACTGCGCGAGTTGCTGCAGAGGCTGACGCGGTGCCCAGGCGATCTGCACCCGCCCGGCCTCATCCCGAGGCCCGTGGGCAACGTGCATCTCGCTGAGGTCACCAAGCACCAAGGCCTGCGCCGCGCATTGCACCGCCGCTGCGGTTTTATTGGCCGGCAGCGGCGGCAGGTCGATACTCGCCAACAGGCTGTCCGTCGGGTGCAGAAAACACAGCAGCGGCGGCAGTTTCGGCACTTGGCTCAACTGCCTCAAGCTCATGGATTGTTCGCGGCTGACCTGACCGGCACGGTCCAGCCACGCAACGCGCAACTCGCTGTCGAGGTCAAGATTCGCCAATGGCGGCAGCGCAACTCTGAGCTGACTCATGCGCCCACCCGCGACCAGATCACTTGCGGCAAACGGTCCTGACTGCGATGCAACAACGCCTCAAGACTGACCCGTCGCTGATCGCGCCGCGCTTCGCCGCGCAGACGAAACCAGTCACTGGTGATGCCGACCCGCACAGTGGTCAGCTCCAGCTCAGGCATGCGCAAGCGGTTGACGAAATCGCCCCGGTTGATGAACCAGCGCCCGGCATCGCGCTCATTGATCAGCGCCTGCGCGCGCTCCAGCGACAACCCCGGCACATACGCCGCCAACACCGGCGCGGTGGCGGTGTTGCCGTTGAGCCAGGTTGTCGCCGGAATCACCGTCAGGTACGCCGCGAGTTTGCCGATCAGCGCGTCATTCACGCCGTCGACACTGCGCAAATCCTCAAGGCTGCGCAGCATCGGCAGTGTAGGGTTTTGTGGTTTGCGTGAAGCATTGGGCGAGGTCAAGCGACCGCTGTCGAAGGTGTTTTTCGTAGTTTCGGCGATCTGCGCGTTGAGCAGTCGCGGATAAGAGCCGATCACCCGCTGAATGATCCGCTGGCTCAGCCCGGCATTGACACCGAGCAACCCGCACAAGCGCTCGAACGCTTGCACCTGCTCATCATCCACGCGCTCGTTGGCCACCAGGTTGCGCAGATTGAACTTGCCCTGCTCATCCTCCAGCCACCCCTCAAAACCCTGCGCATTCAAGCGTTGCGCCCACGGCTGATCGAGCCGGGTCAACGGGTCTCGCTGGCGCGCATCCCACAGCAATTGACGGCTAATCTCCAGCCCACCCTGCGCCAGCCAGCGCCCCTGAATTCGCTGCTGATCGGCCTCCAGCGCGCGAGTCGACACACTCTGGCGCGTCAACATCCCCGCCGCGATCACCGCCACCACGGCAGCAATCAACAACGCGCTGATGATCGCCATGCCTCCCTGCTTCGCCCCCTTGGGCGAACGGCGATTCATGGCCGGCCTTACAACTGCCAGGAACCGATATCGGCATTCACGCCGTCGCCGTCCGGCTGACCGTCGGCACCGAGGGAAAAAATGTCGATCTCGCCGTTGGCGCCGGGGTTGAGGTACTGATAAGGCCGGCCCCACGGATCGTTCGGCAAGCGCTCCAGGTATGAGCGCCAGTTGCTGTTCTTCGCATCTGCCGGCCGCTCGACCAACACCTTCAGCCCCTGATTCATGCTGGGGTAGGTGCCGTGGTCGAGGCGATACAACTTCAACGCCTGCATCAACCCGCCAATATCCTGCTTCGCCGCCGTCGCCCGCGCCTGATCCGGCCTATCGAGCACCTTGGGCACCACCATCGCCGCGAGAATCCCCAGAATGACCACCACCACCATGATCTCGATCAGGGTAAAACCCTGCTGACCACGCGGCGTGCGCAGCGGTTGTTTGCGCGAAGTGAAAGGTGCGATATCCATCTCGACAATCCCTGGCTTGGTTCGATTCGACGCGCAGTGTTGCAAGAAGATATGTCAGGGATGTTGAAAATCCTCGGGAGTTTTCGTCGTCAAGCCGTCAAGCACGCGGGTTAGCGTCGAGGGCTGTTTTTTGCTTTTGGGCCTTTTATGCCTGCGCGCTCTCGAGAAAGCGGATTCACCCTGATTGAAGTGCTGGTAGCGCTGGCGATCATCGCCGTGGCGATGTCCGCGGCGGTGCGCGTGGCGGGGTTGATGACGCAGAGCAATGGGCTGCTGCGGGATCGGTCGATTGCGCTGGTGGCCGCGCAGAGCCGGATGGCGGAGTTGCGGTTGGAGGGGCGCTTGCCGACGGGCATGAAAGCGGTTGAGTGTGATCAGGGGCGGTTGTTGTTGCGCTGCGAGCAGGTGATCGCGACCGCGCAGAATGGGCGGTTGCTCAAGGTCGGGATTCAGGTGTTTGATCGCAGTCAGGATGCACCGCCGTTGGCCAGGCTGGAGACATTATTGTCACGGACGGACAGCCCCTCACCCTAGCCCTCTCCCCCAGGAGAGGGGACTGATTCGGGGATATTCGAGGGTTGTGGCGACCTGAGCGTGGCGCATTGAATCCATCATCGACACGGTCATTCAGGTCGATATATGACGAAAGACACTGCGGTCGGCCCCCTCTCCCTCCGGGAGAGGGCTGGGGTGAGGGTCGCTCTTGCTTACGGTTTTCTGGCACTACTCAATCAGGCCAGATCGGACAGCCCCTCACCCTAGCCCTCTCCCCCAGGAGAGGGAACTGATTCGGGGGTATTCGAGGGTTACGGCGACCTGAGCGTGGCGCATTGAATCCATCATCGACACGGTCATTCAGGTCGATGTATGACGAAAGACACTGCGGTCGGCCCCCTCTCCCCCAGGAGAGGGAACTGATTCGGGGGTATTCGAGGGTTACGGCGACCTGAACGTATCGCTTTGAATCCATAATCGACAAGGTCATTCAGGTCGATGTATGACGAAAGACACTGCGGTCGGCCCCCTCTCCCTCTGGGAGAGGGCTGGGGTGAGGGTCGCTCTTGCTTACGGTTTCCTCGGCACTACTCAATCAGGCCAGATCGGACAGCCCCTCACCCTAGCCCTCTCCCCCAGGAGAGGGAACTGATTCGGGGATATTCGAGGGTTACGGCGACCTGAGCGTGGCGCATTGAATCCATCATCGACACAGTCATTCAGGTCGATGTATGACGAAAGACATTGCGGTCGGGCCCCTCTCCCTCCGGGAGAGGGCTGGGGTGAGGGTCGCTCTTGCTTACGGTTTCCTCGGCACTACTCAATCAGGCCAGATCGGACAGCCCCTCACCCTAGCCCTCTCCCCCAGGAGAGGGAACTGATTTGGGGATATTCGAGGGTTACGGCGACCTGAACGTATCGCTTTGAATCCATCATCGACACAGTCATTCAGGTCGATGTATGACGAAAGACACTGCGGTCGGCCCCCTCTCCCCCAGGAGAGGGAACTGATTCGGGGGTATTCGAGAGTTGCGCCGACCTGAACGTATCGCGTTGAATCCATAATCGACACGGTCATTCAGGTCGATGTATGACGAAAGACACTGCGGTCGGCCCCCTCTCCCTCCGGGAGAGGGCTGGGGTGAGGGTCGCTCTTGCTTACGGTTTCCTCGGCACTACTCAATCAGGCCAGATCGGACAGCCCCTCACCCTAGCCCTCTCCCAGAGGGAGAGGGAACTGATTCGGGGATATTCGAGAGTTGTGGCGACCTGAGCGTGGCGCATTGAATCCATCATCGACACGGTCATTCAGGTCCATGTATGACGAAAGACACTGCGGTCGGCCCCCTCTCCCTCCGGGAGAGGGCTGGGGTGAGGGTCGCTCTTGCTTACGGTTTCCTCGGCACTACTCAATCATGCCAGATCGGACAGCCCCTCACCCTAGCCCTCTCCCCCAGGAGGGGAACTGATTCGGGGATATTCGAGGGTTACGGCGACCTGAACGTATCGCTTTGAATTCATAATCGACAAGGTCATTCAGGTCGATGTATGACGAAAGACACTGCGGTCGGCCCCCCTCTCCCTCTGGGAGAGGGCTGGGGTGAGGGTCGCTCTTGCTTACGGTTTCCTCGGCACTACTCAATCAGGCCAGATCGGACAGCCCCTCACCCTAGCCCTCTCCCCCAGGAGAGGGAACTGATTCGGGGGTATTCGAGGGTTACGGCGACCTGAACGGATCGCTTTGAATCCATCATCGACACGGTTATTCAGGTCGATGTGCAGAGGCCGCTCATCACCCGATTAATCTCCCCAACCACCCGCCTAGTCGCCTCCTCGATCGTTCCCTCATTCCGGCATAAAAACCAACCCTGTGCAGCAACCGCTTGTTCAAACGCCTGAGTACAAGCGACATGCTCCTCCAGACCGCGAAGCACGGTACTGCTCAAGCCGCGACGTCGCGCAGCCGCCCTCGCCCAGGAAATCTCTGCCGCTGTGACCACGCCGACATGCAGGTCTGGCACCTGAACGTCGCGATCAAGGTTCAGTTTCAGGATTTCTGCGAACGGAACTGTGCGGCGAAACGCGGCCTCGGACGGGTACCAGCGATCGATCAGGATAATGCTGTCGGTGGGTTGTCTGGTCAGCACGTGCCGGGAAATCCAGCGGCGGCTATCAGCCAGACGCTGGCAAACTTGCAGTTCCAGAGCCCGGTCAGGCTGGCGGGCAAGCCGGTTCACCAACTGCATGGTCTCGCCCCGGAACGGGTCGCTTTTTTTCTCGCAAAGCCGGATGACTTTCTGGTTGTCGGCCCTCAGGGCTTCGGTGATGGCTTCCAACAGCGAGGTTTTGCCGACGCCTTTGGGGCCATCCAGCGCGACAAACAGCGGACGATTCATTTTCACGGGCTTCAACGGGGATGGGTGACCACTCTAACGGATTTTCAGGTTGAACCTCTGCCGTTCAGGCGAACTCCCAAACCTGAATACAGGAGAAACCTATGACTCAGACAGCTTTGGTCGTGGGCGCCAGCGGCATCGTCGGCAGCGCCATCACGCAGTTACTCATCGACAACCAGTGGCAGGTCGCCGCGCTGTCGCGGCACCCATCGCAAACGCCAGGCGTGATCCCGGTCGCGGCTGACCTTCAAGATCCGGCTTCGCTGGAACGTGCACTTGCGGGGTTGAAACCCACCCATGTATTCATCACCACATGGTCACGCCAAGCCACGGAAGCCGAGAACATTCGCGTCAATGCCGCCATGGTACGCAACGTCCTCAGCGCCGTTCGCCCTGCCAAGAGCGTTGAGCACGTAGCGCTGGTGACCGGCCTGAAACACTACCTCGGCCCGTTCGAAGCGTATGGAAAAGGCAGCCTGCCGCAAACACCGTTTCGCGAAGAGCAGGGTCGTCTGGATGTCGAGAATTTCTATTACGCCCAAGAGGATGAACTGTTCGCCGCAGCCGAAAATGACGGCTTCACCTGGAGCGTTCACCGCCCGCATACCGTCACCGGGGTCGCCGTTGGCAACGCGATGAACATGGCAACCACCCTCGCCGTCTACGCCTCGATTTGCAAAAAAACCAATCGCTCTTTTGTGTTCCCCGGATCCAGAGTGCAGTGGGACAGCCTCACCGACATGACGGACGCCCGGCAGTTGGCGAAACAACAATTGTGGGCGGCAACCACGCCGGCGGCGGCCAACCAGGCATTCAATGTCACGAATGGCGATGTGTTTCGCTGGAAATGGATGTGGAGCCGCATTGCCGAGTATTTCGATTTGCCTGCTGCCGATTATCCCGCTTCCCCCTCACCCCTTGAAAAGCAGATGGCCAACGACCAAGCCGTATGGACGCAAATAGTTGCCGAACACGGTTTGAAAGAATCTGACATCGGTCGACTGATATCGCCATGGCATACCGATGCAGACCTTGGCCGACCTATCGAAGTGGTCACGGACATGTCGAAAAGCCGTGCAATGGGTTTCACTGCCTATCAGGCGAGCGATCAGGCATTTTTCGATGTATTCGATACACTGCGCGAGATGCGCTTGATCCCTTAGATGATTCCGGAGCGAACAGGCTCAGATGATTTGAAGGAGAGGAAAAGGAAATGGCAAGTGAATCAGACTTGCTGGAGAGCACGTTCCAAATTCAGCTCAACGCTAGTTGAAAAGCCCCGCATGTGCGGGGCTGATCATCAAACTCAGGCAACTTTTCTTTGCTGCGACAACTGATTGTAGTACGTGATCAAATCCACTGTTTGAGCTCCGGCCATGGCTGACTGCACCTGGGCGGAAGTCATGCCATATTCGAGGTTGGCATTGTTCACCTGCAGATCAAGCTGCAACGAACCAGCTTGAGCATAGGAGTCGTTCCATTCGCTTATGGCTTCATTGACGTCATTGAGCACTGCCGTGAAATTGGTAGATCTGGCGTCAGAAATGGCTGTTCTGATGTCAGTTACCGCGGCGTTCACATCATTTTCCAGCGTTTGCCATTCAGCCAATACTGCCTGGAGATTCGTCTCGATCGCTACCGACTGCGTCGCCAGATCAGCAAAGTTATGCGCTAACACGTGCAAGGTTGCGACATCGGCAGTTATACCCTGGATGGTGGCAAGGGTCTGAGTGATACTCGCTTGATCAGCCTCTATTTGTTTGGCGTCCAGCGCAATATAAGTGCTGGCGACAGCTATCGCTGGGCCAAGCATAAACCAGACAAGCGCGCCAACCGGCCAAAGTGCAATTGTCGCAACCGTCCCCAATGTCAATGCAATGCCGTCAGTAATACCAAGCGCAATAATGGCAGCTGTGAGGCTTTTGATGTCGGCCTTCAATTGATCGATCTGAGCATTGAGCTTGTCAATTTGGGCTTGGTCGGCATTGGCATCGACTGTCGACTTATCAGCGATGCTCTGTAGCTGGGCGGCCATGTCCGGGAGCGTATCACGTGATGTTTGTAAGGCGACGATTGCTCCGCTGATGAACGAGGTTACCAAGCCTAATTGATTAGTGAGCGTAGTCAGATCTTGATTGAGCGTCGCCAGTGCTATTTGATTTGTTGGCTGAGCGACAAGTGTTTCGCTTTGGCTTTTTGCATCCTGAAGAACCTGGCTGATCACTGCGTTGTAGCCGACCACCTCTTGAGGGACGTTCAGCAAACGGGCCATAACGGTATTGACCCAATTCAGCGCGTCGCCATTGGCCGCTTCAAAAGCGCTGACAAAGGACTGCCAATCCGGCGGCGCTTGATAGAGAGTAGGCAGGCTTGACCCCAAGACACTGGTCATTACGGTATTGACCGCAACTACGTTCTGCTTGTAGTCAGTTTGTACTTGAACGAGGGAGCCGGAACTTTTACGAATTGCATGGGCGAGAGACAGCATGACGTGTTGCTCCTTTGGGTGCTGCGGTTGGGTGATCCTTCAACTGAAACCAAGCTTAGTGACAAAGAATGGGAGCAATGGAATGTTTGGGTTTATGGATGAGAGCCAAAGGAAATAACCGGGCAGGATGCAAAAGTCAGGACCGCTTGATACGAAGCCGAAACGCCCATCACAATCGATCGATTCAACTAACACCCCCGGCTCCAGATTCCTGGACTGCAGGGACCTTTCGGATCGGAAGTGGCGAGTGCTCATTCACAGCAAATAGTGAAAAGTAAAGGTTACGACGTGTGCCGGGTGCTTGGTGACTGACGCCTCACATCACGAGCGAGAAGACGCGTCATAAAGAGTGCGTCTTATCGTTGCCCACACGAGCCCAGAACTCTTCCGCTGACGGGCCGATGCCGTCGGGCGCGTGAGGTAAATTTTCCAAAGGGATGAACCAGACGTCCGTCAGCCATCTCCTGTTCGGTCAGGCTCTTTGGTAGCCAGGCGACCCCTTGCTCTCCAACGCCATCACCGCACATCTGAGTGTACCGATCATGTTGATCAACTGTGGTAATCCGGCGCTGAGCGATGTTGGGCGACTGAGTGCTGCCAATGTGCGGATTGTGGTTAATGGGCATGCGCCGTATCTGGCCGCAATCGAAGCGACGTACGAGGCGTTGGGTGAACAAAGCGGCGCGGAGGGACGCGAACTTACGCTCTCCAAGCTGCTTGCCAGGTACACACTCTCGGACAATTACCGGGAGTGGGCGGAAACCTATTTGAGGTCGGGTCGTGATTCGAATTGATTTGAAGCAGGTGAACTGAAGCGTCATGGGGCGAGGCTGGAGACATTGTTGCCGCAGACGGACCGCCCCTCCACCCTAGCCCTCTCCCCCTGGAGAGGGAACTGATTGGGGGATATTCGAGGGGTTGCGCCGACATGAACGTGGCTCGTTGAATCCAAGCCAGTAGAACCCCGGCCAGCACCAGGGGTCTGCTCTTGTATACCCTCTCTGGAATACATCGAATGTCCGCGCAACATAGCCTGGTAATACTCGCTCGGGGCGGTTACGCCGCTCGTGGCGTGCTGTATTTGATCATCGGTATCTTTGCCCTGCTGGCAGCACAGGACTCGACAAAACCCAAGGACAGCCACAAAAGTCTGGAGGCACTGCTCAGCCAACCCTTCGGCTATTTTCTGGTTGGGCTTGTGGTAGCAGGCTTGCTTGCCTTTGCGGCTTGGCGCGTCCTGCAAGCGACGCGTGATGTCGATCATCATGGCAACGACCTCAAAGGCCTGGTCATTCGCGCAGGTCTGTTGGCAGGCGGTATGGTCAACGGCGCTTTAGCGATTTTTGCACTGGGTTTGCTCGTCAGCGGCATCAGAAGTTCGGGCGATTCCGGTGGGCAGACCAAGGACTGGCTGGCGCATTTGTTGTCCTGGGATCACTCGAATCTTTTGGTGTACCTGATTGCACTCGTTCCACTGGGGGTCGGTATTGCTCACATCATCAAGGGCTGGAAGGCGACGTTCGAGAAATACTTTGAGGCGGACGAGGAAGTGATGCGGTATGTCCGCCCAGTCTCCAGGTTCGGCCTGATTGCCCGTGGGGTAGTTTTTATCGAGATTGCGGTGCTATTGGCTGTCAGCGGTTCCACTTATCAAGCGATGGATCCGCCGGGTATGAAAGAGGCTTTGGACGCGCTGCAGAATCTTCCAGCGGGCTGGTTGATCTTGATTGTGATGGCATTGGGGCTGATTGCTTTCTCGGTTTACAGCTTTTCTGAAGCTTTCTGGCGAAAGATCAATATGGATGTGCCCGGAGTAGCGAGATCGTAAAGCTACGTTCACCGCTTGCCGATTGGTAACCAGGTTGGCGGTACCCGCGATAAAGCGGGCACCGCTTCCTGACAAAGCAGAAGGCTTAAACGCCCACTTACCAGTTGTAACTCACTTTGGCGGTAATCTCGCGACCCGGGTTATAGAAGTTCGCGGTGCCGGAACCGACCACGTGCTGCTCATCCAGCAAGTTGCTGACGTTCACCGCAAGATCGGTACCCTTGGCGATCTTGTAGTTGAAGGCGGCGTCGAACAGCGTGGTGCCATCGCTTTTGTCGGAGTTGGCTGCGTCGAAGTAATAAGCGCCGACATAACGCGCGCCCAAGCCAACGCTGACATCCGTGCCGGGCAGGTCGTAATAACTCCAGAGCGAAGCGGAATGCTTGGGGGCCGTGGCGAACTCGTTACCCTTCAGCGAACTGCCGTCGTACAACGAACCGCGCAGTACCTCAGACTCCATGTAGGAATAACCACCGATCAGGCTGAGGTTCTGCGTCACCTGCGCCTTGGCCTCCAGGTCGAGGCCACGCGCCCGCGACTCGCCCACCGTTTGTTGCTCGATGATGCCGCTCGGCAGCACCACGGCGATGGTGACGTTTTCCTGGGTCAGGTCATAAACGGCGGCGGAGAACAGTGCGTCCATCCCCATCGGCGCATACTTCACGCCCACTTCGTACTGCCGGCCCGTCTGCGGTGTGACGCCAACTTGCGGCGGCGAGACGGATTCCACCATGCTCACATAAGTGGAGACTTCGTCGTTGACGATGTAAGTCAGCGCACCGCGGTAGGAGGTTTCGGAGAAAGTGTCTTTCTCGGTCGATTGCAAGCCTTTGCTGGTCAGGTCCATCGAATCGTTGCGCACCCCCCCGGTGACGATGAAACGCTCGTAGAACGACAGGTTCTGCTGGAGGAACACGGCCTTGGTGGTCGCGTCTCGCTTGTTCACGGCATACGGCGCGATTGAGCGTGAAACGCCAGTAAACACCGGATTGGCAATATCAATCGGGGTCGTCAGGTCGTAGACCGAGCTTTCCTTGGTGGTCGAATCGAGGTACTCCACGCCCACCAGACTGCTGCTGTCGATGTTCTCGAAGCGGGCATCGTATTGCAGCATCAGATTGCCGTTGAACTGGTCGGCCTCGGTGTCTGTGCCAAACAGATAGCGGTCGACGGTCGTACCGACACGTGCGGCGCTGTCGCTTAAGTAAACGTAGCCAAAATCATCGGTCAACTTGCTGTAACGCAGGTTGCTGCGCAGTACGAAGCCGTTGTCGAAGTCATGGGTGACGTTACCGCTGAGGCTGGTGCGCTCGACATCGTGGAAGTTGTAGCTCGGCTCACCATAGAACTTGCTGCGGTCGTACTCTTTGTCCAGCGGATAGCCGCCACTGTTGGGCGAACTTTCGGTTTTCAGGTAGTCCAGAATCACTGTCGCCGACGTGTAATCCGACGGAGCCCAGGTCAGGCCACCCATAAACAACTGGTTGTCGTCCTGTGAGTGATCGTACTCGCGGTCACTGTTCTGGCCTTTGGCAGTAAAGCGGCCGGCCAGGGTTTTCTCGTCGTTCAGCGCATCCCCCACATCGATGCCGGTCTCGACATGGTCGAACGAGCCGTAGGTCACATAGCCCTGACCAAACTTCTCGAAGCGTGGCTGTTTGGTCACGAAGTTCACCGAACCGCCGGGGTCCGCAGGGCCAAACAGCGTGGAGTTGGCGCCGCGCAGAATCTCGATGCGCTCATAGGCGAATGGATCTTCGCGGACGCCGCGCATCGAACTCAGGGTCAAGCCGTCACGGTAGGTGGTGGCCTGGAAGCCGCGGATCTGAAAATAGTCGTTGCGGTCATCCGTACCATAGAAGTCACTGACCACGCCCGGCGTGTATTGCAGCGCCTCTTCGGTTGTGCTGACGCTGCGTTGCTGCATTTCCTTGTTGGTCACCACCGACACCGAGGCCGGTGTGTTGAGAATGCTGGTCGCCACCTTGCCGCCAACCCAGAGTTCCTTGGCGACCACCGAGTTGGTGTCGTCGTCGGCACTGACCCTGACCTTGGCATTGATGATGAGGGGCGCGAGGCGGTAGTCCTCGACGTCCGTTGCGTCGAGCTCCAGCGGGCCGGCGGGTTTTGCCTGAGGGACCAACTGGTAGGCATTCGGGCCCTGCTGTTCGGTTTGTAATCCACTCCCCTGCAGCAACGATGACAGCGCTGCCGACGTATCGAGCGTGCCATTCACGCCAGCCGTGGTGCGGTTCGCGACACTCGACGCATCGAATGAAAGGCTGATGCCCGCCTCGCGCGCAAAGCGGTCAAGCGCCGGCGCCAGTGGGCCCGCAGCGATGTTCCACGGTTTGACTTGATTGCTCGGGTCAGCGCTCGAGGTTTGCGCCAGCGACGGCAAGGCGTAGCTGCTGACGATCAAACCCAAAATCGCAGCGTGCAAAGCGCGATTCAATGGATGGCGCTGTGAAACCGGGGACGAACTCATTTTCTCGCTCCAAGAAAGGACATCGACAGACTGGCCTGTATTCCGGCCTTCCAAAGAGGTCGAACGAGAATGAGAAACCACCTCATTATTTTTCACGCATTACGAAATTCAGCTGGCTGCGGTCACGGTCACCCAGTACCGGGTGCGATAATCGACGTGCAAATGCAGCGACTGCGCGATCAACGCCAGCACCTGATCGTTGTCGGCAAGCTGGAAGGTGCCGGAAACGCGACGGTCCGCGACCTCTTCGGCGCAGCGCAACACCCCGGGGCGATAACGCGACAACTCCGCGATGAAATCACCGAGGCGCATATTGCGCGCACTGATCACCCCGTCACCCCAGCTCCAGGGATCAAGGCCCTGGTCGCTGAACGTTCGCACGCCACTGGATGTGAACAGCAGCTGATCGCCTGCCTGCACGCTTCGGCTTGCCGGCGTTTGACGGGCGCCGGGAAACAGCGTGACCGATCCTTCCTGAGCCGCGACCAGCGTCCCATCGTCACGCTCGCGCACGAGAAAGCGCGAACTGTGGGCTTGCATGAGGCCGTCGCGTGATTGCACCCAGAACGGCCGCACCTGATGCGAGTGCGGGTCCGCGCCGACATTCACGATGATTTCACCCCGTCGCAGGATGATCAGGCGTCGCTGGGCATCGAACTCGCTGTCGACGGCGCTATCGCTATTGAGCTGGACAAGGCTGCCATCATCGAGCTGGAAGCGGCGTCGCTCGCCGGTGCTGCTGCGTTGCTGCGCAAGCATGGCGGGGACCGGCGTGTAATCCCGGCCGAGCCAGGCTGCCGTGCCAACAGTCGCCAATACGCCCAGCAGCTTCAGGCTTTCGCGCCGGCGCACTCCCTGACGGCTGCCATCCAGGGTTTGTCGGGCCAGTTGCGCGGGCACGCCTGCGAAGTCATCGCCAAGGGTTTCCACACGCTGCCACGCCAACCCATGCTCCGGGCGCTGCTGCAGCCAGTGCTCAAAACTGCGCTGTGTCTGTTCATCGGCTTGATTGAAGCGAACGCGCACCAGCCATTGGATCGCCTGCTCGACAATGGCCGGATCGAGCGCCTGCGGCTCACGCCTCGACATAACGCACGCGATAGCAATGTTGCAGGGCCGTGGCCAGGTCGCGCTCCACCGTCGCGCGGGAAACACCCAGCTTTTCGGCTATTTGCGCGCAGGTCAGACCGTCGAGTCGGGCAAACAAAAACGCCTGTCGAACTCTTGGTTTAAGCGTACCGAGCATGCGGTCTATGCGCTCGAGCGCATCCAGAATCATCAGCCGGCTCTCTTCCGAGGGCACATCGTGGGGAGGCAGCAACATGACGCTTTCGAGGTAAGCACGCTCGAGCTCGCGACGACGATACTGATCAATCATCAGTCCACGGGCGATACTGCTCAGATAGGCGCGCGGTTCGCGCAAGGGGCTGGATTGACGGGATTTGAGCAGACGCACAAAGGTGTCCTGCGCCAGATCGGCAGCGTTATCGCGACATCCAGTGCGCCGGATCAGCCAGCCCTGTAACCACGAATGGTGGGTGCGATAGAGCAGCCCTAGATCAGCAGTGCCTAGTGTTTCGTCGCTGCGCATCGGAATCCCGGCGAATACATGATTGATAATGAATCGCATTCTACTCACGGGATGGGGCCTGAGGCAAATACCCCTTCCCGCCCAAAACCTCCTTGAGCGCTGACGGCGCTCGTCGTGCCGATTGACGCGCCGTCAGCAGAATAAATCTCAGACGATGCTGTCGATCACCCCGCCGTCGACGCGCAACGCTGCCCCGGTGGTGGCGGACGCCTGTTCGGAGCTGACGTAGATGATCATGTTGGCGACTTCCTCAACGCTGGCGGCACGCTGGATGATCGAGGAGCTGCGGTGGGCGTTGACGAAATCAGCGGCGACCTTCTCCAGGCTTTCGCCGGAGCTTTCGACGGTGGAGCTGAGCATTTGCGCCACGCCTTCGGACAGGGTCGGCCCGGGCAGCACAGCATTGACCGTCACCCCGGTGCCCGCCAGACGCTTGGCGAGGCCGCGCGACACGGCGAGTTGCGCGGTTTTGCTGAAGCCGTAATGGATCATGTCAGCCGGAATATTCACCGCCGACTCCGACGAGATAAACACGATCCGCCCCCACTTGCGCTCCACCATACCCTGCGCATAGGCGCGTGACAGGCGCACGCCGGACATGACGTTGATGTCGAAAAAGCGTTGCCACTCACTGTCCGGTATCTCAAAGAAATCCTGCGGATTGAACACACCCAGATTGTTGATGACGACGTCGAAAGCACTGTGCTCCGCGACCAGTTTGTCGACCCCAGCCTCACTGCCCAGATCACCGGCAAAACCGACGGCATTGCCGGCCAGTTCGCCCAGCCGTTGCAAAGCGCTGTCGACGCTTTCCTGGCTGCGACCGTTGATCACCACCTGCGCACCCGCTTGCAAAAAGCCCTTGGCCGTCGCAAAACCGATGCCGCTGGTGGAGCCCGAAACCAAAACCTTACGTCCGGTGAAATCAATGTTCATGATGACCTCGCAATGGGGTGAATGGCTGGATGTTGCAGTGTTTGTAGCGCTTTGATAGTCCGGTTGGATTAGAGATGACTTTTGGAGTTTGTCGAATGATCGTCGGCCCCCTCGCCGCTCAAGGTTAATCGCTTATGGACGCGCGGGTTAATGCATTAGCTCAAAGAAAGGCACGTGCCTGCGCGTCGATACCATTGGCGAGCAGTTCAATGACATGACCGCGACGCGCTGGACCCGCGAATGCCCTGAAACGCCTCAATAGCCAAGTGAAATCGGAGCAGAAAAGTAACCGCCCCACTCCCACAGGTCCCAGCCCCGAACACAACATCCGCGACCAGCACAAAACCCTGTGGGAGCCAGCCTGCTGGCGATAGCGGCCGATCAGGCAACAGAGACAGCGCATGTGCCACCGCTACCCGCCCTACTCCACATCACTCCGGCAATTGCAAATTATCCAAAGCCCGATTCACCGCCAGCTCCCCGAGCATGATCAACTGCGAAATCCCCAACAACGCCCGCCGCTGCGACGCCGGCAACAGACTGGCGACGTTCTGCGTAATGGTCTGAGCCGAAGCGAGTGTTTCACTGGCATCGATCAGCAGCTCTTCGTTTTTGTTATCCGCAGTTACGGCATACATCCCACGGTGTTTACGTGGCGGCGGCGTGGAACCGGGCTGGCAGAGGTAATGGTCGAGCGCACGGTCGGCGGCTTCGTGGAGTTTTTTGGAGTGGGTGGATTCGTAGGGGGATGTGGGGTTGGATTCGGGTGGGTTGGGTGTTGGTTTGATCATGGTGAAGCTCCATTTTTATACCTGGTGGAACCACCAACACCTGTCGCTAAACAGATAAGGGTGGCAGCTGTACGCGGGTTAGCGAACCGAGAGGTATAAGACCCGGCAGACCCGAAGGTCTCCCACGCACAGCCGCCATATCGTCATCGCAAATGTCTGCGACAACTGGAGCGTCGTTGAACTTATACCTGGTCGGGTCGCTAAACCCGGTCGCTGGGTTGCCAGCGACACGTAGACGATATAGACCAGGTAAAAAGCCCACAAGCCGGCGGATTCTGGCGTAGCTGTAGGCAAAGGCGCAAGGGCACGTAGCCTAAGAGAGTGTTTTGAGATGTCTTTTTAAACTTAATGTTTATCGAGACGTTACTGCGCCAACTCACCCAGGCGAATTCGGCCTGTTATCTAGTCTGTGATGATGCGTTCTCAGCTTGAATACGAAGGCAGCTATCGCCAAAGCAGCAGTTCAAACTCCAGAATGCTGGTCGCTGTTGTAATGGTGATATGGAGGAATTTTGAATTTCCTCCATATACCTAAGACAGTCTTTTAGTTAGTGTGCGGCTCTGAATACATTGTAGTTAGGTTGCTTGGGTCTAAACCGTGAAAGCTGAGCAGCTTATTAATTTGCCCCGTTGAAATGCTGTGCAGTTCAAATTTTTGTAGCTCCATAATGAACGCTCGAAAATTTTCTTTTAGCTTGTTTAGCGAGCGTTTCCGCATGATAGAGACGTCATGGGTAAAGTTTCCGTGATATGAAAGTTTTTTAGTGGGGTGCACCAGAATTCTAGTACACTCTGCTTCGCCGTAAACTTCTTCAAACCAGCCGCAATGCGTGTTCATCTGACCAGCTTCGTTTTTGTTTATTTCCACCCGATTCAATTCGACCTCGTTTTTACACTCTAGAAGTATGTACTTATTAACTCCAATACACCAAAGATTGTCAGGGCCTTTTTTGATTTCCTTGTCTGGCCTCTGACTTTCGAAGCCCAAGCCCAGGCCAAGCTCTTTAAGAGCTAGCTCAAATTTTTCTGAGGCCACACCAAAAGCAAGATTGTCGAGTATGCCATTAGCAGAAAGTTGAAGTTCTTCGTGAGTGTTAAATGTTTTCAGCCAATTCTGAATCCGAGAAATTCGATTTTCATTAATGAATGATATTTTTTTGTAATTGACGCCGGTTTTCGGCTTCAAAAGCTGGGTATTTAATCTGAAGGCAGTACCTTGAATGTTATTAGCGTCTGCTTTGCTAAGCCTGTATGTGTATCGGGCTAACTGTTGTATATACCACCCTTTTTCGGCAGGCTCTTCCTGGAATTTATCTGATAGTTTCTGAATGATTTCACACGCGCGCGCTTCGTTACCCGATGCAAACGCTACTTCCGCATCGAACTCCATCTTCAATACGTCATACAAAGATGTACTCTGGTTTGCTTTAACTATTTCATCCATTTCTTCGACATAATATTCTTTCCAGCCCTCATCTCGAGTAAGAGCTTGCTTCATAAGATCAGTTAGGACCTCATACTCGTTGGGCTTAGTTTTGAGCTCTGCTTTCGCGTCCTCTGCAATCTGCAGGCCTATTTCAATCTGTTTTTTTGTTTGCGGGGAGAAATATTTGTGAGTAGATTGGCTTTTGATAAACTTTGTAAGATCGCCCCCAACTATCAAGATTACACTGTAATCTTTCTCACCTCTTACACTGCGCCCCAAGCCTTGTTCTACTTTTTGCGCGATCTTTACATTCATAATATCGCTACCAGTACGACAGTCCTCTTCGTAACGGTCGAGAAGAGAGTCAAAGTAGGGTTTTGAGTCAAGGATAAGAATGCGGCAAGCGTCGTCTGGCAGATCTATACCATCATATCTATTCGCAAAAACCATGGACGAACTCGTTTTTCCAGTTTTCAACTGCTGAACATGTTCGAAAATGGTTTCGGTTTCAGCAACCGTCGCGCCCAAACGTTGGTACTGAGTTTTATTTGAGAAGTCAGGGGTTAAAAATACGATGCCGAAACTGCGATCTTTTTCCGGCTTTGCAAGCCAGTCCACAATATTTTCCCTGTCTAAGGATGCATCGATTAAGGTAGGAATTAAGATCATCTTCTCACCCGACCACTTTAGTATGGTATTGGTAAGAGGAGTTTTAATTGCCTCAATGTCAAAACCAAGCCCCTTGATCGAGAAGGAGTCATCTTGCGTGGTAGCTGACATTAAAATTCGGTGTTCTGCTCGAGCGAATGAGCCAAATGCATTTATGGGAATTAATATAGGCGATATTTCGAGATAGGTTCCGGCTATGAAAGCTTGACAGTTCTCTAAATTATTTTTTATTAGCTCCCATGCAAAAACAATCTCTTTATCGTCCTTATGGCTTAGTAGAAGCTGAATCATTTCGTCTTTTCGGTCTAACCATGACCAGTAAGGAATCGGCAGCATAGTGTTGTAACTGCCACTCTCAATTTCAAGAAAGCTGCCCTCACCTTGATCTCTTAAGTCTTGATCGAAAAGCCTGATAAATTTTTCATAAAGAGGATGCTTTCGATCTATTTTGATAGTGAGCGCGCTTTTTATCGAGTCAATGCAGGCATGTGAGTCATCTAAAACAATGGAGCCGACTTCCACAGACTTGTTATTTAGTCCGAATTTCGTTCTCCCATTGAAAAGCTTTTGAATATGTGTGATTAAAAGGGTTTTCCCGGCGATAAACTCGTCTGGAAGCTCGCGGTCTTTACCAATTTCGCAGAAAGGTATTCCGAATTTTTTGGCTTCAGATGTTACCTGTCTTGCGAGGTAAATGTTGGGACACAAAAACACACATGGCTTTCCAGATTCATTCAGCTTCGATTGAAGCATCAAAAGTCCAATCAGAGTTTTGCCTTCACCTGTATGAAGCTTTACAACGCTATCCTTCAAATCTCTTCGGGAACTATGCCATTCTTTTAGTAAAGTTTCTTGAGAGGGGCGCAGCGGTCCTGCTTCGCTTCTTCGATCCAGTGAGTCGTATATTTCAGTTGGATCTATTCTCTTTTCAACACTTTTATTTTTTAGTTTTTTCTTGAAGTCGACCATTTACTACTCCTTGTAATAGTTGATTCTTTAAAAAGTACATCTAGGTTTTTTATGCAGCCAGAGTGAACGCCCAACCCTGAGTATGGCGCAGAATACTGCGAATTTTCCCAAAAAAAACACTTCGTCGGATCCTCATTCCCTACTAACCGGCCTAGTCTAGTAGTTTTTTTGCAATCAGAACCGTCTGCTCCTGCCGATAGCCGCCGACGACTATTTAATGGGATCAGCATCTACCTCGATTCCACAAATCACGGCCTCACCAACCTAGGCAAAACCACCCCCTCCCCCAACCTCTCTACCCCCAACCGCACCCTCTCCCCCCCCTGCTCCACAACAACCCCATCCCCCTCAACCGCCACCAACCTCACCCCAACCCCAACCCTCTCCCCCGCCAAAAAGCTCCTGGGCGGTCCATCATTCAAACTCAATATCGCCACCGCCCCGTGACTCCCCGCCATCACCCCGCTCACCTTGATATCCACCGGCGCGGTCTGGTTGGAAAACCACTGCAACGCCGGGCTATCACTCCTCGCCGCCAGCAACTGCGGCGCCGCTGCCGGTGTGCGCGATTCGGCGCGGGTCAGCAGTAGCGACGACCATGTCGCGACGCCGACCAGTGCGGCGAGCAGCGCGAGGGCCTGGGCCATTTGCGGTGGGGAGAAGCGTGTTGTGAGTCTCATGGGGTGAATCTCCTTTTTGTCCCTGTTGCCAGCCTACGCGGCAATTCTCTCCGTTTTATTTCACACGTCTTACATGTTGGCGGTGCATCTTGGCTGTTCGGGACATGGCGGGACGCGAAGGAGCGTGCGATCGATGGACGCGGGCAAGCAACGGGGTTTTACGCTGATCGAGTTGATGGTGGTGCTGGTGATCATCGGCATTGCCAGTGCGGCGATCAGTTTGAGTATCAAGCCTGATCCTGCGCAGTTGCTGCGCAAAGATGCCGAGCGCGTGGCGCAGTTGCTGCAGGTGGCGCAGGCGGAGGCGCGTGCGGATGGGCGGCCGATTGTTTGGGTGAGTGATGCGAAGGGGTTTCGGTTTAGTCGGCGTAGTGACGGTGGTCGCGGGTTTGAGCATTTCAAGGATGACGCGCAGTTGCGGCCACGTGCGTGGCAAAGTCCGAAGGTCGAGGTGCGTGTGGAGCCGAAGCAGCGGGTTGTGCTGAATGCTGAGTGGATCAATCCGCCGTTGCAGGTGACGCTGTCCGATGGTTTGAATCGGTTGAGCGTGCTGCGCGATGGCTCGGGTCGGATCAGTCTGCAATGAGGGCTCAACAGGGGTTTACGCTGATCGAGGTGATGGTCGCGATTTTGTTGATGGCGGTGGTCAGTCTGATTGCCTGGCGTGGGCTGGACAGTGTGACGCGGGCGGATCGGCATTTGCAGGCCAGCAGTGAGCAGAGCGACGGGTTGTTGCGGGTGTTGAATCAGTTGCAGCGCGATGTGGATATGCGCGCGGGGGTTGAGTTGACTGAGCCGCGCAAGGTTGGTGTGGATGATGAACCGCCTGCTGCGCCGCCTGCTATTACCGTTCGTAGTAGTGATAGCAAGGGGTTTCGGCTGGATGTGATTCGCACGGCGGCGGATCAGCCGGGGGCGTTGCAGCGGGTGCGCTGGTGGTTGAAGGGCGACACGTTGTATCGGGCGGTGGCTGAGGCGCGCAATCGGTATCCGCTGCCGGCGCCTGGGGCTGGGGTGGCGGTGTTGGCGGATGTGCGGGATGTGCAGGTGCGGGTTTGGGAAGTGGACAAGGGTTGGCGGCAGTTGAGTGGGAATCGGCGGGAGGATCCGCAGGGGCTGGAGATTCGGTTGAGCCGGGGGACGCCGCAGGGGGTGGAGGTTTATCGGCAGGTGATTGGGCCGTTGCAGTGATGCTTTTTTGTAGGAGTGAGCCTGCTCGCGATTGCGGTGGGTCAGTCAATGGAGAGGTTGGATGGACTGGCGCTATCGCGAGCAGGCTCACTCCTACAATTGGATTGGGTTGGGGCAGTTTGGGATTGGTTGGGTTTGCGGGCGCTATCGCTGGCAAGCCAGCTCCCACAGGGATTGGGTTTGGGCAGTGGGAGATGGGTTGGCTGGTGGATAGCTATCGCGAGCAGGCTCACTCCTACATTGGGGTTGGGTTGGGGCAGTTTGGGATTGGGTGGCTGTGGGGGCGCTATCGCTGGCTGGCCAGCTCCCACAGGGATTGGGGTTGGGCAGTGGGAGATGGGTTGGCTGGTGGATAGCTATCGCGAGCAGGCTCACTCCTACAATTGGATTGGGTCAGTTTGGGATTGGTTGGGTTTGCGGGCGCTATCGCTGGCAGGCCAGCTCCCACAGGGATTGGGGTTGGGCAGTGGGAGATGGGTTGGCTGGTGGATGGCTATCGCGAGCAGGCTCATTCCTACAATTGGATTGGGTTGGGGCAGTTTGGGGTTGGGTGGATGTGGGGGCGCTATCGCTGGCTGGCCAACTCCCACAGGGATTGGGGTTGGGCCGTGGGAGGTGGGTTGGCTGGTCGGTAGCTATCGCGAGCAGGCTCACTCCTACAATTGGATTGGGTTGGGGCAGTTTGGGATTGGTTGGCTGTGCGGGCGCTATCGCTGGCGAGCCAGCTCCCACAGGGATTGGGGTGTGGGGGGGATGGTTAGCTCAGGACGACGACGCCGCCCGGGAGTTCGGTGCATTTGATGCCGTAGGCGTCGCGGATCAACAGGGCGACGCCGGCGAGTTGGTTGAGGTTGAAGCGGGCCTGGACGCGGCGTTGGCCGAGGTCGCGGTTGAGCAGCAGGAGCATGCCGGGGCGGTAGCGGTTGATTTCGTCGATCATCTGGCTGAGGGTGGCGCCGTTAAAGACCAGGACTTGTTGGCGCCAGTTCATCACGGCGGCGGTGTCGACGGTTTGGACGCTGCCGATTTGGCGGGCGTCGTAGGTCACTTGCTGGCCGGGTTCGAGGCGCAGGTTGCGGCCGTCTACGTCGACTTCGACCGTTCCGTCGAGGCAGGTCACGCAGACTTGCTGATCGGTATTGCGCAGGTTGAAGCGGGCCTGGCTGGCGCGTAACCACCCGCCTCCGGCCTGCATCGCCAGCGGCAAACGTGCGGTCTGTACTTCGACTTCGCCGCTGACCAGTTCGAAGCCCTGCACGCCGTTCTCGACAGTGCGCTGGTTGATGCGGGTCTGGGTGTTGAGTTCCAGGCTCACGCCTTGCGCCGGTTCGACGCGGCGTTGCTGGCCGACTTCGGTGATGTAGTCGGCGCCGAGCCCTTCGAAGCCGCCGGGGATGGTGCCGCGCACCAGCAGGAAGGCGGCTGATGCGGCGATGGCGCCGCCGAGGAAGGCGCGTCGACCGAACCCGCGTGGTGCCTGCACGCCTTGCGCGGCGGGTTGCAGGTTGTGCCACAACACTTTGGCCTGCTCGAACGCCTGCGCATGTTCGGCGCTCTGTGCACACCATTCGCGCAGGGCGCGGGCGTCGGCGACGGTGGCGCGGCCGGAGGTCAGCAGGATCAGCCAGTCGTGGGCTTCGCTGTGCAGGTTGTCGGCCACCGAGGGTTCGGCAGGGGTCAGTCGAAAGATGTTCAAACGCGCAGATTCTCAACCAATTGATCGGGCTCTATTCAGAAGACGGTTTTCCGGCCCCGCGACCGAACCGCTGAAACACTTTTCTTTCCAGTTTAGCTGCGCAGTAGCCCAACGCGGCTTTGATTTCCTTCTCGACCATGCGCGTGGAGATGCCGAAGCGCTGGGAGATTTCCAGGTGCGGCGCCTCCTCCAGGCGTGCGGCGATGAAGATCCGTCGGCGTCGCGCGGGCAATTCGTAAAGGGCGCTGAGCAGTGACTGGATTTCCTTTTGCCCGCCGACCACCCGCGACGGATCGAGCGATTCGTCGCCGATCTGCAGCAGCTCTTCGACCTCCTCGCCGGTGAGCAGGCGCGCGTCGGCCTGACGGCGGTCGGCGGCGATGTTCAGGGCCATGCGATAGAGGTAGGCGTTGGGCCGCAGGACGTTCGGCGGCGTCTCCATGCGGTCGACGCGCAGCCAGGTTTCGTGCAGCACGTCGTTGGCCAGGTCCTCCGAGCCGAGACGGCGGCGCAGACGTCCGCGAAAGTCCTCGTAGGACGTCAGAAACAGTTGCGCCAGCGACCCTTGTCCGGTGTCTTTCATCCCCCGGAAACTCCTTCCCATGTGGTGCATTCCATGCGTTTCCCTGACGACTCCGGTAACAACAGCAACGTGACCGGCTGACGCAAGGCACTGGGCGTCGGCCGGTCGATCCTGAATTGGCGAAAGCTTTCCACCAGCGCGTTGTCGCGCCGTACATCGCCGGTCGAAGTGACCAACCGGTTGTGTTGCACCACGCCGTCGTGCCCGACCCAGACCTGCAACAGCGCGCGGTAACTGCCCGGCCGGGTCAGCGGCGAGCGACACAGATTGCGTTCGACCGCGGCCTGCACCGCCGTGGCGTAACTGCGGCTGACGGCGATGCTTTCCGCCGACTGCTTTGGCGGCGGCTCCGGCACGTCTTCAACCTGCGCCACTTGCAAGGTAAACGCATCGGCGCGGGCATACCGCGCCATCAAACCACTGCCGCCGAGCAGTCGGCGCAAGGCATCGGCGGCGGTGTATTCGCCGTCCACCGCCAACGAGCGACGACCGCGACTCAACTGACTGTCGACCAGCACCGCGACGCCGGTGGCGTGGCTGTACTGGTCCAAGGCATGCGCGAGGTCCTGCGCCGGAATGTGCAGCGTCATGCGCACGTCCGCCGGCGTCGGTTGCGCGCCGACCGGGCTCGCCGCGCAGCCAAGCAACCACCCCAGACAGATCCGGCGCACAAGAATCGTTGAACGCTGAAAACCGCCTCGGGAAGTGCCTCGCTGCACGGCTGACGAATCCTTGAAAATCGTCATCCTGAGGGCTGTTTATGAATCTGGTGTGACGGCCGGTGCAAAAAAACCATCACGGGATTTACGCAAGGCTTGCACTAGACTCAAGGCATCGCGCCGCCGCATCGGCCGGCCAGGAGGCAAGCATGAAAACATCGTGGCGAATCATCCTCGGCGGGCTGTTGCTGACCGCCGCGTCGGGCGCTTATGCCGAGGAACCGTTGGGCTGTGTGGAGGTGACGGTCGGCGGCTACAAAGCGCCGAATTACGATTGCCTGAGCCAGCAAATGGGCAACAACCCCGAAGGCGCAGCGGCGGCGCAGAAGAATCTGGAAGCGCTGAATGTGCCGGTGCACAAACGTCCACCGAATCAGGTCGGTTTGGCGACACCGGCCGCTACCAGCACGCGGATGGGCAACACCTTTGGCACGTCGGTGAAACCGCAACGCCCACCGCAGTAACCGCTGACACCCAAGAGCCGAACGCGGAGCGTCCGTGGAGGCATTCCCACGCGGGAGCGTGGGAACGATCATGACCAAAGCCGTGCCTACCGGATCGTTCCCACGCTCCGCGTGGGAACGATCAGCGGTGCCTTAGTCGCTCGGCACCTGGCGAAAACTCACCGCCAAGCGATTCCAGCTGTTGATCGTCGTCACCGCCATGGTCAGGTCAACCAGCTCTCCTTCGCTGAACTGCTCGCGCGCCTGCTGATAAACGTCATCCGGCACGCGACTGTCCGCCAGCAGCGTCACCGCCTCCGCCCACGCCAGCGCAGCGCGCTCGCGCGGGTTGAAGAAGTTGCTGTCGCGCCACACCGCAATCGCATACAGGCGCCGATCACTCTCCCCGGCCCGCCGCGCGTCCACCGAATGCATGTCCGTGCAGAATGCACAGCCGTTGAGCTGCGAGGCGCGGATCCGGATCAATTGCAGCAGCGGCGGCTCGATACTCAGGTTGGCGGTCAGCGCCTCCATGGCAATCATCGCTTTCATCGCCTTGGGCGAAGCGTTGTAGTAATCCAGGCGCGGGGACATGGGCAGGTCTCGGTGGACGGAATGATGAGTGCACCGTAAGCGTTGGCGGGCGCGGGTTACAGCCCCAATATTTCGAAAAACCGCTACACCACTGATCTCAAGCCTTACACCGACCCTGTGGGAGCTAGCCCTGCTAGCGATGACGGTGGGTCAGTCAACCGAGATGGTGCCTGTTGCGGCCTCATCGCTAGCAGGCTAGCTCCCACAGGTTGTAGGCCAATTCCGGGTATTTGCGGTAGGCAACTATTGCCAATCGGCCAATAGCAGTAATCTGCCCGACACTTCACTCACCGCCCCCGGAGCCCCATCGGTATGGAACTTCATGTCGTGATCAACGGCCGCAAGGACCTGGCCGGTCAGTTGTATCAACAACTGCGCGGGGCGATCGAATCCGGGCGGCTGGCGGCGGGCACGCAATTGCCGCCCAGCCGTTTGCTCGCCGAGCAATTGGGCATCTCACGAAAGACCATCTCCGACACCTATGCGCAGCTGACCTACGAAAACTTCCTCACCGGGGTCATCGGCAAAGGCACCTACGTCAACGCCCGCCCGGCGCAAATCCAGCGCAAGCAGAGCCACAGTGAACTGGCCAGCGCCGAGGTGATCGAGAGCTGGTGCAATCTGCCGGTATTCTTGCGCCATCCGACGCTGGAAGGTTCGCTGCGCTACGACTTCATCGGCGGCGCCACCAGCAAAGGTCAGTTTCCCCACGATGACTGGCGCCGCTGCGTGTCTCACGCGATGCGCCAGATGGCCCAGTCCAAAGGCTTCTACAGCCTGCCCGAAGGCCTGCCGGCGCTGCGCAACGCGATTGCCCGACACATCGCGTTTTCCCGCGGGGTCAATTGCCAGGACGAGGACATCGTCGTGTGCAACGGCGCGCAACAGGCGCTGGACCTGATCAGCCGCGTGCTCACCCGCCCCGGCAGCATCGTGGCAATGGAAGATCCCGGTTATCCGCCGGCACGCCTGCTGTTTGGCACCCATGGCGCCGAAGTCGTCGGCGTTCCGGTCGATGCCGAAGGCATGCAGGTCGAGCACATTCCCGATGGCACGCGCCTGATCTATGTCACGCCCTCGCACCAGTTCCCCTTGGGCATGCCGATGAGCCATGGGCGCCGCGAAGCTCTGCTGGCCCGCGCCTATGAGCTGGGCGCAATCGTCATCGAGGACGATTACGACAGCGAATTCCGCTACGAAGGCCGGCCGACCGATTCGCTGTTCAGCCTGGACCCGCGCGGCATCGTTGCCTACGTCGGCACCTTTTCGAAAACCCTGCTGCCGGAGCTGCGTCTGGGTTACGCGATTCTGCCGCCGGCGATCCTCGAAGCGGTAATCCGCGCCAAGCAGCTTACCGACCTGCACGCCTCGACCCTGCCGCAATGGGCGCTGGCCAAGTTCATTGCCGAGGGCTGCCTGCTCAAGCATATTCGCCGCTGTCACACCATTTACGCTCAGCGCCGCGAGCGCATTCTGGCGCGCATGGCGGACGATCTGTCGCCTTGGCTGGAAGCGGTGCCACCGAGTGCCGGTTTCCACATGACCGTGTGGTGCAAGGTGCCGATTGATTTGCTGCTGGTGATCGAGCTGGCGAAAAAGGTCGAGGTTGGCCTGTACGCGATCAACGGTTTCTATTACCAGCAACCGGCGAAAAACGGTCTGTATTTCGGCTTCGGCGCGATCGAAACCCTGGACATCGACACCGCGCTGGATCGCCTGCGCGACATCCTCGAACAGCTCACCTGAGCCATTGGCCTGAGGATTTAACCGCCGATTGGTTATTGGTCTTCGAGGGTTGCAGGCCTATTCTGCACAGGCGTTATCCCTCAATGAGCAGGATTCGTCCGGCCTGATTCAGGAGTGTGAGCCATGTCCAACGAAGTGATCAACACCGTGCAGGTGCAGGCTGTCGCCGGCCGTTCGGAGGAGCTGGGCAAGCAGTTGCAGAGAATCGTCGACACCCTGCGCGAAACCCCGGGCTGCGATTCCTACCTGGTCGACCGCTGCCCCGAGGACAGCCACCGCTGGACAGTCAGCGCGCGCTGGCAGTCGGAAGCGGCGATGCAGGCGCATTTCAACCGGCCCGAGGCGCAGGGGTTTATCGACCTGATCGATAGCCGCTTGGCCAATAGTGTGGATTTCAACAGCTTCCCCATCGTCTGAACCGGCCCCTTCGCGAGCAGGCTCGCTCCCACAGGTTATGAGTTGCTCACAAAACAGCTGAGCAACCTCGAACCCTGCGGGAGCGAGCCTGCTCGCGAAGGCGTCTTGCGCCGCGCCGGAATTTTCTCTGGCACCGCCAATTGGTCACTCCATCTTCCCGAACATTGGCCGTTTGAATGCCCCGCCCTGCGGAATACTGTGATCAGCAACACCAACCCTCACAGGTAACCCGCCATGAAAGCCCTGCCCCTGCTCGCCGCCGCCCTCGCCTTCAGCCTTTCGACCGCTGCCCTGGCCCACGACCCCTCGGAAAAAGTCACCGTGCTGCAAGAGCAACTTCTCAAAAACGCCCCCGGCAAAAAAGCCATGATGATCGAAGTCGACTACCAGCCCGGCCAATCCTCCATCGCCCACAAACACGACGGCACAGCGATGGCATATGTGCTGGAAGGCGAAGTGATTTCCCAAGTCAAAGGTGAACAACCGATCACGTACAAGAAAGGTCAGTTCTGGTACGAACCGGCCGGCTCCGAGCATCTGGTGTCGAAAAACGCCAGCCAGAGCAAGCCTGCCAAGTTGTTGGTGTTCATGGTTCTGGCCCCTGATGAACCCGTATTGATTCCGCTGAAAGACTGATGGCTGCCTGACCGACAATAACAAAAGGCGCAAATCGAGGATTACGCGTTTTGTTACATGGAAGTTTCACTGGCGAAGTTTTTGTCGCCCGTACATATCCCCACACGTAATCCCTTTGGACTTCGTCAGTAGCACCAATTAATGTCCATACGCGAATGTTAACCAGATATTCACACTATTAATAACTGCCAAGTAATGGACGACACTTTTATGAGTACTGACGTAGAAAAATCCTTCATAGCCAGAATTGCATGCAGCCAGACGCGCATGACGTACTTCGATCAACACCCTAGTGCCGATGAGTTGAAGGGATCGGGGCATCTTCTTACTACCGCTCATGCCTATTCCCGACTTAACAAGATGTTGCCCTATCACGACAATGCCACCAACAATATTCACATAGTGGCTTACTTCCGTTGTTACGATGATTACTACAATATTCAGATTCGTAGCAGTCAATATTTTGGTAATTTTTTCAGCAAGAATGCTGATCGTATTCTCGGCGCATTCCCGCCAGCGGGTGGTGATACTACGTCGTTCAATATTTATAACTCCAACAGCGAGCTTGTAACTCTGGACAACCTTCCAGGCAGTCACGCAACGGTTTATCTACGAGCTCGAAACCAGGGCTTCATCAATAGGCAACTACGCAAAGACGCATACGTCTACACCTATGGCGACGCACCGGGTGACCCGGTGACGTTCAATCTGGAGATTCTTGAGCGGAATGTCGATTATCCGACTTCCAATGTGCCCTACGCTCAAGCGTAATCAGCTCATTCAATAAATAGCCAACAATAAAAAGCCCCGGCATCTCACGATACCGGGGCTTTCTCATTCAACCACTACTTACGCCGATTCAAGCTCGGCATTCGCAGCAGCCACAGGCACGATGGTCTGCCCGCTCAACGCCAGATCCAGCAGCTCGCGGTTGGCCACCGCGTACATGGCGTAGTCCGTGCCGCTCGCGGCGCGGATTTCCACCAGCATGGCGCGCCAGCGCGAGATCATGCTTTCGTGCTGTTCCATCCACAGCGCCAGGCGTGTTTCCACGTCCTGGGTGCCGTCGCCCTGTTGCAGGACGGAGATGGTGATCGCGCGTTGCTGCCAGTCGACGTCATCACGGAACGCTTCACGGGCCAGCGCCTGCCAGTTGTTTTCAACCGGCAGTGCGCTGATCTGTTGCAGGTACCAGGTGATGTCCAGCGCCGAACCCACGGCGAAGTAGGCCTTGGCCACCTCGGCCGGGTTCTGCCCGGTAACGTCCGAGGCTTCGATGATCGGCAGCAGCGTGTACAGGTGCGAAGTGCCCGCAACCATACGCGCCAGCAACTCCGGCACACCGGCGGCGACGTAAGCCTGATAACGCGCCTGCCAGTTTTCGCGGATTTCGCCGCTCAGCAGCTCGTCGAGTTTCAGACCCAGCTCTTTCAGGTGCGGACCGAAGTGCGCGACGTCACGGGCAGCGTTCTGCTCGTTGCGACGGGCACGCAGGAACCAGCGCGTGGCACGGCGACCCAGACGCATCAGCTCGTCCATCAGCTCCAGCTGCACGTCAGCGGAGACCTGATAGTCCAGTGCTTCGATCTGACGGAACCAGTGCGGAAGATGGAAAATGTCACGCACGATCACATAAGCACCGGCCACATTCGCCGGGCTCATGCCGGTCGACTCTTTGAGTCGTTGAACGAAGGTGATGCCCATGTGGTTGACCAGGTCGTTGGCGATCTGGGTGCTGACGATCTCGCGCTTCAGACGGTGACGACGCATGGCTTCGGAGAACTTGCTGACCAGGGTCGGCGGGAACGCCGTTTCCATGTCGCGGGTCAGGTAATCGTCGTCCGGTACCTGCGAGCCCAGCAGCTGCTCCTTGAGGTCGATCTTGCTGTAGGAAATCAGCACCGACAGCTCTGGACGCGTCAGACCGTGGCCTTCAGCGATACGCTCGGCCAGTTGCTCTTCGGTCGGCAGGAACTCGATGGCGCGGTCCAGCTTGCCGCGGCCTTCAAGATCGCTCATCAGACGCTTGTACTCAGCGATGCGCGCATAGGCACGACGCGCCGCCAGGGACAGGGCCTGAGTCTGCTTGTAGTTGTTGCCCAGCACCAGATTGCCGACTTCGTCGGTCATGCTCGCCAGCAACTGGTTGCGTTGCTTGTCGGTCATGTCGCCGGCCTGAACCACTTCGTTCAGCAGGATCTTGATGTTCACTTCGTGGTCGGAGCAGTCCACGCCACCGGCGTTGTCGATGAAGTCGGTGTTGGAACCGCCGCCATTGAGACCGAACTCCACGCGACCCAGTTGGGTCATGCCGAGGTTACCGCCCTCGCCCACGACTTTGCAGCGCAGCTCGTTGCCGTTGACGCGCAGTGCATCGTTGGCCTTGTCGCCGACATCGGCGTGGCTTTCGGTGCTGGCCTTGACGTACGTGCCGATACCGCCGTTCCACAGCAGATCCACCGGGGCCTTGAGCAAGGCATTGAGCAGTTCGGTCGGGGTCAGCTTGTCGGCCTTGATGTCGAAGCGTTCTTTCATCTGCGGGCTGATCGCGATGCTCTTCGCGCTGCGCGAGAAGATCCCGCCACCTTCGGACATGATGCTGGTGTCGTAGTCGGTCCAGGCCGAACGCGGCAGGTCGAACAGACGCTGACGCTCGACGAAGCTGGTCGCCGGGTTCGGATTCGGGTCGATGAAAATGTGCATGTGGTTGAAGGCCGCGACCAGTTGCAGCTTGTCGGACATCAACAGGCCGTTACCGAACACGTCACCGGCCATGTCGCCGACGCCCACCACAGTGATGCTGTCTTCCTGAACATTGATGCCGCGCTCGCGGAAGTGGCGCTGTACGCCGACCCACGCGCCTTTGGCAGTGATGCCCATTTTCTTGTGGTCGTAACCGGCCGAACCACCGGACGCAAATGCGTCACCCAGCCAGAAGCCGTAGTCGATGGCGATGCCGTTGGCGATGTCGGAGAAGGTCGCAGTGCCTTTATCCGCTGCCACCACCAGATACGGGTCATCGTTGTCATGGCGCACAACGTTGGCCGGCGGTACCAGCGCGCCGTCCTTCAGGTTGTCGGTGATGTCCAGCAGACCGGAAATGAAGATGCGGTAGCAGGCGATGCCCTCGGCCGCGATCTCGTCACGGCTGCCGCCCAGTGGCAGACGACGCGGCAGGAAGCCGCCCTTCGCGCCCACCGGCACGATGACCGAGTTCTTCACTTGCTGGGCTTTCACCAGACCGAGAACTTCAGTACGGAAGTCTTCTTCACGGTCGGACCAGCGCAGGCCACCACGTGCGACGTTACCGAAGCGCAGGTGCACGCCTTCAACGCGTGGCGAGTAGACGAAGATCTCGAACTTCGGTACCGGCTTCGGCAGTTCAGGGATCGCGTGCGGGTTGAACTTGAAGCTGAAGTACGACTTGTTCTGGCCCTTGGCGTCGGTCTGATAGAAGTTGGTGCGCAGCGTGGCTTTGATCAGGTCAAGGTAACGACGCAGGATGCGGTCTTCGTTGAGCACCTGAACATCGTCCAGTGCAGTCAGAATCGCTTGTTCCAGACGCAATTGCTTGTCTTCGAGATCATCGTCGCTGAGCTTGCGCGCCAGGTAGAAGCGAGTCTTGAACAACCGGGTCAGTTCGCGAGCGATGTCGGTGTGGTTGTTCAGGGTGCTGGCGATATAACCCAGATCGAAGCCCAGACGAATCTGCTTCAGGTAACGGGCGTAAGCACGCAGCAGCGCAACGTCGCGCCATGGCAGGCCGGCGGTCAGTACCAGACGGTTGAACGCATCGTTTTCGGCATCGCCGCTTACGATGTGGACGAAGGCGTCCTGCAGGGTGTCGTTGAGTTGCTGGATGTCGAGGTCCAGGCCTTCAGCGGCGGTGAACGCAAAGTCGTGAATCCAGAACTCGCGGCCATTGGTATGACGCAGACGGTACGGGAATTCACCCAGCACGCGCAGGCCAAGGTTTTCCAGGATCGGCAATACGTCGGACAGCGCCAGCGGCGTGTCGGCGTGATACAGCTTGCAATGCAGCTCGCGCTGGCCGGAGACCTGGCCCAGCGGCTGATAGAAGCTCATCACCAGCGGATTCTTTTCGTTGAGGCTCAGCAGGTGCTGCATGTCGACCACGGCCGAATGCGCCGCGAAACGCTCGCGGTAGCCGGCCGGGAAACCTTTCGGGAAATCCGCCAGCACGTTGGTGCCGTGGGCTTCGCCGAAGCTTTCGACGGTCAGTGCGGCGTAGTCGTCCTGCCAGCTGCGGCAGGCCTGAACCACTTCTTTTTCCAGCAGCACAGGGTCGATGTCGAGACGGTTTTTCGGGTCGACCCGCAGAATCAACTGCACGCGCGCCAGTACCGACTCGGAGAAGAACGTCCAGAATTCGCAATCGGAGGCCTTCAGGCGCTCCATCAGCACTTGCTGGATCTTTTGGCGAACCTCGGTGGAATAGATGTCGCGCGGCACGTAGGCCAGGCAGTAGCAGAAACGCCCGTACGGGTCTTTGCGCAGGAACACGCGGATCTTGTTGCGTTCCTGGATCTGCACGATCGACATTACCGTGGTGAACAGTTCGTCGACCGGGGTCTGGAACAGATCATCACGCGGCAGCACTTCGAGCACCTGCGCCAGTTCCTTGCCCAGGTGAGCCTTGGACTGGAAGCCGGAGCGACGCTCGATTTCTTCGACCTTGCGACGAATGAACGGGATGACCCGCACACTCTCGCCATACACCGAGGAGGTGTACAGGCCCATAAAGCGGTGTTCCTTGATGACCTTGCCGTCGGCGTCGATCTCGCGGATCGACACGTAGTCAGGGTAAGCCGGACGGTGCACGCGGCTCGGGTGCGCGGCCTTGGCGAACGACAGCGGGGTCGGTTCGCGCAGGTAGGCAACGGCATAGTCTTCGATGCGCAGGTCTTCGTAGGTCAGGCCGGTGCGCAGCAGTTTGGTCAGGCCGAGGAAGGAGTTCTGGTCATACTCGATGTGGCCGCCGTCGGCCTGATCGGTGACCACGAATTCTTCGTAGCCGAGGAAGGTGAAATGGTTGCCCACCAGCCATTCCAGGAAACTTTTGATTTCGTTCTTTTCATCGGCGTCGATGGCGAATGCACTGCCGTCGAGCTTGCCGAGGATTTCCTGGACCTTGGCCTTCATCGGCTCGAAATCGGCGACCGCGACGCGGACTTCACCGAGAACCTGTTCCAGCTCTTTGCTCAGCACGTTCAGCTCGGCCGCGTTGGCGCAGCGGTCGATTTCCAGGTACATCAGCGATTCGTGCAGCACATCTTCGCCGGTGCTGCCTTTTGGCAGGATTTCCAGCAGCTCGCCCTTGCTGCCACGGCGTACGCTGAGCACGGTGGTTTGCAGGGTGTGGATGCTGTAGCCGCGGCGGTTCAGCTCGGTGCGGACCGAGTCGACCAGAAATGGCAGGTCGTGGTGCAGGACTTCGACCGCGGTGTGGGTCGACTGCCAGCCGTGGCGTTCGTAATCAGGGTTGTAGACGCGCACTTGCGGTTGCGCGTGATCGAAGCGCTCAAGCAGGCGCCACGCGGAAAGAGTACAGCCAGCGAGGTCGGAGAGGCGACGTTGAGTCAGCTCGTCCAGAGAAATGATGCCGAAGAATTGTTCAGCGAACAGCGCCACTTGTGGCAGTGCCTGTTCACTGATGTGCTGCGCCAGTGCCGCTTGCAGTTGGTGCTGGAAGTCGGCTTTGCTGGCTGCGGTGAAGAACGCCATCTGTGGTACTCCGCTTAAGCTTGTTATTGATGGAAAGCGTCGCGTGCAACACCCCTTTCGGGGCCGGTGTCGCCCTGTTCCTGATTCTCGGGCAGAGGAAACAGGGTGACAGGTGGGTGAAGCTGGACGAGACCCTCAGGTCACATTCACCTTCCATTGAATGGGCAGCTGCAAAAGCGACTGCCGGCGCAGCCGGCAATGCCTTTACGGGTGCCCATCCGATGCGCAGCTTAAAGGGTGCGACAATGTGTCTGCTTGCGGTGCTGCGACATATTCGGTCATCGGCACGTAAATGCTGGGTTTAGCCTGCTTCAACCCTAGCAGGCGAGAGGCAGAACGCAGGTTCGAAAGCCCGGATTTGCAGGACTTCCGTGCCAGCCTCCCCCTTTTGGACCTTACATATCCGGAAACGAAAACCCTTACGGCCTTTTTACGGACCCTGATCGCCGCATCCGGTTCAGCGCAGGCGGTTGACGCGGATCGGTTTGCAGGCGCAGTGACTATTCGAAAACAGCGTTACCGCGAGCACTGACCACACCACCCAGTATTGCTGAACTTATCAATACTCACTTAAACAAATCACATAAAAACAGTCAGTTAAAAACGCTTCATCTTTTCTTACAAACCGCATCGAAATGCCCCACACGATTATCAGAACACTTTAGGACATGGCGATCTGTTCGAATTTACATAGAGCGCTAACAATATGAAACACCTGACGCCCGACGGATCGGGGCGATCGCGGACGCGCTGAATGCCTTGGACAAAGCGACTTACACGGACAACGTAAATCGGCTCGCCAAAGGTTTTGGCGTGACCGGGAAAATCGTGCAGGCGCATTCTGTTATAGAGAATACCGTAACTGGCTTCAGGGACGGCAACTGGAAACCCCTGATGCTGGAGCTTGAGAGTATCGCCGCAGGGATCGCGGTTGGTGTGATGGTGGCTGCCGCTGTCGCGCTTCTTCCTGCAGCCGCAGCCACCAGCGCACCGGTCATCGTAGCGGCTGGATTACTGATCGCACTGACAGCATTCATGCTGGATGCGAATAACGTAGAACAAATCAACAACATGATTCTCGAGCAAATCAATACTGCAACGCCAGAATAACCATTGCTCTTTTGCAGGGCTTGAGTCGGTTACAGCGACTCAAGCCCGATTGAACCACTTGAAACCGTGGTATATCCGAGCTTTTTCATGAATAAAAATAAATTCCGACAGACTCCTCTATTGTTAGCATTCGGACTATTCTGCGCCCCTATTTTCTTCATAAACCTTTTTTTGCCCGCATATCCGCAAAGCAGCTTTGACTTTATTATCGACGACTTCCTGGACAATCAACTACTTGGCCGCATCGGATTCTGGTCCTCTTTTTTCCCCTTCAGCTCGAAGGCAACGGCAAACTACGTGGCTATATTCGGCCCCTGCCTGGCTTTGTTCTCAACCTACCAAGCCTTCACTATAGAATTTGACCCCGCACAATTTGATGAGATGACTCTTAAACGCTACCTTGTCATTCTTGTGGGGGGCGTTTTTCTTTTTGTTGTTTATGCATGGAACTTTTATGTAGATTCCAGCGATCTGGCAACAGCCAAGGGAAAATATGGGCGTATTTTTGGCATCAACATTATTTCTTTCTCGGTTTTTTACTCAGCAAATTCCATTTGTTTGTACTTCCTGGTCCCGTTCATGCTGCATCGCTGCTTTTTCTATATTCCCTGTCGCCTTATCAAAAAATGGTGGTGCACAAAACAAAAATCCCGCAACCATCGCAGCAAAATCTTCATCGGGCTGGCAAAATCAGCTTTTTGGCGCATCCGTCGCGCCCGGCTAACCAGGAATCCTCCCATGCAAATGACCACCGCCCTGCTCATCGTCAACCCGTGCGATGACGAAGAAGACAACATGGCCATGCTCTGCTGCCACAGCGACAAGGGCGAGATGTTCCTGATGAGCCGCTACCCGGACGAGGATGAGCTGGAGATCACGCTGGATGGCGAGCCTTCTACTCTCGACGGGGTCAAGGTCACCTTGAGTGCGAATCTGTTGAAGATCGAGATTGCTGCGGCGGATGCCGATGCGTTGAACGGGGATGATGTGCTGGAGATCAGCTTCAATCCGGATATGGTGGATAGGGATGAGGTGGTCGAGACCCTCAAGAATATCCTTGATGGGACGGGTACCTTCATCAGCGAGATTTAATGGCGTCCGGACTGGCCCCATCGCGAGCAGGCTCACTCCTACAGGTCGGTGTACGCCGATCCCTTGTAGGAGTGAGCCTGCTCGCGATGAGGCCATAACTGCCACCTCAGCACTCCCGCCCTACAAAAATCCAACAAATCCCCCAATCATTTCCCGCACTTTGCGCAAAATGCCGTTAGTCGCCACCCCCCGCGATGGATTAAAGTAACGCCCCCAGCCACAGCGTTAGCGAACGCCTGTGGCCACCCCTTTGCAGGAACCGTCACCGATGGAACATCGTGAAGCGCTGCTGGCGCTGCGAAACTTTCTTTCAACGCAGATTCTCGGCCAGGAAAAGCTCATCGAGCGTTTGCTCATCGCCCTGCTCGCCGACGGCCACATGCTGGTCGAGGGCGCTCCGGGGCTGGCCAAGACCAAAGCGATCAAAGAACTCGCCGAGGGCATCGAAGCCCAGTTCCATCGCATCCAGTTCACCCCTGACCTGTTGCCAGCCGACATCACCGGCACCGAGATCTATCGCCCGGAAACCGGCAGCTTCGTGTTCCAGCAAGGGCCGATTTTCCACAACCTGGTGCTGGCGGACGAAATCAACCGTGCCCCGGCCAAGGTGCAATCGGCGTTGCTCGAAGCAATGGCCGAGCGTCAGGTCAGCGTCGGGCGCAGCACCTACGAACTGTCGCCGCTGTTTCTGGTGATGGCCACGCAGAACCCGATCGAGCAGGAAGGCACCTATCCGCTGCCGGAAGCGCAGCTCGACCGTTTCCTCATGCACGTCAAGATCGGCTTCCCCGACGCCGCCGTCGAGCGGCGCATTCTGCAGCAGGCCCGGGGCGAAGCGCTGAACGGCGAAACCAAACCCGAGCGCCGCGTCAGCCAGCAGGCGATTTTCGCCGCGCGCAAGGAAATTCTTGGCTTGTACATGGCCGACGCCGTGGAGGAATACCTGGTGCAACTGGTCATGGCCACGCGCAACCCGGCCAAATTCGATCCGGAGATGGCCGAGTGGATTGCCTACGGCGCCAGCCCACGCGGTTCGATTGCGCTGGACCGCTGCGCCCGCGCTCACGCCTGGCTGGCCGGTCGTGATTTCGTCAGCCCGGAAGACATTCAGGCGGTGCTGTTCGACGTGTTGCGCCACCGCATCATTCTGTCGTTTGAAGCCGAAGCCGCGGGCATCGATCAGGACCGCGTGGTGCAGCGGATTCTCGACGTCGTCGCCGTCGCTTGATCCCCATGAACGCCGCCCTGCCCGCCGAGCCCGGTATCCGCATCAACCTCACCGAGTTGATCGAGATGCGTCACCGCGTGCGCGAGGTGCAGCTGTTTTCCACGCCGAGTCAGCGCAGCCCGCTGATCGGCCTGCATCACTCGAAATTCCGTGGACGCGGCGTCGACTTCGATCAGGTGCGGGTCTATCAGGCCGGCGACGATGTGCGCACCATCGACTGGCGCGTGACGGCGCGCACCCAGGAGCCGCACACCAAGCTGTTCCACGAAGAGCGCGAACGACCGATTTTCATCATGGTCGAGCAAAGCACGCGGCTGTTTTTCGGCTCCGGGCTGATGTTCAAGTCGGTGCTGGCGGCACAAGTGGCCGCGCTGATCGGCTGGGCCGCACTGGGCCATAACGACCGCGTCGGCGGGCTGGTGTTTGGAGACAACGAGCATTACGAAATCAAGCCGCGGCGCAGCAAACAGAGCCTGCTGCAATTGCTCAACCGGCTGGTCAAGGTCAATCAGTCGCTGCACAGCGAGCGTGAGCCGGATCGTGACGCCTTGGGCGTAGCCCTGCGACGTGCGCGCGAAGTGCTGCGCCCGGGCAGTCTGGTGATCGTGATCTGCGATGAGCGTGCGTTATCCGACAGTGCCGAGCAGCAACTGAGCCTGCTGTCGCGACATTGCGACCTGTTGCTGCTGCCGCTGTCCGACCCGCTTGATCACGCCCTGCCCGCCGCCGGGCTTTTGCGTTTTGCCCAGAAAGGCGCGCAACTGGAACTCGACACTTTGAACTTCGACCTGCGCCAGACCTACCGCGCCCAGGCTGAGGCGCGCATCGCTCGTTGGGAATTGCTCGCGCAGAAACTGCGGGTGCTGCTGATGCCATTGAGCACGCAGAGCGAAATGGTCGAGCAGATGCGCGAATTCCTCAATCCGCAGCGGCCGGGGACCGGTCGATGAACGGCCTTGAACAACTGCAGCCGCTGATTTCTCCGCCACCGATCGGCTTCTGGCCGCCGGCGCCGGGCTGGTGGCTGTTATTGCTGCTGTTGCCGCTGCTCGGTTTCGCCGTGTGGAAGCTGCGCCGTTTCATTCCGGTCAGGAAACGCCCGGTGGCGCGCGCCGAACAGCCGCTCGACCCGGTGCGCATCGCCGCCCTCGCCGAACTCGCACAGATGCCCAAGCCCTATGACGGCGCGCCGGCCGGCGCCTGGCTGCAGCAGCTCAACGGCCTGCTTAAACGGCTGTGTCGCAACCACTATCCCTACAGCCAGAGCCACACCCTAAACGGGCGTAAATGGCTGGCGTTCCTCGACAACCGCTGCCCGGCGGCGGGCCTGACTCGCTGGATGGTGCTGGTCGAAGGCGCCTACAAGCCGGAGTGCAAACTCGACGACAAAGCCATCGCCGGCCTGACCCAGGCGGTCGACACGTGGATTCGCAAACATGTTTGAATTCGCCTGGCCGTGGATTTTCGTGCTGTTGCCGCTGCCGTGGCTGATGCGTCTGGTGCTGCCGGTCGCCGACAGTGGCGAGCCAGCACTCAAGGTCAGTTTTCTCGCGGATCTGGAAGGCCTCGCCCGCCGCCGCGCGCGGGCCAATTTGCCGGCGTGGCGGCAACAGGCGCCGTTCATGCTGTTGTGGTTGTTGTTGCTGGTGGCCGCCGCGCGCCCGCAATGGCTCGGCGAGCCGCTGCCGATTGCCGCCAGTGGTCGCGATCTGCTGGTGGCGGTGGACGTATCCGGTTCGATGGACTTTCCTGACATGCAATGGCAGGACGAAGAAGTCAGCCGCCTGTCGCTGGTCCAGCATTTGCTCGGCGATTTCCTCGAAAGCCGCGAGGGCGACCGCGTCGGCCTGATCCTGTTCGGCAGCCAGGCGTATCTGCAAGCGCCGCTGACCTTTGACCGGCGCACGGTGCGCATCTGGCTCGACGAGGCGCGGATCGGCATCGCCGGCAAGAACACCGCGATTGGCGATGCGATCGGTCTGGCGCTGAAACGCCTGCGCCTGCGTCCGGCACAAAGCCGCGTATTGATTCTGGTGACCGACGGCGCCAACAACGGCGGCGAAATCGATCCGCTGACGGCCGCCCGACTCGCTGCCAGCGAAGGCGTGAAAATCTACCCGATCGGTATCGGCGCCAACCCCGAAGACAGCGGCTCCACCGGCCTGCTCGGCGTCAACCCGAGCCTGGACCTCGACGAGCCGGCGCTCAAGGCCATCGCCGACGTCACCGGCGGGCAATACTTCCGCGCCCACGATGGTCTCGAGCTGCAAACCATCAAGGACACCCTCGACCAGCTCGAGCCAGTGACCCAGCAACCGACCCAGGCGCGCCCGGCCCAGGCCTTGTATCACTGGCCGCTGGCCTTGGCGCTGTGGTTGAGCCTGTTATTGGTCGCCCGCGAACTGTGGCCGGACAACCCGCTGCAACGCCTGCTCAACAAGGAACTCAATCTGCAAAGTCCGTTGCCTGACTGGCGCGAGCGGCTCAAGCGCCTGCGCTTGCGGAGGCGTCGATGATCGCGCTCTGGCCGCACTGGTTCCGTCCCTGGTGGCTGCTGTTGTTGCCGCTGCTGGGCTGGATGATCTGGCAGCTCTGGCACCGGCAGAAACGCGCCGGGCGCTGGCAGGTGATTTTGCCGCCAGCCTTTCACGCCACCCTGCTCAGCGGCGGCAATGGCCGCGACAGTAAACTGCCGTGGGTCGCCCTCGGCGTGGCGTGGCTGCTGACAATTCTGGCCCTGCTCGGGCCGAGCTGGCAGCGCGTCGAACAGACCAGCCAGAAACCGGCCGACCCGTTAGTGGTGGTGCTGGAACTGACCGCAGAAATGCTCGCCACCGACTCGCCACCGACGCGCCTGGAACAGGCGCGGCGCAAGCTCTTCGACCTGTTGCAGGCGCGCAGCGATGCGCAGACCGCCATTGTCGTCTACGCCAGCAGCGCCCACACGCTGGTGCCGCTGTCGGATGACCTGGCGACCAGCCGCAACCTGCTCGATGCGCTGAAACCGTCGCTGATGCCGCAAAGCGGTCACCGCGCCGATCTGGCTGTCAGTAAAGCCCTGGCGTTGCTGGAACAGGGTGCGCTCGGCCAGGGACGGATTCTGCTGATCGGCTCGTCACTCGATGAGCAAGAACGCGACGGTATTCGTCGGGCGCTGCGCGGGCAATCGGCGCAACTGCTGATGCTCGGCATAGGCACCGCCGAAGGTGCGCCGATCGCCCAGCAGGACGGCAGTTTCCTCAAGGACGAACAAGGCGCGATTCGCGTCCCGCAACTCGACAGTCCGGGCCTGGCGGCGTTCCTCGACAGCGTCGGTGGCGAATACCATGCCGCACGACTGGACGAGGGCGACCTCGGCGCGCTCGGTCTGCTCAGCGGTCCGCGCAGCCTGCGCGATGACGGCCAGACCGTGCGCCTCGATACTTGGGCCGATCAGGGCTACTGGCTGCTGCTGCCGCTGTTGTTGCTCGCCGCGTGTGCCGGGCGTCGCGGCTGGCTGTTCTGCCTGCCGTTGCTGCTGTGCCTGCCACAACCGAGCTACGCTTTTGACTTTGAGGATCTGTGGCTGCGCCCGGATCAACAAGGCCTGCACCTGCTCAAACAGAAGCGCCCGGCCGAAGCCTCGCAACATTTTGAAGATCACCAATGGCAAGGGGTGGCGTTGTACGAGGCCGGCGACTACAGTGGCGCCGCCCAGCGTTTTGCCGAAGGCAGCGATGCCCGCGCCCACTACAATCGTGGCAATGCCTTGGCGAAAAGCGGCGAGCTGGAAGCGGCGATTGACGCCTATGAACAGGCGCTTGAACTGCAAGCGGATCTGCGTCCGGCGCAGACCAACAAGGCGCTGGTGGAAAATCTGCTCAAGCAGAAAAACGCCCCGCCGCCGGTTGAACCAGAGAGCAAGCCGAGCGAACAGCCAAGCCTGCCCGGCGAGGAATCTTCGCCTGCCAGCGCACCGCCGCCAGCGGTCAGCAGCGAAAGCCCGAGCGAGGCGCAAACGACCGAGTCGCCCGGCGAACCACCACCGACCACGCCGCCGCAGCCCGGCCCCAACGAAGTGCCGGGCAGCAATGAGGCCGAGGAAACGGACACCGTGCCAACCCTGCGCCCGAGCGAGAACAATCTCGAAGGTGAGCAGCGTCAGGCACTGGAACAATGGCTGGGCAAGATCCCGGACGACCCGGGCGAATTGCTGCGGCGCAAATTCTGGTACGAACAGCAACAACATCAGGATCAGGAAAATACTCGATGACCCGCTTCACCGCTCTCTTGCTGCCCCTGCTGCTCTGCACGGCCACCGCCCAGGCGGCCGAGCTGACCGCCAGCGTGGATCGCAGTCGCCTGAACTCCGGCGAGACGGTCGAGCTCACCCTCGAAACGGATGACGTCACACAGTTCGGAAAACCCGACCTGACTGCGCTGGAGCCGCTGTTCGAGGTGCGCGGCACACGCCAGGTCAACCAGCTGAATACCCTCAACGGTGCCAACCGCGCGACCACACGCTGGATCATTACTCTGCTGCCGAAAGAAAACGGCAGCGTGGTGATCCCGCCGCTGCAACTGGGCGAGGCGCAGAGCCAGCCGATCACCGTGCAAGTCATTGAAAGCGACACCCGCGAAAGCAAAAACAGCCTCGACCCGGTGTTCATCGAAGCCAGCCTCGATCAGTCCAGCGTCTATGTGCAGGCCCAGGCGATTCTGACGCTGCGCATCTATCATTCGGTGTCGCTGTACGACGACAGCAGCCTGACCCCGCTGCACATCGCCGATGCGCGAATCGAACAACTGGGCGACACGCGCACCTACGAAAAAGACCTCAACGGTGTGCGCCACGGCGTGATCGAGATGCGCTATGCGATCTATCCGCAGCATAGCGGTTTGCTGACCATCGCCCCGCAGACTTTCAGCGCCACACTGGTCGACACTCAACCGTCTCAGGACACGAATGCGCAGGGGCCGAAGCCGGGCAAAATGATGCGCGTGAGCTCCGCGGAAATCCCGCTGACCGTTAAACCAAAGCCACTGACCTACCCGGTCGACGCGCCCTGGCTACCCGCGCGCAGCCTGAGCCTGAGCGAAAGCTGGAACCCCGAGCCCGAGCACACTCAGGTCGGCGATTCACTGACACGCAGCCTGACCCTGAAAGTCGAAGGCCTCGCCAGCTCGCAATTACCCCCCCTGCCCGCCACCGACGTCGCCGGCCTGCGCCGCTATCCCGACCAACCGGTGCTGAGCAACCAGAGCAGCGAGCGCGGCCTCATCGGCAGCCGCGAAGAACGCGAAGCGCTGGTACCCAATCGCAGCGGCGCGATCGACCTGCCGACCGTCGACGTGGTCTGGTGGAACACCTTCGAAGACCACCTGGAACACAGCAGCCTGCCCGCGCGCACCCTGCAAGTGGCGAACAACCCGAGCCTGCAAATCGACACCCCGGCCGGGAATCTGCAAGTGAACGCCGTCGATAACGATGCGCTGTGGTGGTGGAAACTCAGCACCCTGATTCTCGCCTGCACCACCCTCCTCGGCTTCGGCCTGTGGTGGCGCGCCCGCTGGCAGCCGGCAATCCACCGCGCCGCCCAGACCGGCCCGAGCCCGCGCACGCTGATGGACGACATCAAACGCGCGAGTCAGGCGAATGATCCGCAAGCCACGCGTCAGGCACTGGATGCGTGGGCGCGGCAGCAACCAGAAACGCTGGCGGACATGGCGGCGCGGTTTGTGCCGCTGTCGGATGCGCTGGATGGGTTGAACGGCGCGCTATACAGCGAGACGGGGCAGCATTGGCAAGGTGAGGATTTGTGGCGGGCGATCCGCACGATACCGCCGGCGGAGCGGGTGCAGGATCCGGTGGGTGACAGTGGGTTGCCGCCGCTTTATCCGAAGTGACCGCGCTCACTGTAGCTCGTGGCGATTGTGGCGAGGCCGCACGACTGCGCCTCACGCAGTTGCTTCAGCATTGATCGCCACGACAGCCCTGCCCCGACAATAATCTGTAAACTCTCCCTTCTTTTCGCCGCCGTCATTTTCCAGCGGCCTTCATCTGATTTTTAGCGGAGTCCACCTTGCGTCTGTTCCACACCTCCGACTGGCACCTTGGGCAAAACCTGCATGGCCAGGAGCGCGATTTCGAGCATGCGTGCTTTCTCGAATGGCTGCTGCGCCAATTGCAACTGGCGCAGCCGGATGTGCTGCTGATCGCCGGGGACATCTTCGACACGGTCAACCCGCCGGTCAAAGCCCAGGAACGCCTCTACGATTTCATCGTCAGCGCTCACGAACAGCAGCCGTTGCTGACCATCGTGATGATCGCCGGCAACCATGATTCCGGCTCGCGGATCGAGCTGCCCGCTCCGTTGATGCGGCGTTTGCGCACTCATGCGCTGGGACGAGTGTTGTGGCTCGATGACGGGCAGCTGGACGCCGAACGGCTGCTGCTGCCGTTGCCGGATAAAAACGGTGAAATCGCCGCATGGTGCCTGGCGCTGCCATTCCTGCGTCCCGCTGAAGTGACCGGTGCGCATCTGGGCGACAACTATTTGCGCGGTATCGGTCAGGTGCATGAATGGCTGATTGAGGCGGCCAACGCCAAGCGCCAGTCGGGTCAGGCGCTGATCGCCATCAGCCACGCGCACATGGCCGGCGGTTCGGTGTCAGAGGATTCCGAGCGCAGCCTGATCATCGGCAACGCCGAAGCCCTGCCCGCCAGCCTGTTCGGCGCGAGCATCAGCTACGTCGCCCTCGGCCATCTGCACAAGCCGCAGAAGGTCAACGGCGAGGAGCGCATTCGCTACAGCGGCTCGCCGATTCCGTTGTCGTTCTCGGAAATCGGTTATCAGCACCAGATTCTCGATGTCGTCCTCGACGGTGAAACGTTGGTCAGCGTTGAGCCGAAGCTGATCCCGCGCTCGGTCAATCTGCAGCGCATCGGCCCGGCGCCGCTGGCCGAGATTCTGCTGCAACTGGCCGATCTGCCGAACATCGACCTGCTCGCCGAAACCCAGCGCCAGCCATGGCTGGAAGTGCGCGTGCGCCTCGACGAGCCGCAGCCGGATCTGCGTCATCAAGTGGAAACCGCGCTGCAAGGCAAGGCCGTGCGACTGGTGCGGATCGCCGCTGAATACGCTGGCAACCGAGGCGCTGACGGCGCCGAGGACGGCAGCGCGCTGATCGAACTCGACCAGCTCACCCCGCAGGAATTGTTCAGCCGCGCCTGGCTCGACAACTATGGCAGCGAGGTCGACGAACAAACCCTCAAGGACTTCGCCGAACTGCTGCAAGACGTACAGATGGAGGGCGAGCAGCCATGAAGATTCTCGCCATTCGTTTGAAGAACCTGGCCTCGCTGGCCGGCCCGTTCGAAATCGATTTCACCGCCGAACCGCTGGCCAGCGCTGGCTTGTTTGCGATCACCGGCCCGACCGGCGCCGGCAAAAGTACCCTGCTCGATGCCTTGTGCCTGGCGCTGTTTGGCGCGGTGCCGCGCCTCAACAACACCGGCCGCGACGCCAAAGTCCCCGACGCCGACGGCGAAATCGCCACCGGCGATCCGCGTACTCTGTTGCGTCGCGGTACCGGCGAAGGCTATGCCGAAGTGGATTTTGTCGGTGTCGACGGTCGACGTTATCGCGCGCGCTGGGAAGCCAACCGTGCCCGCGAGAAGGCCGGCGGCAAGTTGCAGGCCAGTCGGCAGAGCCTGCGCGACATCGATCAGGATCAGTTGCTCGCCAGCCAGAAAGGCGAATACAAAACCCAGCTCGAAGCCGCGCTGGGCCTGAACTTCGAGCAGTTCACCCGCGCCGTGTTGCTGGCGCAAAGTGAGTTCAGCGCGTTCCTCAAAGCCGACGACAACGATCGCAGCGAGCTGCTGGAAAAACTCACCGACACCGCGCTGTACACGCGCCTCGGGCGCCGCGCTTTTGACAAGACCAAAGAGGCCCGCGAGGCACACAAGCTGTTGCAGGATCAGGCGAGCGGCGTCACCCCGCTCGCCCCTGAAGCCCGCGCCGAACTGGACGAGCGCTGCAACGCCGCGCAGCAGCAAATGAAGCTGCAACAGGCACAGCTCAAACAACTCGAACAACAGCACGGCTGGCTCAAGGATTTGCGCCTGTTGCAGGATTCGCAGCAAGCCGCCACCGAGCAACTGCACAGCGCGCAGCAGCAATGGCAAGCGCTGGCAGGTGAGCGCGTCAAGCTGAGCCAACTGGAGCAACTGGCGCCGCAACGGCACCAGTTCGCCCGCAAGACCGAACTCGATGCACTGCTCACACCGTTGGCCGCGCAGATCGCCTCGCACACGCAACAACACGTCGAATTGAGCGAGCGCCAGACGCAGTTGGAGCAAACCCTTGAGGCCGCGAAAGTTGCCCTGAGCCAGGCGCAACAACAGCAAAGCGAGAACGCGCCGCTGTTGCGTCAGGCCTTTGAAGAACACAGCACCCTCGCCCGTCTGGTCAAGGAGGTCGCGCAAAGTACCGAGGCCAAACTCGCGGCGCAACAGGCCTGCACCGACGGCCAGCAGGCCATTCAGGCCTTGCAGGAAAAGCAGGCCGAGGCCGCCGAGCGCCTGCAGCGCATCGCCAGCGAACTGGAGCAAAGCGCTCATCTGGCACCGCTGAGCGATGCCTGGAATGCCTACCGCGATCGCCTGCAACAACTGATGCTGATCGGCAACCGCTTGAACCAGGGCCAGGCAGAACTGGCGAGCCTCGAAGACAGCGCCGCTCGCAGCGCTGAAGCTTTGACCGCACAGAAACAGCAACTGGAAGTGTTGTTCAAGGAGGCTGGCGCCGAGCCTGATGCCGTCGCCGAACAGATCGGCCTGCTCGGTACGTTGCTGCAGGACAACCGCAAACAGTTGCGCGCCTTCGAAGATCTGTCGCGCCTGTGGGCCAGCCAGCAGGATCTAGACAAGCGCGCCAGCGAACTGCAACAACGCCTGCTCAGCGCCCAGCAACAACGCGAGCATCTGACCCAGGACGGGGTGAAAAACAAAGCCGAGCTGACCATCGCCGAGCAAACCCTCAACGTCACCCGCGAGTTGCTCGAGCGCCAGCGTCTGGCGCGCAGTGCCAGTGTCGAAGAGTTGCGCGCGCAATTGCAGGATGACCAGCCCTGCCCGGTCTGTGGCAGCAACGAGCATCCGTATCACCAGCCTGAAGCACTGCTGCAAAGCCTCGGTCGTCACGACGAAAGCGAGCAGGCCAATGCGCAGCAGGTGGTCGATCAGCTCAAGGAAAAACTCGCCGAATTGCGCACCGAAGTCGGTGGCGTGATTGCCCAGCAGAAAGAACTGCTGCAGCAGCAGGAGCAACTGGCCGCGCAGCAACAAGCATTGGCGCCAAGCCTCGAGGCGCATCCGCTGGCCGTACAATTGCTCAATCAGGACACGGCCAAGCGCGACGCCTGGCTGACCCGGCAAAACGAGCAACTGAACCAGAGCATCAGCCAGGACGAACAGCGCCAGAGCGCCCTGCTCACCCTGCAACAGGACGCCGCGCGCCTCACTCAGCAACTGCGTCAGGCCGAAACCGCGCATCAGCAAGCCGCGCAGCAATTGAGCAACCAGCAGCGCGAACTGAGCAGCGACCGTCAGCGTCTCGACGAAGAACTCGCCGCGTTCGCCAGTCTGCTACCCGCTGATACCCTCGAAGCCTTGCGCCAGGAGCCGGCCGCGACGTTCATGCAGCTCGACCGGCAGATCGCTGAGCGTCTGGCTCAGCTCGATCAGCACAAGGAGGAACAGGCCGAACAGTTGCAGCGCCACCAGACGCTGGAAAAGGAACAGGACCGCCAGCAGACCCGCGCCCAGCAATTGCACAGCGCCGAGGCGCAACTCAACGGCTTGACCGAACAGCAGCAGGCCTGCCAACAAAAACTCGCGCAACTGCTCGGCGAACACAGCAGCGCCGAGCAATGGCAGCAGCAGCTCGAACAGGCGGTTGAACAGGCGCGCAGCGGCGAAGCCATTACCGCGCAGGAACTGCAAAGTGTGCGCACGCAACTCGTGCAGATCGCCGCTGAACTCAAGGCGCAGCAGGAACGCTTGCAAGCGCTGCAAAGCGAAGATCAAGACCTGCGCGGCAAGATCGCCGATTGGCGGGGCCGTCATCCGGAACTGGATGACCAAGGTCTCGAAGCCCTGTTGCAGATCGACGACACGCAACTCAGCGAATTGCGCCAGCGTTTGCAGCACAACGAAAAAGCCATCGAACAGGCGCAGGTGTTGTTGCAGGAGCGCGACCAGCGTCTGCTCGATCATCAGGCACAACACAACGGCAACCTCGATGCCGAACAACTGGCCAGCGCCCTCGCCGACCTGCAAAACCACTTCGCCGTCAGTGAGCAGCAATGCGCCGAACTGCGCGCCGAACAGGTCGAAGATCAACGGCGGCAGAACGCCAATCAGGCTCTGGCGCAGCAGATCGCCGACGCTTATGCCGAATATCAGCGCTGGGCGCGCCTCAGTGCGTTGATCGGCTCGGCCACCGGCGACACTTTCCGCAAGATTGCCCAGGCCTACAACCTCGATCTGCTGGTGCATCACGCCAACGTGCAATTGCGCCAACTGGTCAAACGCTATCGCCTCAAACGCGGCGGCAGCATGCTCGGCCTGCTGGTGCTGGACACGGAAATGGGCGATGAATTGCGCTCGGTGCACTCGCTGTCCGGCGGCGAGACGTTCCTGGTGTCGCTGGCGCTGGCACTCGGGCTGGCGTCGATGGCCTCGAGCACGCTTAAAATCGAATCGCTGTTTATCGACGAAGGCTTTGGCAGCCTCGATCCGGAATCTCTGCAATTGGCAATGGATGCCCTCGACGGCTTGCAGGCGCAGGGCCGCAAGGTCGCGGTGATCTCTCACGTGCAGGAAATGCACGAGCGCATCCCGGTGCAGATTCAGGTGCAGCGCCAAGGCAATGGTTTGAGCACACTGGAGGTGAAATGAACACGTTGTATTCCTTCCGCCGCTGCCCGTATGCGATGCGTGCGCGGATGGCCTTGCACTACTCAGGCGTGCCGGTGGAGATCGTTGAGGTCAGCCTCAAGGACAAACCGGCCGAGATGCTCGCACTGTCGCCGAAAGGCACGGTGCCGGTACTCAATGCCAATGGCCAGGTGATCGATGAAAGCCTGGCGATCATGCACTGGGCCCTGGAGCAGCATGATCCGGACGACTGGCGCCTGAAGAACGATCCCGGCGCGGAGCTCGTTACGAACATGCTGATCGAGACCAACGACACGCAGTTCAAGACCTCACTGAATCACTACAAGTACGCCGAGCGCTACCCGGAAAAACCGATGGAGGTCTATCGCATGGAATGCGAAATGATCGCCCACTCGCTGGACTTGATGCTGGCGGATCAGGACTACTTGCTCGGCGATCAACTCAGCCTCGCCGACATCGCCCTGCTGCCGTTCATTCGCCAGTTCGCCCATGTCGATCGCGAATGGTTTGCGCAGACGCCGTACGTGGCGTTGCAGGGATGGTTGCAGCGGTTGCTCGAGTCCGAACTGTTCACCTCGATCATGAAGAAGTAGCTCGACGTTAGATCGGACGCCGAGTGTCCGGGGCTGCATTCCTTTGCTGCGCGTGGGAACGATCATCACGCCCAGCGCGGCTCGATCAGGCCAGCACCTGGCACATGCCCAGCGCCATGCAATCGACTTCGAACGGGCCGAGGAAGTCCACTGCGACCTTGGCCGGGGGATTTCCGGCCATCAGCCCGAGCGTATTGGCGCGTTCAATGTTGTGGGCGATGCTGTGATTGACTTCGATGGCCCGGGCCAGCGCGCCGACCGAGCCTTGGCCGATACCCAATAACGAAGTGCCGTTGGTGAAGAACGCCAGACCGGCGATCACCCAGAGTCTGTAGCCTTTCATGCGCCGCCGACTCCTGCGAGTTCGGCCCGATCGACCATCACGCTCTGCGAGCGCACTTCGAACTGGACACCGGGATGAGCGACGTCGATTGGCGCGTCGAAGCTGTGTTCCATCTGCGAGGCGATGCTGACGAACAGCACCACGGCCAGGTACACACCAATGGCCAGATAGGCGCCGCGTTTGGCGGAGTGAAGGATTGCGCTGGCCATGGTGTTCTCCCGTAGGCAGGTTTCGATGCCCACAGAATCAATCAAAAAAGCCGAGGCAACCACTCAGGGTTTGCCATAGTAAACATCAGCTTCGTTGATTATTTACCCGGTCTATTCCCTCGCTTGAAGAAACCTATAACCCGATGCCGCCCATTACTGATCGGTCCCACGCTCTGCGTGGGAACGATCGGGTTCTGAGCGTGCGCGCAAAAGAGGGCCGTCGAAGGCTGCGATCTTTTGACGTTGAAGATCAAAAGATCGCAGCCTTCGACAGCCCCTTCAGGGTGACGGGAATTTCAGGCTTGGGTTTTGTGATCCAGCGCGGCGTAGAAGTTGGCGCTCTGTTGCAGGTATTTCTGGGTGTAGCTCTGGGTGTGGGATTTTTTCTCGGCGATTTCGACGTTGGCACCGGCAGGCAGTACCACGGTGGCGGAAATGGCGGAGGCGGCGATAACGGAGAAGAGATTGAAGTTCATGGCGGTAACCCTCGTGTTCGTTTGCTTGGTTTGCCCGGTCGGGCTGTGAAACAAACGTAACGCTGCAGGGTTGCCGCTTGAAATCTTTTGTAGCATTAGCCGATATCAGCGTAATTAATACAAAGACGCAGGCCCCGAATAACGGGGCCTGTGGCTTATTGTCGCACTAGAAACTTCAGGTCGCTGGGCGCGTCGATCGGCAGTTTCTGCACGGTTTTGCCGAGCAGACCGGTCTTGCCATCGCGTTCGACGACAACAATCTCGTTACTCTTCTGGTTGGCGATCAGCACGAACTTTCCGCTCGGATCGAGGGCAAATTCACGCGGATGGTCACCTTCCACCGAGCGCTTTTGCAGCTCTTTCAACTGACCGCTGGCCGGATCGATGGCAAACACCACCAGTTGATTGGCGGTGCCACGGTTGCTGACGTAGAGAAACTTGCCGTCTGCCGAGGCATGCAGCGCAGCGCCGGCCTTGTCCGAGGTCGGCTGACCGGCGGCCAGGTCGACCAATTGCGTCTGGGTCAGCACACCATCCTTGTAGTCGAACACCGCGACCTGCGCGCTCATTTCCATGGTCAGCCAGGCATGTTTGCCGTCGGCGCTGAACAGCAGATGACGCGGGCCGCTGCCGGCTGGCAACGCCACCGACGGCGTCTTGGCAGGTGTCAGCGGCAGGTGCGGATTGGCTTTCGGGTCGAATTGATAGATGAAGATCTTGTCCGCGCCCAGGTCGTTGGAGAACACGTAGCGGCCATCCGGCGAGGACACCGTCGAGTGCACGTGGTTGGACGCCTGACGTTCAGGATTGACCCCGCTGGCCGGGTGCGCGCTCATCTGCACCACCGGCTGGAGCTTGCCGTCGGCGCCGACCGGCAACACCGCCAGGGTGCCGCCCGGATCTTCCACCACCGAATAGTTGCTGACGAACAAATGGCTGGCGTCAGCGCTGAGGCTCGAATGGGTCGGCTCGTTGCCCAGGCTCTGCACCTGATTGATCAGGCTCAGGGCGTGGGTTTCAGGATCGATGGCGAAGCTGCTGACGCGGCCGACCGGGTCCTGCTGGCCCGGACCGTTTTCGTTGACCACGAACAGGCGTTTCTGGTCCCTGGACAGGGTCAGCCACGATGGGTTTTCGGTCTTGACCACTTGCAGCGGCTTGGCGGCGATCTGCCCGGTGGCGCTGTCGAAGCTCATCCGGTAAATGCCTTCGCTGCTGCCGGCGGTGTACGAGCCGACCAGCAACTGGAAGTTTTCCGCGTAGGCGCTGGAAAAGCCCATCGCGCCGACGCTGCCGGCCATCAGCAGCGGCCAGAAATTACGCATTTTCATTATTGTTCATCCTCATCGTCGCTGCTGCTGACTACATCGCCGAGGCAGACCAGGCGGTGTTCGCCCGTGGTTTTGGTGTGGCTGGCGTAACCGATGATCAGCCAACTCTGCAGTTCTTCATCAAAGGTCGCAGCCTCGACTTGTGCCGGGGTGAATTCCCAGTGTTTGGCCTCGCGACCATCGATGCATTCGATGTGCAGGTTGTCGTCCTCGTCGAGGGCGAATTCGAAGGCGTGCAGGCCGTCGATTTCGACCATACCGCAGTGTTCGAGGGCGTTGAGAAGGGTTTGGGCAGTCATGGCAAACAGTCTTTCTTGGGGGGGAAAGGGCCAATGATAGCTTAATGTCGCGCCGTCCCCTTGTAGGAGTGAGCCTGCTCGCGATTGCGTCGTGTCAGCCGACATCTTGATTGACTGACTCACCGCAATCGCGAGCAGGCTCACTCCTACATGGGGATCATGGGTGGGCTTTAGATCGCCTCACGCGATGGCTTGCCATCCACCAGTCGTTGAATGCGCAACGGGTTGGCGTTCTTCAGCGGCTCGGGCAGCAAGCTGTCCGGGTAGTTCTGGAAGCACACCGGGCGCAGGAAACGGTCGATCGCCAGCGTGCCCACCGAGGTGCCGCGCGCATCGGACGTCGCCGGATACGGACCGCCGTGGACCATCGAATCACACACCTCGACACCGGTCGGGTAACCGTTGAGCAGGATGCGCCCGACTTTCTGTTCGAGCAGCGGCGTCAGTTCGGCGAACTGTTCGAAGTCTGCCGGCTCGCCGATGATCGTTGCGGTGAGTTGCCCGTGCAGGCCGTGCAGCGCAGCGCTGAGTTGCGCCTGATCGGCCACTTCAACGACGACCGTGGTCGGGCCGAACACTTCTTCCTGCAGCACTTCATCGCCGTTGATCAACAGGCTGACATCCGCTTTGAACAGCTGCGGTTGCGCCTGATTGCCCTGCTGCGAATTGCCGGCCAGATGCTCGATGCCGCTGTGGCCCAGAAGTTTTTCCAGGCCTTTGCCATAGCTGCCGAGGGTGCCGGCGTTGAGCATGGTTTGCGCCGGCTGATCGCCGATCGCTGCAGCGACCTGCTGCACAAAGGCGCTGAACTGCGGCGAGCGGATGCCGATGACCAGACCCGGGTTGGTGCAGAACTGTCCGCAGCCCTGCACCACCGAAGCGGTGAGATCGCGGGCGACGGTTTCCGAACGCGTCGCCAGCGCTTGCGGCAGCACGATCACCGGGTTGATGCTCGACATTTCGGCGAACACCGGAATCGGTTGCGGACGCGCCGCAGCCATATCGCACAGCGCGCGGCCGCCCTTGAGCGAACCGGTGAAACCGACGGCCTGAATCGCCGGGTGCTTGACCAGCCACTCGCCGACACCGCCGCCATAGATCATGTTGAACACGCCGGCGGGCATGCCGGTTTTTTCCGCTGCGCGAATGATCGCGTCGGCGACCAGCTCAGCGGTGGCCATGTGGCCGCTGTGGGCCTTGAATACCACCGGGCAACCGGCGGCCAGCGCCGCTGCGGTGTCGCCGCCGGCAGTGGAGAACGCCAGCGGGAAGTTGCTCGCGCCGAATACGGCGACCGGGCCGAGGCCGATGCGATATTGACGCAGGTCCGGGCGTGGCAATGGCTGCCGAACGGGCAACGCCTGATCGATGCGTGCGCCGTAAAAATCGCCGCGACGCAGGACCTTGGCAAACAGACGCATCTGCCCACTGGTGCGACCGCGTTCGCCCTGAATGCGCCCGGCCGGCAGTGCGGTTTCGCGACAGACCACGGCGACGAAATCATCGCCGAGGGCGTCCAGCTCATCGGCAATCGCGTCGAGAAACTGTGCGCGGCGTTCAGCGCTGAGGCTACGATAGGCCGGGTGTGCAGCGGCGGCTGCCTTGGCGGCGGCGTCGACCTCTTCAGCGGTGGCCTGGATGAAGTTGTGCGGCAGTGCTTCGCCGGTGCTGGCGTCGACCGATTGCAGTTTGACGCTGCCAGCGGCACTGCGCTGACCGCCGATGTAGTTGTGACCGAGAATCTGAGTCATGAGATCTCCTTAAAGGGTGCCAATGCTGTCGGGGGCAAACACTGCGTCGATCGGCACGATACCATTGACCAGCGGTGCGCCGAACTCAGCCTGACTGATTTCAAACACGTCGCCCGGTTGGGTGCGAATGCCGTCGGCGAACGACAGCGTCGCGGTGCCGAAGAAATGAATGTGCACGTCGCCCGGACGCAGGAACTGCCGGTATTTGAAGTGGTGGTATTCGAGATTCGCCAGGCTGTGGCACATGTTGGCCTCGCCGCTGAGGAATTCGTTCTGCCACAGCACTTCACCGTCACGCAGGATGCGACTGGCACCTGCAAGGTGTTGAGGCAATTCACCGGTGCGAAGTTCCGGACCATAACTGCAACTGCGCAATTTCGAATGCGCCAGGTACAGATAGTTCTTGCGTTCCATGACGTGATCGGAGAACTCGTTGCCTACCGCGAAGCCGAGGCGATACGGCTTGCCGTCGTGACCGATGACGTAGAGGCCGGCCATTTCCGGCTCCTCGCCCGCGTCTTCGGCGAACGGCGGCAGCGGGAACGGCTGGCCCGGGCGCACGACGATGCTGCCGTCACCCTTGTAGAACCACTCCGGTTGCACACCGGCCTGCCCTGCCGCCGGTTTGCCACCCTCCAGACCCCATTTGAAAATGCGCATGGTGTCGGTCATCGCAGCTTCGTCGCCAGCCTGCTGGTGCATTTTGTCCCGCGCCGAGGCGCTGCCCAAATGGGTCAGGCCGGTGCCGCTGACCAGCATGTGCGCCGGGTCCGGGTGATCGAGTGGCGGCAGGATGCGCAGCTCGGCGAGCAGTTCGGGGTAATCGTGATCGGCGCCGAAACCGAGGGTTTGTACGTGCTGCTCCAGCGTGTTGCGCGCCTCGATGGCAGCCAGCGCCAGATCGCGCACGCTGCGCGCGCCCTGCACTTCACGGACCTGACCGTTGTCGACCACGCCGACGCGGCGCTCGCCGTTGGTTAATTCGAATTGCACCAGATGCATGTTGTTCTCCTTTAAACGAATCTCAAGAACGCTATAAATCTTTGTGGGAGCTGGCCTGCCAGCGATAACGGTGTGTCAGTCAGCGAAAACTTCAGGATTAGACCGCAATCGCTAGCAGGCTAGCTCCCACAGGGGATCTGTGTTGCTTTCAGAATTCACGTGCGGGTCGCACCGCGGGCACTGGCAGCAAACTGCTCAACCGGCAGCACATGCTTACGCTCCAGCACGCGATATACGATGCCGGTCAGAATCAGCCCGAACACCATCACCCCGGAGAGGAAGTACAGCCCCGAAGCCAGGTTGCCGGTGTATTCCTTCAGCGCGCCGATCACGAACGGCCCGATGTACCCGCCCAGATTGCCCACCGAGTTGATCAGCGCGATCCCCGCCGCTGCGCTCGCGCCGGCAAAGAAACGCCCCGGCAAGGTCCAGAACACCGCCGTGCAGGAAAACAACGCAAAAGCGACCAGACACAGCGCCGCCAGTTGTGCCACCGGCATCGATAGCCACGCACTCATGAACAAACCAATCGCGCCCAGCACATACAAAACGGCGAGGTGCCCGTAGCGATCATTCAAGCGGTCGGAGCTGCGCGGAATGATCAGCAGGCCGATGATTCCGAAGATGTACGGAACCGAGGACACGAAACCGGTGACCAGGTCGCTGCCGCCAAACTGCTTGATCAGCGTCGGCAGCCACAGGCCGAGGCCGTAAATGCTCAGGGTCACTGGCAGGTAGAACAGCGCCAGCAGCAACACGCGCTTGTCCTTCAGAGCGTGCAACGGGTTGCCGTGACGTGTCTGGCCGTATTCCTGCAGATCCTTTTTCAGTTCGCCGGTCAGCCAGTCTTTCTCAGACTGATCCATCCATTTCACTTGCTGCGGGCCGTCCGGCAACCAGCGCAGCACCGGCCAGGTCAGCAGGACTGCCGGGGTGCCGATGACGATGAACAGCCACTGCCAGCCGTGCAGGCCGAGAATGCCGTCCATGCCGAGCAAACCGCCGGACACGGGACCGGTGATCATCATCGCGATCGGTTGCGAGAGGATGAACAGGCCGAGGATCTTGCCGCGATGGCGCACCGGGAACCACTGGGTGATGTAGTACAGCACGCCAGGAAAGAAGCCCGCCTCGGCCGCGCCGAGCAGGAAGCGCATCACATAGAAGCTGTGCGGCCCCTGAACGAAGGCCATGCCGATGGTGATGGCGCCCCAGGTAATCATGATCCGCGCGAACCAGCGCCGCGCGCCAAAGCGTTCGAGCATCAGGTTGCTGGGGATTTCGAGCAGGAAGTAACCAATGAAGAACAGCCCGGCGCCCAGGCCATAGGCCGCGTCGCCAATGCCGATGTCGGCGCCCATGTGCAGCTTGGCGAAGCCGACGGCGGAGCGATCCACATAGGCGATCAGGTACAGCAGGATCAGGAAGGGAATCAGTTTCAGTGTGATGCGCCGGATAAGCCGCAATTCCTGGCTCATGAGATCGGTCTCCGATTGTTGTTTTTATAGAACCTCGGGGGACGCCTCTCGCTGCACAGCTGCCAGGGCCATCCCTCCGTCGAAAACGACTATATAGTAATACTAATTACGCAACAACACTTCCAAAGCGGCGAATTTGCGCTTATGTTAGGCCATCGCTGGAACACTATAGTCATACAATAAGAGAATCGATCATGGCTGATAAGAAACCCACCCTGCGCTCCGCCCAATGGTTTGGCACGGCCGACAAGAACGGCTTCATGTACCGCAGCTGGATGAAGAATCAGGGCATCGCCGACCATCAGTTTCACGGCAAGCCGATCATCGGCATCTGCAACACCTGGTCGGAGCTGACGCCGTGCAACGCGCACTTCCGCCAGATCGCCGAGCACGTCAAACGCGGCGTGATCGAAGCCGGTGGTTTTCCAGTGGAGTTTCCAGTGTTCTCCAACGGCGAATCGAACCTGCGCCCGACAGCCATGCTCACCCGCAACCTGGCGAGCATGGACGTTGAGGAAGCGATTCGTGGCAACCCGATCGACGGCGTGGTGCTGCTGACCGGCTGCGACAAGACCACCCCGGCGCTGCTGATGGGCGCGGCCAGTTGCGACGTGCCGGCGATCGTTGTCACCGGCGGGCCGATGCTCAACGGCAAGCACAAGGGCAAGGACATCGGCTCGGGCACGGTGGTCTGGCAGCTCAGCGAACAGGTCAAGGCCGGCACCATCACCATTGACGATTTCCTCGCGGCCGAAGGCGGCATGTCGCGCTCGGCGGGCACCTGCAACACCATGGGCACTGCGTCGACCATGGCCTGCATGGCCGAAGCACTGGGCACTTCCCTACCCCATAACGCAGCGATCCCGGCGGTGGATGCGCGCCGTTACGTGCTGGCGCACATGTCCGGCATGCGTGCGGTGGAAATGGTGCGTGAAGACCTGAAATTGTCGAAGATCCTCACCAAGGAAGCCTTCGAAAACGCCATTCGCGTCAACGCCGCCATCGGTGGCTCGACCAACGCCGTGATCCACTTGAAAGCCATTGCCGGGCGCATCGGCGTCGAACTTGATCTGGACGACTGGACGCGCATCGGTCGCGGCATGCCGACCATCGTCGACCTGCAGCCTTCCGGGCGCTTCCTGATGGAAGAGTTCTACTACGCCGGCGGCTTGCCAGCGGTGCTGCGTCGCCTCGGCGAAGCCAATCTGATCCCGAATCCGAACGCACTGACCGTCAACGGCAAATCGATCGGCGAGAACACCAAGGACGCGCCGATCTACGGCGAAGACGAAGTGATCCGCACGCTGGACAATCCGATCCGCGCCGACGGCGGTATCTGCGTACTGCGCGGCAACCTCGCGCCACTGGGTGCGGTGCTCAAGCCGTCCGCCGCCACCGCTGAACTGATGCAGCATCGCGGCCGCGCCGTGGTCTTCGAGAACTTCGACATGTACAAAGCGCGGATCAACGATCCGGAGCTGGACGTCGACAAGGATTCGATTCTGGTCATGAAGAACTGCGGGCCGAAGGGTTATCCGGGCATGGCCGAAGTCGGCAACATGGGCTTGCCGGCCAAACTGCTGGCGCAGGGTGTGACCGACATGGTGCGCATTTCCGATGCGCGGATGAGCGGCACCGCTTACGGCACGGTGGTCTTGCACGTCGCGCCGGAAGCGGCGGCCGGCGGGCCTCTGGCGACGGTGAAGGAAGGCGACTGGATCGAGCTCGATTGCGCCAGCGGGCGTCTGCACCTGGACATTTCCGATGCCGAACTGGCCGCGCGCATGGCCGACCTGCAGCCACCACAGCAATTGCTGGTGGGCGGTTATCGTCAGCTGTACATCGACCATGTGCTGCAAGCGGATCAGGGTTGCGACTTCGACTTCCTGGTCGGCTGTCGTGGCGCCGAAGTACCGCGCCACTCGCACTAACAGCCCGGCATCATAGCCTGCATTGGAATGCATTCCCCTGTAGGAGTGAGCCTGCTCGCGATCGCGGTGTGTCAGTCAGCAATTGTTCAGCTGACACACCGCGATCGCGAGCAGGCTCACTCCTACATTTGGTTTTGTGTACTCCCTCAAGATTGTCTGGTGCCTGCTATGATGCGCGGCATCTCCATCGCTCAGGATCGCGCCGCTCCCCATGGATTACCGCAAACCCTCCGACCGTAAAAGCATGCACTCGCGCATCGTCCAGGAACTGGGCATGCAGATCGTCTCCGGACGCTTTTTGCCCGACGACAAACTGCCCGCCGAAGCCCTGCTCTGCGAGGAGTACGCGGTCAGCCGGCCGGTGTTGCGCGAAGCCACGCGGGTGCTGGTGGCCAAGGGACTGGTGTACTCCAAACCGCGCGTCGGCACGGTGGTCAAGGCGCGCCGCGAATGGCACATGCTCGACCCGGACGTGCTGCACTGGCTGATGCAAAGCAGCCCGCAGAATGAATTCTTCAACGTCCTGACCAGCGTGCGCAGCATCATCGAACCCGCCGCTGCCGCCCTCGCCGCCCAGCACGCCACGGATGCCGACATCGCCGCCATCAATGAAGCGTATCAACGCATGGAAGCGGCGCCGACGCCGGAAGCCTTGTTGCAGCCAGACCTGGATTTCCACAGCCGGATCGCCGATGCCACGCACAATGATTTGCTCGCGAATCTGTGCAACATGCTCGCGGTGGCGATTGCCGAGGCGTTGAAGCATTCCAATCAGCGGCCGAATCTGCATGAGCTGGCGTTGCCTAGGCATAAGGCGATTCTGACTGCCATTGAAAACCGCGATGCGTTGGGTGCGCGGCATGCGACGCTGGTGCAGCTGGATGATGCGCGAAGTGCGTTGAGTGTGGTGCTTGGCGCTGAGCTTTCTTAAGGCTTCAGACCGCCTGCCCTCACCCTAGCCCTCTCCCAGAGGTAGAGGGGACCGACCGAGTTGTGTTTCGTCATACGTCGACCTGAATAACCGAGTCGATTATGGGATTCACAGCAGAGCGCTCAGGTCGCTGCAAATATCCAATATCCCCCAATCAATCCCCTCTCCCTCCGGGAGAGGGCTAGGGTGAGGGGCCTTTGATCTTGATCTTCACCCCAAAAAAAAGCCGCAACCCCTAAAGGTTGCGGCTTTGTCGTTTCAGCCAATCAGATCAATGCGCAAACAACGAATTCCCCTTCTGCCCCGCCAGCTTCTCCGGCTTGATCAGGAACTTCGCCAGCGCCGGCAGCAGCCACAGCGCACCAAACATGTTCCACAACAACATGAACGTCAGCATCAGACCCATGTCGGCCTGGAACTTGATCGCCGAGAAGATCCAGGTGCACACGCCGATCGCCAGGCACAGGCCGGTGAACAGCACGGCTTTACCGGTCGACTTCAGCGTCTGGTAATAGGCTTCCTGCAACGGCAGGCCGGCACGCAGGAAACTTTCCAGACGGCTGTAGATGTAGATGCCGTAGTCGACGCCAATCCCCACCCCCAGCGCCACCACCGGCAACGTCGCGACTTTGACGCCGATGCCCATGAACGCCATCAGCGCGTTGCCGAGGACCGAGGTCAGCACCAGCGGCAGGACGATGCACAGGGTTGCCGCCCACGAGCGGAAGGTGATCATGCACATCACCGCCACGCAGATGTACACCAGAATCAGGATGGTCAGCTCGGCCTGTTTGATGACTTCGTTGGTGGCCGCTTCGATCCCGGCGTTACCGGCGGCGAGGATGAATTCGAGGCCGTCCTTGTTGTTCTCCCTGGCGAATTCCTGCACCGCGTTCACCGCACGATCGAGGGTTTCAGCCTTGTGATCGTTGAGGAACACCAGCACCGGCGCCAGTGAGCAACTGTTGTTGTAGAGACCGTCGGCGCGGGCGATCGAGTTGTTCAGCACGTCCGGGTTGCGCGACAGGGTTTCCCATTTCAGGTTGCCCTCGTTCATGCCCTTGATCATCTGCTTGGACACGGTCACCAGCGAGATCGCCGACTGCACGCCCTCGGTGTTCTGCATCTTCCACATCAACTGATCGATCGGCGCCATGGCTTCGTAGCGCGAGCAGCCTTCGGCCTTGGTCTTGACCATCACCACCAGCACGTCGGAACTGGTCGAGTAGTTGCTGATGATGAAGTTGTTGTCCTTGTTGTAGCGCGAGTCCGGGCGCAGTTCCGGCGCGCCCTGGTCGAGATCGCCGATTTTCAGGTTCTGGCTGTACCAGAGGCCGCCGCCGAAAGCGATCAGCGCCAGCACCACCGAGATGCGTGCGACTTTCGGATTGGCGAAGTTCGACAGCAGGCGCCAGAACGGGTGCTCGCGGTTCGCGTCTTTCTTGCTCTTGGCGATTGCGCGCTTGCTGATGCCGACATAGGAAATCGCCACCGGCAGCAGGATCAGGTTGGTAAAGACGATCACCGCCACACCAATGGACGCGCCAATCGCCAATTCACGGATCACACCGATGTCGATGATCAGCAAGGTAATGAAACCCACCGCGTCGGCGAGAATCGCGATCATCCCCGGCAGGAATAACTGCCGGAACGTGCGGCGCGCGGCAGTCAGCGCGTTGTCGGCCTCGCTGGATTGCAGGGCGATCCCGTTGATCTTCTGTACGCCGTGGGAAATACCGATGGCGAAGATCAGGAATGGTACCAGCATTGAATACGGATCGAGGCCGAAGCCGAAGAAGTGCATCAAGCCGAGCTGCCAGACCACCGCCACCAGCGTCGTACTCAACACCGCGATGGTGCTGCGCACGCAGTTGGTGAACCACAGCAGCAGGATCAAGGTGATGACGAAGGCGACGCCGAAGAACAGCACCACCATCACCAGACCATCGATCAGGTCGCCGACCTTCTTGGCGAAACCGACGATGTGGATCTTGACGTTGGGGTTCTGTGCTTCGAACTTGTTGCGGATCTTGTCTTCGAGTTCATGGGAGAACTGGCGGTAGTCCAGCGCCAGCAACTTGCCCTGATCCTGCGGGTCGGGATAAGACTCGAGCAGCGGGATGTCGACGATGCTCGACTTGAAATCGTTGGCCACCAGGCGCCCGACCTGGCCGGACTTGAGCACGTTGTTGCGCAGCAGATCGAGGCTGTCCTGCGAGCCGTTGTAGCTCTGCGGGATCACTTCACCACCGGCGAAGCCCTCTTCGGTCACTTCGGTCCAGCGCACGCTCGGGCTCCACAGAGACTTCAGCCCGGAGCGGTCGACGCCGGAGATGTAGAACACCTCGTCGTTGATCTGCCGCAGGGTCTCCATGTACTCCTTGGAGAAGATGTCACCGTCGGTAGCTTCCACCGAAATACGCACGGTGTTGCCAAGGTTCGCCAGATCGTTGCGGTGTTCCATCATCTTTTCGATGAAGGGATGCTGCAGCGGGATCATCTTTTCGAAACTGGTCGACGGCCGGATCAGCGTGGCCTGCCAGAACAGAAAGACGCTCACCACCAGACAGATCAGAATCACGGCCGGGCGGTTGTTGAAAATCAGGCGCTCGAGGAACGTCGCCTTTTCCTGCTGGGGAGTGATCAAGGAAGTCATAGGCCCGCCTTCTTGTTATTGGTCTCGGCACCGTTTGGCTCGGTGAGGTGCACCCCGCCCTGCCCGCTCAGTATCAGATTGCCGTCGCTGGTCGCGGCGACCGACGACAGCGAAATGCGATCCGGGCGGTTGAACACGCTGAAGGTCTCGCCGTTATCGCTGCTGCTGATCACCGAGCCGCCGTTGCCAACGATGACGATCGAACCGTCCGCAAGCAGCGTGCCGCCGGACAGGCCGAACTCCAGCGCACCGCGCGCGGCTTTCAGCTCGACCTGCTCCCAGTTGCTGCCGAAATCGGTGGAGCGGTAGAGGTTGCCGCGCAAGCCGTAGGCCAGCAAGGTCTGCGCTTGCGCCGTGCCGATCACGCCGAACAGCGAACCTTCGTACGGGCCTTCGAGCTTTTCCCAGGTCTGGCCGTCATCGGCCGAGCGGAACATGCTGCCCGACTCGCCGACGATGAACAGCCCGGCGTCCTTTACGGCAGCGATAGCGTTGAGGTGGAACTGGTCTTCGTTGTCGAGGCGGTCGCTGACGTCTTGCCAGTCCTTGCCGCCGTCGGTGGTTTCCAGCAGCGTGCCGTAGGCGCCCACGGCAAAGCCGCTGTTGGCGTCCTTGAACCAGACGTCGAGCAGCGGCGATTCACGTTTGAGGTCTTCGAATTGTTTGGTCCAGGTTAGACCGCCGTCTGCACTGGCGAGGATCTGCGCGTCATGGCCGACCGCCCAGCCGTGCTGGTCGTCGACGAAATACACTGCGGTGAGCAGTTGCCGGGTCGGCACTTTGGCCTGGGTCCAGGTTTTGCCCTGGTCATCGGAATAGAGAATGTGCCCACGGTCACCGACTGCGACCAGACGCGTGCCGGCATGGACCACATCGAGGATCAGGCTTTTCGCGGCCTTCGCCGATTCGGTGGCATACACCCCATCGGCAGGTGCCTCGGCGGCGATGACGGGCGCCGAGAGTGTGGCAAAACCCAGCAGAGAGAGTGCTGTGACCAGCAACGCGGTGTTGCGCAACGCCGGCGGGCGGCAACGACTCATAGACCTTCCCCTATTTATTATTGTTGGGCCATCAGGCCTTCAAGGGCGCCGCAAGGGTGCTGCGATGATGGCTGATCAGAAGCATAGTCCTGAAACCCGCCATCCAGAGCCCCTTCGGAAGCTGGCTCATCCTATCGGGCTTTCGAAACGTCTGACAATCGGCGCCACGTTATCTTTTGTTAACCGCATCGCCGACGCATTCCCCCGTGTAGGAGTGAGCCTGCTCGCGATAGCGGTGTGTCAGTTAGCAAATCATTGGCTGACACACCGCTATCGCGAGCAGGCTCACTCCTACAGGGGGGTGGCGGTAGTTTCGGGATTTGAATAGACGACCATTCGCCGGGGTGATGCGGCAAAAGTGCGTGGAGGGACTTGCACGATTGGTATTATGGTATACCATCAGACGCACAGACACTCTCAATCCCCCTACGGAGCAGCTCATGAGTTTCGAAATCCGCAAGATCGTCAGCTATGTCGAAGAAACCTTTATTGAAGGCGGCAAAGCCACCGACAAGCCTGTGACCATGGTTGGCCTCGCCGTGGTGATGAAGAACCCTTGGGTGGGCAACGGTTTCGTTGAAGACCTCAAGCCGCAGATCCGCGCCAACTGCTCCGATCTCGGCGCGCTGATGGTCGAGCGTCTGGTCGGCATCATTGGCGGCGCGGAAAAGATCGAGGCTTACGGCAAAGCCGCGGTGGTCGGCGCTGACGGCGAGATCGAACACGCCTCCGCCGTGATCCACACCCTGCGCTTCGGCAACCACTATCGCGAAGCGGTCAACGCCAAAAGCTACCTGAGCTTCACCAACAAGCGCGGCGGCCCGGGCACCTCGATCCAGATTCCGATGATGCACAAGGACGACGAAGGTCAGCGTTCGCACTACATCACCCTGGAAATGCAGATCGAAGACGCCCCGCGTGCCGACGAAATCGTCGTGGTGCTGGGTTGTGCCGACGGTGGTCGCCTGCACCCGCGCATCGGCAACCGCTACATCGATCTGGAAGAACTGGCCGCCGAAAAAGCCCAGTAACCACAATAAAAAGGCATTGCAGGAGCGCTCCATGATTCGGCTCACCGCTGAACTCACCCCGGCTGGCACCAGTTACCTGGCGACCGGCCAAGGCCAGCCCGTGGTTTTGATCCACGGCGTGGGCCTGAACAAAGAAATGTGGGGCGGCCAGATCGTTGGCCTGTCCAGCGACTATCAGGTGATCGCCTACGACATGCTCGGCCACGGCGCCAGTCCGCGGCCGGCCAGCGGCACCGAGCTGCTCGGTTACGCCGATCAGTTGCTCGAACTGCTCGATCACCTGAACCTGCCGCAGGCCGCGGTGATCGGCTTCTCCATGGGTGGCCTGGTCGCGCGGGCGTTTGCCCTGCACTATCCGCAGCGCCTGCAAAGCCTGGTGGTGCTCAACAGCGTGTTCAACCGCAGCGAAGAGCAGCGTGCCGGCGTCATCGCGCGTACCGCGCAGGCCGCTGAACACGGTCCGGACGCCAACGCCGAAGCGGCGCTGTCACGCTGGTTCAGCCGTGAATATCAGGCGGCCAACCCGGCGCAGATCGCCGCGCTGCGCCAGACTCTGGCCAACAACGACCCGCAGGGTTACCTGACCACCTACGAACTGTTCGCCA